>DHCC01000078.1 GCA_002398875.1 Bacteroidales bacterium UBA4912 | reverse complement strand
CAGTTTAATTTATATAACCTTATTTGAATACTGTTATCCGGACGATAACTGTAATCCTCAAAATCCATCTCGAACCGGTTGGCTGAAACCTGCCCTACGGCTTGACAGAGCATTCGGTCAACCACGGTAGGTACACCTAAAAGACCGGTCTTCCCGGTGCATGCTTTCGCTTCCAGGATCTCCCCCCGGTAAGAGCTTTTTCTTTCCTCCAATCCCTTCGACATCTACATATCTGTCCACAAATTACCTCTTGGACATTACAATGGTGTGGCTGCTTACCCAAGACAGATATGCCTCGCATACCGTTTCTGTTCATTAGCACCGAATTTCGCAGTCTCGCTTCCTTCACTACTGTCGTTGCCAACAACCAGATTTCAACTTGCTGATGCTCCGGACACGACACCTTGTATAGCTGACTTAAATGGTCATCGCAAAATAGGACTATGTTCAAAAACTGGTTCGGTTATTACTGTGACAATTGCGGTGAAATCATTCCAGTACAAAGAAACTTGGTATCATTAACAGTACTGTTTTTGACTTTCCCGATTTGGGGATGGTTTAGAAAAGCATTAAAACAAAACTGGCTAAACAAGCAACCCGACAGATATAAAAACATTAATCTTGAAGTTTCGGAAACGAAAAATTCGACTAAAAATTAGTTAAAATCTGGCCTCTTCTTTGGACTGTTTATGTTTATTACAATGCAAATCCTTTTCCCATAGATTAAAAATAAGGATATTACTCAAAAAGGTGTTTTGGTTGGGATACCATTATGGTTAATTTGTGGACTTGGCTGGGGATTGACGATGAAATGGTGGATGAATAAGAAAGGTAAAGAAAACAGGGTCCATAACACGCGGTCATAAAACATTGGTAAATAAGTTTTTATTCAATTTTTGCCTCTCGCATCAAGGTCTGCAGTACCTTGACAGTGGAAGAGCTCCGAAATCCCTGATGTTTCATATCCCTATCCAATATAAATACAAAACATCTTCACATTAACAATTATTCACGAATATTGCAAATCGGGTATTTACAAAAGTTATATTTTTATAGTGTTAACAACAGGTTGGCGGCAATTTTAGTAAAAACTCTCAAAAAATGACAACAGAAATGACAACGGAAAAACTTGATGAATTAAGAAATGAGTTATCAGTTAAATCAAAAAATGGGATTGATTTTACTTTATCAGCAAGTATAATTTGGCTGGTAATTGCTTATTTATGGACACTTAACTTCAAAGCGTATGACAGATCTGTACTTGTATTCATAGCAGGTGCCCCACTTCTTCCAATGGCACTTTTCTTTTCCAGGATACTAAAGACCAATTGGAAAATCACAAATAATCCTTTACAACCATTAGGACTTTGGTTAAACTTTGCCCAATTGTTTTATTTCCCATTTTTAATCTTCACAATGATTAAAATTCCAGAGTACTTTATTATGGTTTATGCAATCATTACAGGTGCTCATCTTTTTCCTTATGGATGGTTTTATAAGACAAGTTGGTATTCAATATTTTCCGGGATAATTGCTATCGGCGCTTTATTACTTGGACTTAATTTGTCATTTAAAAAAATGTATTTGATTGCGCTTTTTACAAGCGTTTCGCTGTTCATATTAACATCGTTTTTGTATTTAGATACTACTAAAAAACTCAAACAGGGAAAACTTTAAATACAAACGGCAGCGAATTGTTATTCTGAAGATTAGTTATAAATACCAGGATAAGATGAAACGACTTTTGAGACTTCCGATTTATGTACTGATTCTTGCAGGACTCTTAATTTCAATGACGGCAAAAGCTGATATTTGGGATAATCCGAGAATTAAAACATATTATTCGGATAATCGGGAATTCAAATTAATAATAACTCCCAAAATAACTTCCGACAAATATTATCTATGGGATTACTACAAGAGTAACAAGCATCCACAGACAAGAAAGATTTTGCGGAAAAAGGAGAAATTTATGCAGAATATTTCTGGACTGGATACGATTAAAACTCCTTGTACAGCTGAATTATATCGTATGAATGGAGCTGATAGTGTTTTACTATGGAAAAGACCTTTGTTAAATGAAGTTTGCCCAGTTTATGCGACAGTTGCCAACGATGGTTCTTCAATTGCGACCTATGATAATTGGTATTCCACCGGTTATGGAGTAAATGTATTTGTCATATATAATGAGAAAGGAAATGCCGAAAAGACGTATAAACTTGAAGAGATTACTCCATTTCCTTTGAATGACTATTCTATGTCAATTTCATCGTTGTATTGGAGAAAAGATGCCCGCTACATCGATAATGATAAAATTGAAATAGTTTTTGAGTCAGATGATAATAGAACAAGCAAACGGATTTATAATTTAAAAAGATTAGAATTTGAAGAATAACATCCCATAACACGATGTTATCTAGCATTGTAAAACAACCGGCAACCAAAGACAACAGACTGTAAAAAATAAAATTTTACAATGGAGAATAAGAATAACGAACAGAAAAGGTGCGACACCTTTCGCACAGACTTTTTTCACGTGACAAAAGCAGACTTGAAAGTTGATGGCTTAATAGAAGCTGGTTACAATTCTAACTACG
The DNA here is from genome assembly GCA_002398875.1 of Bacteroidales bacterium UBA4912. Taxonomy (GTDB): domain Bacteria; phylum Bacteroidota; class Bacteroidia; order Bacteroidales; family Dysgonomonadaceae; genus Proteiniphilum. Next base: position 948 of record DHCC01000078.1, on the reverse strand, counting down.
GACAACAAAAAAACAAAATATATCTTCTTGACAGCAACATTAGACGCTGCAGTTTGGGGAGCAGAACTTGCCTTTGGAGACGGACGGGAAAGAATATACTTAGTAGAACCAACAGGAGAAATTGAACATGACCCCCGACTTAACCGACAAGAAGTTCCCTGGAAATTCTACACAATCTTTTCGTTCAACTCAACCATTCAGAGTTGTTGGAGAAGTAACAATACCCCCTGAAATTTGTACCATAATTTAAGCAAAGATTAAACCGTAAGAAAATGCAATCCTTCGAACGTTGAAAGATTGCATTTATGATAACAACTTAAAAACAATTACATGATGAAAAGAATGTTCTATTTATTAATTACAGTCCTGCTTTTTTCTAATTGCAGTCATCGCATAGTTCGAACCGGATATCATATTAAAAAGTCCGACTATGTCACATGTGATGTGATAATTAAAAAAAACATTTCAATTGCGGACACATTAGTGACTATGATTGGAGAAGTTAAACTTGGCGATTCAGGTTTTTCAGTAGCATGTAGTGAAGAACATGCCATCAATATTCTGAGAGGCGAAGCTTGTGCTATCAATGCGGATTTAATAATAATTACAGAAGAAAACAGACCTGACCTTTGGAGTTCCTGTTACAGATGTCGTGCTGAGTTTTATCGATTCAATAAATCAGATAATAACAAAGACATCAAAAGTGACGAAATCTATGATCCAAGAAATATACAGGACAGAGTTTCAAGAGATAGATTGAAAAATACAGCAATAGCAATTGGTTCAACAGCTATAGGATTTATTATTGGATTATTACTATTCTTATGACAATAAACAAATTTGCAAAATCAGCAGGACGAAAGCCGTAACGATATCGACACGTGCATATCCGGGTAAGAATACTACCTGGACCTCTAAAACCATCATATCCCCCCAGTCGCGAAAATT
>DHCC01000057.1:53653-57037 GCA_002398875.1 Bacteroidales bacterium UBA4912 | reverse complement strand
GCTCCAGTTTTCATTCTGAGTAACACCGAATCCGGAGTTTATCTCTTCTGAAGGAATTGGGAATGCAAATTTAGCTGCCTCAAAATTAGTATCACCTGCAATAGTAGCAGTTGCACCTGTTCTTCTCAGATCATAAAAACGATGACCTTCAACAAAGAATTCACGTACTCTTTCATCAGCAATAAAATCTAACAGCTCATCTTGAGTTGCAGGAAGATCTGCAACAGTAGTAATTGCTGTATTTCTCTTTGCAGTATAAAACAGCGCATTTTGAGCAGCAATTAAATCGTCACCTAATCTAGCTTCTGCTTCTGCAATAATAAGATACATTTCTGATAATCTGAACACGGGTATATTACTTACCGCAGCGGCTGTTGTAAGACCATCATATTTACCAGGATGATTGTTCCCATAATCCCGGTGAGTATAAACCAGTGCTGATCTAATATCAGTTGCTTCAAATCTTGTTTTTGTGAATTCGGATACTTTTGAACCATAAGAACCATAAAGTGTGTTCAGAGCATTAGCTGATAAGTTGTCGTCTGCAGACTTTTTCAAGGTAAAAATATCTTCACCTGTAGTTACTACATCTCTCCACATTGACAAATAAACTTGGTTATTTACGCCCTCTGAATCGCGAAGTTCAATAGCTTCCTCTGCAGCAACAATTGCAGCGTCATATCTATGCATATAAAGATTTACACGAGCTTCTAAAGCGTAAATTGCAGCTTCATTTAAATAATAATATTTGTCCGCCGCTTCTTCTAGTTCTCCGCCGGCATATTGCTTCGCACTTTCAATATCCTTCAATATCTGAGTATATGTTTCTTCAACTGATGATCTTGTAACTTGTTGAAATTCTTTTATGGGATCGTTGCCAACTACGACAATCCCAGGTTGACTATTGCCCCCACCCACTTTATACGGAAGTCCAAAAAGATTAACTAAGTCAAAATGGGCTAAAGCTCTCAATCCATAAAATTGAGATAATGACGACTCTAATTTGGCGTCTTCTCCCTCTAAAAGGTTGTCTGAATCCAACAACTCAAGTGTAGCATTAATACCTCTGGTAGATTGATCTATTACCTTATAAGCATAAGTCCATACATCAAGTAAATCAGGAGTCGTTTCATTCAAAGTCCACGTATTTATTGCAACAAAGTGACCAGATGATGCACTTGCTTCAGAAATATCTGATGCCATATCACCAATTGCAATAACTCTATTTCCTCTGTAAGGATAATATCCAACATTCCTATAAGCACCATGAACTGCATTCTCAATATCTTGCACAGATTCAAAAGCACCTTCCATTTCGATAGCGGTATAGATGTTTGTATCGAAGTCACAAGACCAGATAGTAGTTAAACTAACTACCAGTGTAATTATATATATAAGTTTTCTTTTCATATTATGTCTTTTTTAAAATCCTAAAGTTAAACCAAATACAAATGAGCGAGGTGTTGGATAATTCCACCACTGAACTCCATTAGCGCCAACGCTTGCAGGGTCAAATCCCCTGTATTCGGAGTCTGAGAATGTATAAATATTCTCTGCATTAAAGAACACTCTTGATCTGCTTAGCCCTAATTTTGATACAACATTACTTGGCAATGTATAACCCAATGAGAACGATCTGAACTTCAGGTATGATCCATCCATAAGGAAACGAGAAGAGTTTGAGTTTTCTGTTACACCTGATGTAAACATCAACATAGGAACTTTAGCGTTATCACCTGGTTTACGCCATCTGTTTTCTTCAACATATTTTGTGTAAGGTGATGCAAAAGAATTACCAATTTGTTCGTCATAACGAAGATGGTTTCCATATATTTTACTTCCTACAGAGAAATTAAACTGGAAGCTCATATCGAAACCTTTCCATTTAAGGTTGTTTGTTAAACCACCCTGGAAGTCAGGAGTTGCTTTTCCAACATAACGTTTTTTTGCCAAATTGTAGTTATTGGTTGTTTCATCTCCTTCTTCATTTAGGTACCATAAACCTCTACCAGTTTCAGGATCTACTCCTGCCCATTCTTTCATTTTAAATGTGTAGTAATCTCGACCAACTTCAACAATCTGGTATGTATATTCAATTGGAAGATCAGTACTCAATTTCTTAATTTCGTTCTTATTATGTGATCCATTAACAGAGACATTCCAGGTAAAATCATTACGGTTTATAAGACGTGCCATAACAGAAACCTCGAAACCGCTGTTTGCAAGTTCACCAATGTTCTGATAATATGTATTCATACCTGTTGTACGTGAAAGAGGTACTCCAAACACCATATCTTTTGTTAGGTGGTTATAATAATCAGCTGAAACCGTTAGGAAATCTAAAAGCATAACATCCAATCCGATATTGAATTTGGCGGTTTTTTCCCATTTGAGATCGTTATTCCCAATCTGCAGCCTGTTTGATCCGGGCTGACCATTGTAATTGTATCCGAAATCATATAGATTACGATATGCATACCAGCCATCCATTATAGCAAGGTTACCAACTGTCTGGTTACCTGATGTACCATAACTTGCACGAACTGTCAGGTCATCAAGCCAATCAACTCCCTGCATAAAATCTTCACTTGACAATCTGTATTTACCTCCTAATGAATAGAAAGGAGCCCATCTGTTCTTTTCTGAGAATCTTGAAGAACCATCCATACGGAAACTACCTGACAGATAATATTTCTCGTTGAAGTTATATTCAAGTCTTGAGAAGTAAGAATTAAGTACAAGTTCTCTTCTTGATGTAGAGGCACTGCTTGGTGTTGATGTCAATTCAACATCATTCAAATAATCAACAGCATAGTTGCTACCTGCAAGATATGTATCTTTATAAGAGGTTTTCTGACCTTCCTGTCCCAGAAGAACATCGAAATTGTGTCCGTTGAAGTTCTTATTATAGTTAAGCGTGTTAGTTATAGTAGTTACAAAGTTTGCAACATAACCATTTTCACCTAAACCACGCATATCTTTACCTTGTGGCTGTAGGAATGACCAGGTACCGAATTCATCAATAAGGTATCCGTCAACACCAAGTCTTGAAGTGAAACTCAAATTATCTAAAATATTTACAGTTGCATAAGGAGAGAAGATAAAACGATACTGTTTTGCTTCACTCTTATCACCTAATTCACTTCTTTGTGCAACCGGATTATAACCAGTTGTTGTATTGAAGTTCCACGTGCCGTCTTCATTTTTCACAGGAGACAGCGGACTCATCATAATCGCCTGTGTGATAGGATCTGAAAAGTACCCTCCACCTGCACCCATGTTAGTAACAGTATGTGCAACGTTTGAGTTGAAACCATAAGATACTCTGTCATTAGGGGCCTGATCGAAATTCAAGCGGAAAGAATATCTCTTCATATCCTTACC
>DHCC01000057.1:53141-53369 GCA_002398875.1 Bacteroidales bacterium UBA4912 | reverse complement strand
CCAGTTTGTATCGTAAGGTGAATCATAAGGAATTCCTGAATACCACTCAAGAAAATCGGCTGCACCCTCATCAGTGTAGGGTAAACCAACACCGTAAGCTTCATTGTACAGTCTGAAATAACTTGTTCTCCCTAGTCCAGGACCATAATTGTAACCATTTAGTGCAGCCTCTTTGGATAACTCCCTGTAAGAATCAGCACCTGTTAATTTGTAGCTGTCAGGATAGCT
>DHCC01000057.1:52270-52875 GCA_002398875.1 Bacteroidales bacterium UBA4912 | reverse complement strand
ATTACAATAACACCGTTAGCTGCTCTTGCACCATATATAGATGTGGCGCTCGCATCCTTTAACACTGTAACACTTTCAATATCCTGTGCACTAATGGTAGCAAGAGGACTCATTTCTTGTCCTTCACTGCTTCTCATACCTTGTGTGCCGGTTTCAAAAGGCACACCGTCAATAACATAAAGTGGCTGAGTACCTGAGTTCACAGAGTTTCTACCGCGGATGAAAATAGTAGCAGGAGCACCTGGCTGACCGGATCCGACACTCATCTGTAGTCCTGGGATAGTTCCCTGAAGAGATTTAATGGGATTAATATCCACCTTATTCTCTATCACATCATTATCTATAGCTGAAGCTGCCCCGGTAAATGCTCTTCTTGTGGTTGTTCCGTAACCTACAACAACAACTTCATCCAAAAGCTCAAGGTCTGAAACCAGTACAACCTGTATATTTGAAGCAACAGGTACTCTCTGAGTAACATAACCTACATAAGATACAATTAAAGTACCACCGGTCGGAGCTGACAATTGAAAATTACCGTCTATATCGGTAATAGTCCCTTGTGTTGTACCTTCAACTTGTATTGTAGCTCCAATTACTGGCTCACC
>DHCC01000057.1:6151-52061 GCA_002398875.1 Bacteroidales bacterium UBA4912 | reverse complement strand
TGAGCCATAGCAATCCCAATTCCTACAAAGAAAAGGGCCAAAAACATTGTTAGTTTTCTTTTCATAAACTCTACTTTTTAATTAAATACTTTCATTTTACTCTATTTATATCGAAAAAAAATTTACATCTATATTCTAGAAGACAGTTATGTGGTTTTGCCGAAGAAGTAAAAGTTGAATTAAATGATCTTTGATTCAATATTAATTATCACTTCGAACACACTTTAACAAATACACTAAATTATTTCATATCACAAATATAAATTATTTTTTTTAACTAAAAGACTTTTGCCACTTTGTTTTATAAAAAAGTAAGAAAAAGCTATTAAAAACACCTTTTTAGTTACTATTTTAATAAAACAATCTGTTACAACACTATTAAAGTGGTTTAAAATCTTCAAACATCTAACATTAATATAACCTAAAACAACTCTCAATAAAAGAGAAGTCGCAAAAATACATTATATAAAATCATTCTGCAACTATTTTGTCATTAATCGAATGCTTTTAACATCAAATCGACTCCATCTATATAAAATAGTAATATCTTATGATTAATATTTTCATCTAATGTTAAAAACCAATTACATGAAGTTAACGTATAAACACAAAAAAAGCAGCCTCATTGAGACTGCTCTTTATAAATATATATTTAACTAATGTGCTTTATTTTTCAATACCTATCAATTCAACATCAAAGATTAGGTTAGAGAATGGCTTGATTTCACCTCTGTCAGCTGATCCATAAGCTAAGTCATAAGGAACATACAGTCTCCATTTTGAACCTACAGACATAAGTTGTAATGCTTCAGTCCAACCCGGGATTACTTGTGTTACGCCAAATGTAGTAGGCTCACCTCTTTCAACGCTGCTGTCAAAAACAGTACCGTCGATAAGTGTTCCGTGATAATGAACTTTCACTCTGTCGGTATCTGTTGGGATTGCACCTTTTCCTTCTGTAAGAATTTCATACTGCAATCCGCTGGGTAGCGTTACTACTCCTTCTCTTGCTGCATTCTCTGACATATAAGCATCACCTTTTGCAATCTCTTCCTGATATTGCTCTTTGAGTTTTTCTTCCTGGCGTGCCATCTGTGCTTCCTGCGCTTTTTCCATTTCTGTTTGAACCAAAACGCTTGCCTCCATTTTAGCGATTGCTAGCTGCTGGTTTTTTAATGTTGCAACTAATCCGGCAAGTAATTGATCATTATTTGCTTTCTGATCAGAGTCTTCACCAAATAACATAGTGTTAAACTGTGGCAGTAACTGCTGAGAGAACTGCACACCTATACTCAAACCATGTGCGTAAGGTGATTCTGCATTAAGGTTGATTGCTTCCTGCATACCTTTGATGAATTCATTTAATCGGGGTCCGTTAAGTTTGTTAACTGAGTCGATTTTTGTTGTCATCTCAGCCTGTAATGCAGCTTTTTGTGTTGAGTCGGCTGATGCCATTCTCATCTGGTAATCATACTCAATACCTGATGTATTGTACAATATTCCTGCTTGCTCAAGAAACTGTGCTAATCCCTGATCTGCCATTGTTACGCCGTAAGCATAAGAAAGACTGTCCACAGAGGTTTTTAAGGATGTTTTGGGTGTAGATGCTCCGCCACAGGAAACCATCATAACGGCAAAAACTGCTACTGCACTAAATGTGCTTAAAATTGTTTTTTTCATTTTACTTTATATTATTATATGTGTTCTTTATTTATACAATTCCTAAAAGCTCTACATCGAATATGAGAGCTGAATTAGGCTCTATTGCACCGCCTGCTCCCTGTTCTCCGTAAGCAAGTTCGGAAGGTATGTATAATCTCCATTTTGAACCTACCGACATAAGCTGAAGGGCTTCAACCCACCCTTTGATAACCTGGTTTACACCAAACACTGCCGGCTGACCTCGCTGTACTGAACTATCAAATACTGTGCCATCTATAAGTGTGCCGTGATAGTGACACCTGACTTTGTCAGTGGCTTTTGGTATTTCACCATCACCCTCTTTAAGTACTTCGAATTGCAAACCGCTGGGAAGAGCTGTTACATTATCTTTCTTTTTGTTCTCTTCGAGGAAGGCTCTGCCTTCTTCCAAATTTTTATTCAACATCTCGTCCTGCTGTTTACTGAAATAATTTTGTAGTATCTGATTTGCTTCCTGGGGAGTCATCTCGGGAGCACCGTTTTTCATGATCTCTGTGAAGGCTTTTACAAAAGAATCAACATCAATTTGTTTTAGTCCTGAATTCATTAGGTTTGAGGCCATACTCATACCTAACGCATAACTTAATTTGTCCATTAATTTATTTAGTTTTCGAATTATCTTGCAAAAGTACGACATAAATTATAAAAAGAGAGAGTTTATCAAATAAAATGTGATATTTATAAGTATAAAAAGCTATATTTGAAGTAAAAAGGAGCATAAAATGAAGAAGAAAAAGCTGGTTGTATTAACAGGTGCAGGCATGAGTGCGGAGAGTGGTATCTCTACTTTCAGAGATTCAGGCGGATTGTGGGATAAATATCCGGTGGAACAGGTAGCTACACCTGAAGGCTTCAGGGCAAATCCTGAATTGGTATTGAACTTCTATAATGTCAGACGCCGCGAACTGCTTGGCACTAAACCAAATGCGGGTCATTACGGGTTAGCAGATATGGAGAAGGATTTTGATGTGCACATTATCACACAAAATATCGACAATCTGCATGAACAGGCCGGTAGCAGCTCTGTTATTCATCTTCACGGAGAATTGATGAAATCACGTTCAACTGGCGACGAATCGCTTATTTATGATATTGATCCTGAGAATTGTGATATTAAATTGGGCGACAAATGCGAAAAGGGTTATCAGTTGCGTCCTCATATTGTTTGGTTTGGTGAGATGGTACCTATGATGGCAAAGGCAGAAACTATTACTCACAGTGCTGATATCTTTGTGATTATAGGTACTTCAATGAACGTATATCCTGCAGCCGGACTTCTTAACGACGTGAAAAGCAATGTTCCTGTTTATCTTATCGATCCTAAGGATGTGGCAACAGGAAGATATGACATACACCATATTAAAATGGGAGCTTCGGAAGGGGTTAAGGAACTGAAGAGGCTATTATCATAACCTTACTGTCTTTGGCCAATACACACTATATAATAACTATCTCTTTGCTATTACCTGATTCTTATGTTTTCCTTATTTAAAAGGAGAAGATAAGGGCGAGGTAAGGCCAAATTAAGAGCGAGATAAGACCAAAATTTGGGCGAAGTTATAGCGATGCAGCAAAAATATATACTTTTTGCGGGTGCTGTATTTTTTGTATTTTTGATTTATAATAAATAAAAGCTTGTGGCAAAAAAAATAGCAGAGACCCCGATGATGAGGCAGTTTATCGAGATTAAGAAACAACATCCCGATGCAATACTGCTGTTTCGTGTGGGCGATTTTTATGAGACTTTTTCGGATGATGCAATCATTGCATCTGAAATATTGGGAATAACACTTACCAGAAGGGCTAATGGCGCTGCGCAGTTTGTGGAACTGGCAGGATTTCCTCATCATGCTCTTGATACTTATCTGCCTAAACTGGTGAGAGCGGGCAAAAGGGTTGCTATTTGCGATCAGCTGGAGGATCCTAAAACAACAAAGAAGTTGGTTAAGCGTGGCATTACGGAACTCGTTACACCGGGTGTATCTATCAATGACACTGTACTTAATCATAAGGAAAACAACTTCCTCTGTTCGGTTCATTTTGCTAAAAACAATATCATTGGGATATCTTTTCTGGATATCTCAACAGGTGAGTTTCTCACCACAGAAGGAACGCATGAAAGTATCGACAAACTGCTTTCTAACTTCTCACCAAAAGAGGTGTTGGTGGAACACAACAAAAAGAGGAAATTTGAAGAGCTGTTTGGCTCCGGCTGGCTGATTTCGGCGCTGGATGACTGGATCTTTACAGAAAATGCTGCACGTGACAGGCTGAAATCTCACTTTAAGTCTTCAAGTCTGAAAGGCTTCGGGGTTGATCATCTTGAACAGGGTATTATTGCTTCGGGTGCCATTTTGCACTATATGGACATAACACAACATCCTAATATAGAGCATATCAACTCATTAACACGGATCGAAGAGGATCGTTTTGTACGCCTTGACAAATTCACTGTCAGAAATCTTGAACTGCTGTCTCCAATGAATGAGGGGGGAAAAAGTCTGTTGGGTGTTTTGGATAAGACTATCTCCCCAATGGGCTCGCGACTTATGCGAAGGTGGGTGGTTTTTCCTCTGAAGGAGGTTAAACCTATTGAAGACCGGCTAAATGTTGTTGAGCATTTTTTTCGTGATCCTGAACTTAAAAAGCTGCTCACTCAGCAACTATCATTAATAGGTGATCTGGAACGTATTATATCGAAAGCGGCTGTTGGCAGAATAACTCCCAGAGAGGTTGTTCAGCTAAAGGTTGCACTTAATGCAATAGAGCCTATAAAGGAGGCTTTTAACGAATCAGGCAACAGTAAACTCAAAGAGATGGGGGAACGGCTTAATCCTTGCCCTTTAATGAGGGACAGGATTGAGAAGGAGATTGTTCCGGATCCTCCTGCCCTTATTAATAAAGGTGGATTTATCAGGAAAGGGGTGAATAATGAGCTTGATGAACTTCGCGATATTGCCTTTTCGGGCAAGGATTATCTTCTGAAGCTTCAGCAGCGTGAAAGCGAAAAGACTGGTATTCCGTCTCTAAAAGTGGCTTTTAATAATGTTTTCGGATATTATATAGAGGTGAGAAATACACATAAGAGCAAAGTGCCGGCAGAATGGACCAGAAAACAGACTCTGGTGAGTGCGGAAAGATATATCACTGAGGAGCTGAAGGTGTATGAGGAGAAAATACTTGGTGCAGAAGAGAAGATTAATGTACTGGAGAATAAAATATATGGGGAGCTGGTTGAAAGCATACTTGAATATATCCCTGTTATACAGAATAATGCAAATATTATTGCTCAGGCAGACTGCCTGCTTTCGTTTGCAAGTGTGGCTGAGCAGTATAAATACATGCGACCAGAAGTTAACGAGTCGTATGTAATTGATATTAAAAAAGGGCGGCATCCGGTAATTGAACGACAACTGCCGGTGGATGAGCCTTATGTCTCTAACGATGTTTATCTTGATAATGACAAACAGCAGATTTTGATAATTACCGGACCAAATATGTCGGGTAAATCGGCTCTGCTGCGCCAGACGGCTCTTATAACCCTTATGGCTCAAATAGGATCTTATGTACCTGCCGAATCAGCAAAAATAGGATTGGTTGATAAAATATTTACAAGGGTTGGTGCTTCTGACAACATCTCACTGGGTGAATCAACTTTTATGGTTGAGATGAATGAGGCTGCCAATATTATGAATAACCTGTCGGATAGAAGTCTTGTTCTTTTTGATGAGCTTGGTAGGGGGACAAGCACTTACGACGGTATTTCTATTGCATGGGCTATTGTGGAGTATATTCACGAGAATCCTAAAGCAAGGGCTAAGACTCTTTTTGCTACACATTATCATGAGCTTAATGAGATGGAGAAAACTTTTAAGCGTATAAAGAATTATAATGTATCGGTAAAAGAGATAGACAAGAGAGTGATTTTCATGCGCAAGCTGGTGCCGGGAGGAAGTGAGCATAGCTTTGGGATTCATGTGGCAAGGATGGCGGGTATGCCACAGAGTATTACTAAAAGGGCTGACACAATACTGTCTCAGATGGAGAACTCAAACCGAAGAGGCGATATTAAAAAACCAATTGATGATTTCGTGGAAAAACAGGAGGGTTATCAATTGAGCTTCTTTCAGCTGGATGATCCTATATTGAGTCAGGTTCGTGATGAGATAATCAACCTGGATGTGAACAACTTAACTCCTATTGATGCGCTCAATAAACTTAATGAGATCAAGAAAATTGTTAAAGGCAAATAACTTTTACTGACTCGTCAGTGATAATTTTCATTAAACTTATACAAACAAAATGTGCGTTAAATTGTTTCATCATTGAAATAACCAGAACTTGAACTATTTTTTACAAAAACATTGACTTATGAAACTAAAAAAACTATTTATTGCAGGACTGCTTATTGCAGCATTCACAACTACAATTAATGCTCAGCAATATAACACCGCGTTTGGTGTGAGACTGGGATATGACAGTGGTTTAACACTTAAACACTTTTTCGCGCCTGCCAGTGCAGGTGAGTTTATATTATCTGCATCTCCGCGCTGGTTTCAGCTTACAGGATTGTATGAATACCAGCAGCCTGTTCCCAATGCTCCGGGTCTTGACTGGTATGTGGGTCTGGGTGCTCATTTAGGAGGCATTCACAAGCACAGAGATAATTATGACAGTGCATTTCTGCTAGGAGCTGACCTGATTGGAGGTCTGGAATATGTTTTCCCGAGAGCCCCTTTCAATGTGTCTCTCGACTGGAAACCATCATTTAATTTCACCAACGATTATAATGATTACTGGTATAGTGGATTCGCACTAAGTTTGCGATACACATTCCGATAACATCCCGTTTTATTAAGTAAAATTTGAAAATGATTTAGAACCGCTTTCGCAAGAGAGCGGTTTTTTTTATGAAAAATACTTACTTTTGTATTTATGCAAAAGACAGAAACAAACAGCAAAACTGATCTGCTAAATGAGCTGAATGAGGCACAACGTGCTGCGGTGGAGTTTTGCGACGGTCCTTCTCTTGTAATAGCAGGTGCGGGGTCGGGTAAGACGCGTGTGCTGACTCACAAAATAGCTTATCTACTGGAACAGGGGCTTCCTCCTTACTATATTCTTGCGCTTACATTTACTAATAAGGCTGCGCGTGAGATGAAATCGCGTATTGCAGAACTGGTTGGTGAGAAAAGAGCCAGAAGATTGTGGATGGGCACCTTCCACTCAATTTTCGCACGTATTCTTCGCAATGAAGCTGAATCAATTGGTTTTCAGTCGAACTTCACCATATTCGATACATCTGACTCTCGTAATCAGATTAAGCTTATCATTAAAGATATGAAGCTTGATGACAAGCAATACAGGCCGGGATCTGTTCACGGACAAATATCAAGAGCAAAGAACAGTTTGATAACACCTGCCATGTATGCGGGTAATGCTGAAATAATTGAATACGACCGCAGAGCTAAACAGCCGCAGCTCTTCGAGATTTATCAGAGATATCAAAACCGTCTGCGTTCTGGAAACAGTATGGACTTTGATGATCTGCTGATGTACACTAACATTTTGTTTCGTGACCACAAAGAGGTTCTCGAGAAATACAGGAATCAGTTTCAATACATTCTCGTTGATGAATATCAGGACACCAATTTTGCTCAGCATCTCATTGTAAAACAGCTGTCTGATGTGCATCACCGCGTGTGTGTTGTTGGTGATGATGCACAGAGTATATATTCATTTCGGGGTGCTGATATCGATAATATTCTTAATTTTAAATCTAACTTCCCCGAGACAAAGGTCTTTAAGCTTGAGCAGAATTATAGGTCAACACAAAATATAGTAAATGCGGCCAACAGCCTTATCAAAAAGAATACAGAGCAGATTGCCAAGGATGTATTCTCAGAAAATGAGGTTGGTGAGAAAATGGAGGTGTTAAGCACATTCTCTGATTTTGAAGAGGGACTTGTTGTAGCTAATAAGATTGCCAGAATGCGATTGGAGATGCATTCGGCATACAGCGATTTTGCTATACTCTACCGCACTAATGCACAATCAAGAATATTTGAGGATTCTCTCAGGAAGAAAAATATACCCTACAGGATTTATGGCGGTAAATCATTTTATCAGCGTAAAGAGATAAAGGATGTTATTGCCTACTTCAGGCTCATAGTGAATCCTTCTGATGAGGAAGCATTCCGTCGTATTATTAATTATCCTACACGAGGAATTGGGGATGTAACTGTTGGAAAGTTAGCTTCTGCGGCTGAACTACATCAAATCAGCCTGTGGAATGTTCTTTCATCTCCTTTGGACTACAATGTAAATATAAATTCAGGTACTCAGAAAAGACTAAAGGAGTTTCAAACTCTGATGAGTGATTTTATTAATAGTAAAGAGACGCTTGATGCTTTTGATCTGGCTCAGGAGGTACTAAAGAAAACAGGTATATCAAAAGAGGCTTATCAGGATCTTACTCCGGAGGGAATGAGTCGCTCTCAAAATATACAGGAGTTGCTGAACGCCATTGATGAGTTTGTTTCGACTCGCCGCGAGGAGGGAGACGAAGAAATTAGTTTAGTTGACTTTCTATCAGAAGTCTCACTGCTTACAGATCAGGATACCGACAAAGATGAAGAGGCTGAAAAGGTGACATTAATGACAGTTCACTCTGCAAAAGGGCTGGAGTTTAATCATGTCTTTGTTGTTGGAATGGAGGAAGATCTTTTTCCTTCGTCAATGGCTAAATCGGAAGTTAGAGGTCTGGAAGAGGAGCGCCGTTTGTTTTATGTTGCCATGACACGTGCGATGAAAACATGCACCATAACGTATGCCAGGAGCAGGTTTAAAAACGGGCAGACTAATTCTGCAGTGGAGAGCAGGTTTTTGAAAGAGATAGATCCGGAATATATTTCTATGGATTTGAACACGGCATCTCACAATTCAACCACTGACAATGCGGTTGACTTTTGGGGAACTATGCGTGAACAGCGTATTAAGCGGGAGAGTTTGAGGGAAAGCAGAGTTAACAATAATTCCTCTTATACCGGCAGAACAGGTTTATCAACAGGCAGACTGACTCCTGTGGAAAAGACAGCCTCTTCCATGCCATTATCAAAAGAGGCAAAAGAACTGGAAGAGGGCGATATCATTGAACATGAACGTTTCGGTCAGGGTGAAGTGACATCTATAGAATTGAGCGGTAATGATCGCCGGGCAGTAGTTGAGTTTGAATCTGCGGGCAGAAAACAGCTGCTTCTTAAATTCGCAAAGTTCAAGATTGTAGGGAAGAAGTGAATTGAACACTTTTCCCCCGGAAGATTCAACCTATATATTTAACTAAATCAAATTATAGTTCAAGTAAGGCTTTTTCCCCGTTACTTCCGCCAAACAAAATATCAGTGGGATTCTCAAGCAACTGCTTTATCCTTTTCAGGAAGCTTACAGAGTCCTTGCCGTCAATTACACGGTGATCATAAGAGAGTGCGACATACATCATAGGTCTGATAACTACCTGCCCGTCAATTGCTACGGGGCGCTCAATGATATTATGCATGCCCAGGATTGCTGATTGAGGAGGATTGATTAGAGGAGTTGACATCATAGACCCGAAAACACCTCCGTTTGTTATAGTAAATGTACCGCCTGTCATCTCGGGAATAGAAAGCCTTCCATTTCTTGCCTTCTCTGCAAGGTCGGCAATAGCCTTCTCTATCTCCGCTAATCCAAGACTTTCAACATTACGGACTACGGGAACCATTAATCCTTTTGGAGCACTTACGGCAACAGATATATCGGTAAAATCATAAGTTACCAGGTTCTCTCCGTCAATCATGCTGTTGACATTGGGAAATTCAAGCAGAGCTACAGATGAAGCTTTCATGAAAAATGACATAATGCCTAGTTTTATTCCATGCTTTTCGGTGAACTGTGCCTGATTTCTTTTGCGTATATCCATTATAGGTTTCATATCCACCTCATTAAAGGTGGTAAGCATAGCTGTTTCATTTTTAACCGACACCAGACGTTCACTCAGTTTACGGCGCAAAGAACTAAGTCTCTCTGTTTTTGATTCTCTGCTTACCTCTTTTTTCAATCCCGCAGCAGGAGCCTGAGCCTTGTTTGCGGGACTTTCATTAGCATTAAGTACAACTTCTACATCTTCGCGCTTTAGTCGTCTTAAACCGTTTATAACATCCTCCACAGACAGGTCATTCAAATCCATTACCTTTTGAGCCAGAGGAGTAATCTTTACTTTATCGAATTCTGTTTGATCTGATTTTGCTTCTTGGGTCTCATTTTTATATTCTTCAGTTTCAGCAGGTTTTGTGACTTTGGAGGATTCGGATATTTTAATTTGATCGACATGTTTAGAAGACTCAATTATCTCAGTATTTTTAGCTGATTTAGGAGAATCTCCTGTCTCGGCAGATTTATCAGAAACTGCTGTTTTTTCTGATTTTGACGGTTGCACAGAGGTGTCAATTGTGCAGGCAACTGAACCCACTTCAAGCATATCTCCTTCTTTTGCTTTAAAAGAGATCTTTCCTGAATCGTAGGCTACCAGCATAAGCGTTGCTTTGTCTGATTCCAGCTCTGCTATTTCGGTATCTTTCTCTACATATTCACCATCTTTCACGAGCCAATTAAAAAGCTCTACATGCGTGATTGATTCACCCGGACTTGGTATTTTAACTTCGATAATTGCCATTATTTGGTTTTCGTTTTATTGAGACTAATAAAATAAGATGAATTATTCAAAAGCTCGATTAATGATTTCTGCCTGGTTAATCTTATGAAGTGCAGTTAAGCCTTCAGCTGTAACTCCGCTTGCCGGACGACTGATAACCTTGAGTTTATAATCCTCCAGTTTCTGTTTTATATATAGCGCAGCACCCATATTTAATGGTTCCTCCTGCACCCAAACAAGCTCTGTATTCTTTGGATAGCTGTTAATAAGATTCTTAATCTGTTTTTCAGGAAAAGGGTATAGTTGCTCGAGACGTATTATTGAAACGTGATTTGCATTCAGTTCGCGGCGCTCTGCATTTAGTTCATAGAAGATTTTACCTGTACAAAGAATCAACTTCTTTACATTAGACTTGGATTGCAAACCTTCATCTTCAATTACTTCCAGAAACTCTTTTTCAGTAAAATCGGAAATAGATGATGTGCACTCGGGGTGACGTAACAGACTCTTGGGTGTAAAAACTATCAGCGGTATACGGAAATCACGATGGAGCTGACGGCGTATGACGTGAAAGAAATTAGCGGGAGTAGTGCAATTTACAACTTGCATGTTATAGTTGCCGCAAAGACTCAGAAAACGCTCCATTCTACCGCTTGAGTGTTCAGCTCCTTGTCCTTCATAACCGTGTGGCAGATACATTATGAGTCCTGATTTCAATCCCCATTTCTCCTGTGCCGAAGAAATATATTGATCAACTATTACCTGTCCGACATTATAGAAATCGCCAAATTGGGCCTCCCAGATTGTAAGACCGTCAGGAAATGCAAGAGAATATCCATACTCGAAGCCCAGAATACCGTATTCGCTAAGCATAGAGTTATATACACGAACAGGAGCCTGATCTCCTCCCAGATTTTTAAGGGGGAAATATTTATCTTTACCATCATCTTCGGTAACTATTTCAGCGTGGCGGTGAGAAAAGGTTCCACGTTCTGAATCCTGACCGCTCAAACGCACGGGAATCATCTCCTTTGCAAGTGTTGCATAAGCCATAAGTTCACCCATTGCCCAATCGTAAGAGTCCTCTTCAATCATAGCAGCGCGCTGAGCAAACAACCTTGTTGTCTTATTAAAAAACTGCCTGTCATCAGGTAATGTTGTAATGCGCTTTGCCAGTTCTAAGAAAAGCTCACGGGAAACTTTTGTGTCTGTCGTTTTCTCAAAATCTTTTGAATCGGGTAAACGTATATGGCTGTTTTTATCAGACATGAACGGCTGAAAGCTTAGCTTATTTGACTTTAATGAGATTTCATAAGATTCTTCCAGCTTGTTGTGAAAGTCAGCTACTTTTTTATCAAAATCAGCAGCATCAACTACATTTTCATTGATTAATCTTTCTGCATAGATATCACGAGGATTTTTATGCTTTGCAATAATGTCATACAGATCTGGTTGTGTGAAACGGGGCTCATCACCTTCGTTATGACCATATTTTCTGTAAGAAAGGAGGTCGATAAAAACATCAGTATTGAATTCCTGCCTAAATTCCAGTGCTAATTTAGCAACAAACACCATTGCTTCGGGATCATCACCATTAACATGGAATACAGGCGATTGCGTAACTTTAGCGATATCTGTACAATAGGTGCTGGATCTCGCCTGAAGATAGTTGGTTGTAAATCCCACCTGATTATTAATGACAATATGAATTGTTCCGCCTGTCATGTATCCGCCCAATCTTGAAAACTGAATGGTTTCGTAAACAACTCCCTGTCCGGCAATTGCTGCATCACCATGTACTACTATAGGCAAGACTTCATCGTAATTAAGATTATGATCATTCTCCAGTTTTGCACGGGCTATTCCCTGAACTACCGGTCCGACTGACTCAAGATGCGACGGATTGGGAGCCAGATTGATAGAGATGGTTCGCCCTTCATAATCAATTGTACTGCTGAATCCAAGGTGATATTTAACATCACCATACTTTATCTCTTCATCGTAATTTTGTGCATTGAACTCACGGAAGACCTGGGAATATGGCTTCTTCATTATATTTGTAAGCACGTTTAGCCTTCCGCGATGTGCCATACCAAGAACTATATCATTTACATTATATTCTCCTCCACGTGATATTATTGCATCCAGAGCAGGTATAATGGACTCTGATCCTTCGAGAGAGAAACGCTTTTGTCCTACAAACTTTTTATGCATGTAGTCTTCGAAACCGGATGCTTCTACTAATAAGTCAAGTATTCGCAGTTTATTTTCTTTGGGAAGCTTTTCTCTGTTTCTTGAATTCTCCATTTTCTCCTGAAGCCACCTGACCTTATCAGGATTGGTCATATAACGATATTCCACTCCTATCGAGGCACAATATGTCTCTTCGAGCAACGCGATTATCTCACGCAGAGTGGCTCTACCCAACCCCACTTCATTCCCGGCTTCAAATACTAAATCCAGATCTTTTTCAGTGAGATCGAAGTTTTCTATTGCAAGTGTAGGGGTGTATGTCCTTCGTGCTCTTACAGGATTTGTTTTTGTAAATAAATGCCCTCTTCTCCGATAAGATGTGATAAGTCTCATCACATTCAACTCTTTAGGAGAGTGCCCTGTACTTCCATTCTCTGACGGCTTTATAGGGAAGTGAGTGGTGGCTAGATCAAACCCCTTGAAGAAATGGCGAAAACTTTCATCAACGCTTTCAGGTGCTTCCTTGTATTTTTTGTATAACTCTTCTATTGCTTCGATCTCCATAGTGTCGAAATCATTCCCGGTATTCATTGGCAAAATAAGCTTTATCTATATAAATGGTAAATAAGACAAAATTGTTCATTATAAACAGGTAATAGATACAAAATCGATGATAGTTAGATAAATTCAATGATAATTAGATGAAAAAATCGTATATTTGACATCCCAAATAAAGTTATCAGTTAAGTAATTAACATCACAATTAATAAATTTCAAATTTCATGACTAAAAGCGCTTTACAAATTGCTAGGACAGAATACGTCCCTAAAATGCCCGAAGGACTGAAAGGCAACGTAAAAATAACAGAAGGAGCTTCTACAGAGTCAGTAGCCGACCAGGCAGAGATTAAGGAACTTTTCCCTAACACTTACGGACTCCCAATTGTAACTTTTGAACATACAGAGGGTGAAACCGGAGCAGATGAACCTGTAAATGTAGGTGTTATTTTGTCGGGAGGACAAGCACCGGGTGGTCATAATGTTATAGCAGGAATTTTTGATGGTATTAAAAGATTGCACAAAGAGAGCAAATTATATGGTTTCATTCTGGGACCTGCAGGCTTAATTGACCATCAGTACAAAGAACTCACAAGTGAGATAATTGATGAGTACAGAAATACAGGAGGTTTTGATATTATCGGTTCCGGTCGTACAAAGCTTGAAACCAAAGAACAGTTTGACAAAGGTCTTATCATTCTTAAAAAGCTTGACATAAAAGCACTTGTAATCATTGGCGGTGATGATTCTAATACAAATGCCTGTGTTTTGGCAGAGTATTACAAATCAATCAACGCAGGTGTTCAGGTATTGGGATGTCCTAAAACAATTGACGGAGACCTGAAAAACGAACAAATCGAAACATCTTTCGGATTTGATACTGCTTGTAAAGTTTATTCTGAATTGATCGGGAATATTCAACGTGACTGTAATTCTGCACGCAAATACTGGCACTTTATCAAGGTTATGGGTCGCTCAGCATCACACATAGCACTTGAATGTGCTCTTCAGACACACCCGAATGTATGTATAATATCTGAAGAGGTTGAAGAAAAGGGTTTATCTCTTGATGATATTATAGAATATATTGCAGGAGTTATTGCTAAGCGGGCAGAAAACGGATTAAATTTCGGTACGGTAATTATCCCTGAAGGATTAATTGAGTTTATCCCTGCAATGAAAGGTTTAATAAGCGAGTTGAACGATTTCCTTGCTCACAATCAGGAAGAGTTTGATCTGGTACGCCGTTCAGGTAAACGTGAATATATCATTAGCAAACTATCTCCTGCTAATTCAGAGATTTACGCAAGCTTACCCGAATCAGTTGCCCGCCAGCTGACACTTGACCGTGATCCTCATGGTAATGTTCAGGTTTCTCTTATTGAGACTGAAAAATTACTATCAGAAATGGTAGGTAAAAAGCTTAGCGAATGGGCTAAAACAGGAAAATACAGTGGTAAATTTGCAAGCATTACTCATTTCTTTGGATATGAAGGTCGCTGTGCTGCTCCATCTAATTATGATGCAGACTACTGCTATTCACTTGGATATACAGCATCTATGCTTGTTGCATCAGGCAAAACAGGATATATGTCATCAGTGAGAAATACCACAGCTCCTGCAGCTAAATGGATTGCTGGTGGAATGCCTATAACAATGATGCTTAACCT
The DNA here is from genome assembly GCA_002398875.1 of Bacteroidales bacterium UBA4912. GTDB lineage: Bacteria > Bacteroidota > Bacteroidia > Bacteroidales > Dysgonomonadaceae > Proteiniphilum. The sequence continues at coordinate 37,251 of DHCC01000057.1, read as the reverse complement.
GGAACGTCGTCATGGAGAGATGAAACCTGTTATTCAGAAAGCTTTGGTTAAACTTGACGGAGCTCCATTCCTTTATTATAAAGAGAAACGTGACGAGTGGGCTATTCATACCGACTACGTTTATCCGGGACCTATACAGTACTTTGGACCGACAGAGGTTTGTGATCAACCAAGTAAAACATTACAATTGGAACAAACAGGAAAGATTAATTTCTAATATCTGTTCAGGATATATAAAAGTAAGGGCCGTCTCTCAACAGGACGGCCCTTTTACTTTCTACTTAATTAAAAGTTATATTTAAAAGGATCAGAAGAACTTATATCTGTTATCTTCCACACCCAACTCTCTTTTTAATGTTTCAACAGCCTGCATCTGCAATCTGTATGAGTTGTTATTTAAAATAGCATTTTTCTGTTGTTTGTCATCATAAGTTGCACTTCCCTCAGTACGATTAACAACATTTGCCACAAATACTCCCATATTTCCTTGCATAGGTCCAACTATTGTGTTTAATGGAGCAAAGGATGCTACAGCATTTATAGTAGGCTCATAGCCAAGTCCTGAAATGTTTTGAGTAGTAAAATTGACAAATCTTACTGAGTCGACATTAGAATACATTGCAGCTGCATAAGCCTCCATAGAGGATAAGTTCTGTTGCTTTAAATCGGCTATTATTTTTTCAGCCTTTTTCTCATTAATAAGTTGAGTGCGAATTATATCAGACACCTCTGTTATTGGGGTTATACCGGCAGCTATCACTTCATCAACACGTGCAACAATTCTAAGGTTTGTAAGATCAAACTTCCTTACAGCACCCATCTCTTTCTGATTAGCAGCCCAGGTAATTACCTGACGCGAACTGGGTATTTGTCCTAAAGAATAGTCATTTGCAGAGAAAGACATATTGGGCATCACCATATAACCTGCTTCAGAAGCCAGCTGAATAAAATTCTTGCCTACATCAGGTGTTGAAACAAATTGATTTAGTTCATTGTCGATGTTGTTGGATGTCTTCTCACTTGGAACTACAGGCATGTTTACGATAGCAAGCTTAAACTTGTTGACAGGTTTTGTTCTCTCTTCAACCTGGAATATTACCTGCTGACCGGGAATTGTTAATTTAATCGGCTGTCCTACAGGAGCACTGAATGCAGCTTCAACCATTTCTTTACCAAAAGGCAGCAGATCAATCTCTCTTGCCCAACCTACATCACCTCCATTAGACCCTGGATTTAAGCTGTTGGCAACATCAGCAAACGATTCACCGCTATTGATAGAATTATAAATGCTATCAACAAAGTTAGTTATAATTGAATCTTGTCCTACTACAGTAGATGTAGGCACTGCCATCATACTCAGATAAACAGAGTCAGGGGATACAGTTTTATCAATTAATTTATAAAGCTGGAAGGAATCGCCCTCACGTACAGGTCCGTAAATATCATTTATATCAGCTGTTCTGGCAAAATCAAGTTGAGTAGGTGTAAACAAGTTTTCACCAAAGAACACATCACGATAAGGAGTTTCGGAATAATCTGCGACTATTGTAGCAGGATTTGATGCTGCCTGTAATTGAGTATATGCAATCTTAGACTGCTCTTCAACAGCTTTAAAATCCTCATCACTGGGAACTATTTCTTTAGTGAAATAAGACAATTTCACCCTGGGTGTCTCCAGAATAAACGACTTCTTATTTTTATTGTAAAAATCTTTTATCTCTTTATCAGTAACTGTAACGGCAGAATCAGGAATAGTAAAATAATTCTGCATTACATACTGTATTTCCGCATTCTGTTGAGATAAATCGAAAGTTGTTTTTGCTTCTATATCATTTACAACAATTGAATTGGTGAGAAGAGAAATATATTTTTCTTCAAGTCGCTGAGTCTTAACCATGTTTTCGATAAACAACCACAACGATTTGTACTGATCCACCAATACCTGCTCTTGAGGGTTGGGGCTTGGTGTATTTATAACATTCAAGAATTCAATTAAAGCAGTACGGCTGAACATACCGGTTTCTGGATCAAGGAAAAATGGCAGTTGTTGCAAAATCGGGGATATGACCTGTCCGTGAACAAGATCATTTATCTCCTCTTTAGTAACTACTAATCCAAGATCGCTTGCCTGATCTTCAAGCAGCCTGTCGCGGACCATCTGTTGGTAAACTGCCTCACGAATTTGTAATGATGTGTTTTCATCCAGTGAAGATTGTCCGCTGATCATCTTTTGGAACTCCTCAAATTCGGTAATCTTGTTGGAATACCCTTGAGTTGTAATAACTTCTCCATTTACAACAAAAGCTCTGTCTCTTGCTTTTCCAACCAGTGTTGAGCCCGAACTAAAAAGGTCTCCTAAAACGAAGGCTAGCAATGCTACGCCTATAACAATGACCAGCAGTGGTCCTTTATTCCTGATATTTTGTAAAGTTGCCATCTAAATATCTATTAGTCTGTTTCAATAAATCGTTAAAAAATATGTATATTCAAATTAGGGCACGAAGTTAGTAAAAATAAAGCAGATAAGTATATAATTTTTATCTAAAAAAGTGTATTAATATTATTAACTTATAGTTTAAACCTCTTTGCTGTCGTCAGTTATCAAACGGACAACTTCAATTTTACGGTCTGTTACTTTAAGAATTTTAAAAGTATAGTCTCCTATTATAACTGTTTCGTATGTTTTTGGGAATTTTTGAGTATAATGCAGCAAGAAACCGGCAACAGTAGAATAATTATCAGACTCGGGTATTCCGAGACCATAAATCTCGTTCAAATGATCTATCTCTACACGACCTGAAAGAACATATTCATTATTACTCTCCTGCTTTACAAATTTAGATTTGACATCATATTCATCCTCAATTTCGCCAAAAATCTCTTCCACCAAGTCTTCCATTGTAATTATACCGGATGTGCCTCCAAACTCATCTACTACAACTGCAATACTTTTGCGTTGCTGCATCAGGTCACTCATAAGCTTGCTTGCCTGCATACTTTCCGGAACAAATGAGATAGAGGCAATTTTGCTTGTCCAGTCTTTAGGATGTGTGAATATTTCCCACACATGAATATATCCGGCAATATCATCAATATCATCTTTAAAAACCAGTATTCGGGAAATGCCTGTTTCAATGAACCTCTCTTTTAGGGTTTCTATATCTGTTTCAATATTTACAGCTATAATATCCGCTCTTGGCACCATGCAATCCCTTAATTTCATAGAAGAGAAATCCATCGCATTACGAAATATCTTAACTTCGGAATCCATTTCAGTTACATTAGACATATCATCAATACTTTTCTTCACAAAAGTATCAAGATCTACCCTGCTGAATGTATTTTCATTAGGCTGGGGTGAACTGATTCCGAATAATCTCAGAATTCCTTTGGAGATGAGAATAAATAAAAATGCAACCGGATAAAACAGGATATAAAAAATGAAAGACGGTGCTGCAAATACTCTTACCCATGAGTTGGGATTTCTCTTAAAAAGACTCCTGGGTATCAACTCATTAGTTATAATAATAATTAATGTGGAAAATATTATCAGCAAAAGAGCAATTATCCATTCATGATGAATATAATTTTCAAGAAGATTGCCAAATATAATAAAAGTGTAATTAACAAATAGAACAAGTGTAATAACCTCACCTATCATCAAAGTAGCCAAAAACTCACGTGAGTGGCTATAAATACTGTTGAGCATGAAATTATTCAGACCTTTATTTGTCTTAGATACAGCATACTGAAGCTTATCAGACGATACAAAAGCCATATCAATTCCTGAAAAAAAAAGAGACAGGACAATAAAAACAAACCACCAAACTATATCTACCGTGTTTATCATCTGCTTTATTCAATAAGTCTGACAGCACCCTGAGCACCCGGTGTGATTGTATCTGTTGTATTAATCAAAGTAGAGTCTGTCGGCACAGGACTGTCAACAAATGGCAGTCTTCCGTCGTGTGGACGAAATATCCTGTAATCAGTCATCTGTTCATTCGATTCAAATCCGTAACCTTTCAGCTCTGATTCTTTTCGCTTAATCTCTATATAGGAATCGGAATAAACCCTTCCATTCTCCATATCCCAATATAACTCCTGACTGTTGAACTCTTCTCCCAGCATGTTTTTGACATGAACATTATTTTTAAGCTTCCATAGCTTTTTCTCATCATAATACCATGCAGTATCTCCTTCAACAGTTGCTTCAGTCTCAAAATCAGGTGTAAAACGTTCCAGAAATATTCCTTTAGGAAAATATTGATAAGGATCTTTAGCTTTATCAAATACCATCCACACATCATACGACACTTTATAGCGTGTTACACCTGAATCTGAAAGCAGCTGATATGCAGAATCGGTAACCATTGAGGGTGTAACCTCAGGATCATATTCAAGGGTAACAAGATTTTCACTGTTATCTTTACAGGATACTAAAAAAAGCAGCATAACAACCACCGTAAAGGTAGTTGTTATGCTCCATAAGTTTGATATGTTGTGTTGTAATTTCAACACTGTAAATATGTTGTTTATCTTAGTCTGACAGTAGTATTTTCACCTATCCAACCCGGTATAAATACTGTCTCGCCGGTTTTATATCCCATCATAAATGCAGTTTCGGTATCAAGGAATCTTGCAGAATAGCTGTTTATAAGACTATTAGCTTTACCTGCTACGCTTGGGTCAACCGACCTTGCTCTTTGAAGCTTGTCTACTGCAGCGCAGTAAACCAAACCTGCTTTTTCAGTTTCAGGGAATATATTGTTTGCTGAGCTTGCATATAACTGTGCAACCAAAATATATGCATCTCCATTGTTTGGATTATACTCAAGTGCATCATAAGCAGCTTGTCTTGCTCTTGCAAAGTTTCGCTGGTTAGAGAATATACTTGCAAGTTGCAGCATATATTCAGATGATCTGGTCTTGTCAGTCTCAAGTTTAGCTGCTTCGCTGTAATATTTAACTGCAGTCTCATAGTCCTTATCTTTCAGGCTCTTGTTAGCCAATCCTAATGCAGCATTTGCTGAAGGCTCAAGCTTGTGCAGATATTCTGCAGCAGTGAAATAAAGTTCTGATTCATTACAACCTACTGAACCAAGAGCATTAATAACTTCACTGAGGAATTCTTTATTAGTTTTATTAGGCTCAACCTTATCTGCATAATATTCTGTGAGCGTATTACAATCTCCTGCACCACTATTAACAAATCCTGTTTGAATACCTTCTTGCACAACACCTAAATAATCAGCACTTGCCTGATCGTTTGCAGCTGTAGTTCTAGTAATTGCTTCATCAAGATATCCCATTACATTAAAGTAATCAGTTATATATTGATCTTTAAATGAATTGTCGTTCAGATATAATGTCAGTGAAGAAACCATATAATAAGAGTAGGCATCTAACGGATACATTTCACTCTTTAAACCGTTAACTGCTTCACTCAACCAATCATAAATCACTTTTGCATCTGCTTGATCACCCATCAACTCCATATAATCATAAGTCTTATATGCAAGTATAGTTTCCTTAGCATCATCTTTGCCAAAGTAGGTTATCCTTTTGTCATATATCTCCATTGTCTTATCGAGATACTCTTTTTTCTTTGCAGCATCTGTTTCTTTCTCATAGAGAGCTTTAAAGATTCTGGGACCGTAAATAAATGTATTTTTACTTGCTGCCGGACAGTTTTCGTAAACTGAATTCCACGGGATCAAAGCAGATTCAAACGCTTCAGCTTTTGCTGCTGTTTGCATAAGGCTTAAATTAACGCGACAGTTTACGCTGTCTTCTCCGTGTCCAAAAGGTGCATTCACTGGATCGTAGCCGGCTTTCTGAGCACTTACACCGGCTATCATTCCTATTGCCAAAAGACCTGTTAATAATATTTTTCTCATATTGGTTGTTATTTATAGTTGTTTTCTAGCTTTACTGCAACTTGGACAAAATGTTAAAAGAATAGTTTAATCGATTGTTTTTTTATCAGTCTCACTTTATATATCCTTTATCAGTCAAACATGTTGCGAATAATTACTCAAAGTAAAATAAATATTTCTAAATCAAACAACAAATTGCGATTAATTAAACTGTCGCTTGAAAAACCAGAATTCGTTTACATTCATATTCAGAGAAATCTTAAACATATCCTGTCCTACCATAAACTGGTTGTCGGGATGCTGTCTGGAGTAACCAAATCCTATATTTAACATGGATACATGTCCTGTTCTTAAATCGTGAAATGGTAAACCAAGTCCTAAATTAATGCCGTATTCTTTAAAACTGCCTACACCAACAGGCTGATTATTATCGGGATTACTCACACTCACATTAACATAAGAGTTGGAATATGAAACCCCGCCTCTAAAACGAATACGATTAAAGTAGTTCTGACTAAACGGATCAATAACATACTCCATACCTGCATTTATGCGGTAGAAGTCATTATAACGATTATCATCATTAAGACCGTCAAGTTGAGTTGAATATGCTGAATTTTTCCACAATTGGTAAGTACCATCCACACCTACTAAAAACTTCTCGGTGTTATAAGTGAATCCGAGACCAAAAGTATGAGGCAGTTGAAAACTCTCACCTCCTAAAGTATCATTATTTATAATCTGAAAAGGCGGGTAGCCGGGGTTTTGGTATGGATCTTTCTCATAATTCATGATTGATGAGTTAACATCGGCTTTAGTATTGATTTGCGGAGAATATACAGCCCCTAAGGTAACAGAACGCGTTTTCCCGATAGGATAAGTATATTGAAGTCCCAAATCATACTTCAGCTCACGTATTGTGAATTTATTCAAACCCTCAGTGGTCAGAGCATTGGTAGTAATCGGAGTACTAACCCTGCTGTGAGAGAAGTTACCGAATAAATACGTCACATTAGCCCCTATAGATAAATTCTTAAGAGGTTCCCATGCAACACCTCCATATATCTGGCTCAAGCCACCTGTACCACGGTAGGTTTCGAGATACTGAATATCAGACAGTGAGCGACGCCCGCCAAAATTATACCCCACTTTCGAGTAAGGCAATAATCCGACACTTGCACCCATGTTGCGTAATAACGGGAATTGCAGTGCTATATAGTCAAGATTTCCATTATAAAAATCTCTGCTGTTAACACCATCACTCAGACGTGAAAGATGACCAGAGACACCTAAATCGAAAATAAAAGTTAATGAATCGAGCTCTGAATAAGAAGCGGGATTGCCTGGATTAACCTGCTGACTCCTGCGTAAGCCATAACTTATACCACCCATAGCTTCTGATGCCCCCAGTGAAGGGTTCGACAAAACACCAAATCCATACCTTCCATACGGAGAGTTGGAACCTACCTCTTGGGCAAAAATCACTTGGGTAATCGTAAGAAAAGCGATCAACAAAGGGAAACGTTTTTTCTTAATATTCATCTGTTTAGGTATATCAACTTACTTCGGTCTCTTAGTTTCATAAAAATATTTGAGCTTACAAAGATGACATATTTTTGCGATGCCACCAACTAAACCTCACAATCATCCTGTTAAAAAGATTAAAGTTTAATGATTATAAACTTTTTACACAGTATCATCCGCACATTTTTCTCTATAAAGTCAGCTGTTTTTGTATTTGTTATATGATGCAACTTCGCTTATCTGTTTTCTCTTTTTTTGTCTGAGAGGCTGGTTGCTATAACCAATAGTTATATCTAGCCAAACTCTTTTGGAATCGGGTATTGAAAGGATTTCACGCATCGACGATTCGTTAAACCATCCCAATATGCATGAGCCTAACCCTTCGGCATGTGCAGCCAAAACAATATGTGCTGCTATTATTCCCAGATCCATCTGAGCATAATCTTTCTGCTTCACCCAGCCGCCGATACCTGAAGAGAGATTTACTTTTTCTTCAACAAGCACCAGATGCACAGGAGCCTGCTTTGTGAAATGATTCATTCCCAAAGCACGTGCTGAAGTAGCATCTGCAACCTTGTTTTTTATTTCAGGATCATCTACAACGATTATATGCCATGGCTGAGCATTACAAGCCGATGGGGCCATTCGCGCAACCTCAATTATACGATCAATTTTCTCTCTTTCCACCTTACGATCTGTATCATAGCCACGAACACTCTGCCGTGTTGACACAAATTCAAGAAAATCAATATTATTCATATTTGTCATTATGCAATGATCTTTTTACAGCGTACTATTTCAAAGTAAGCAAGCGACTTATATACTTACCTATTATATCAAATTCAAGGTTTACAACACTGCCCTCCTTAATCTGATGAAAATTAGTGTATTCGTGTGTATAGGGAATGATGGCTACCTTGAAACTGTTATCAGTGGGTTCTACAACGGTCAGACTGACTCCATTAACAGTTACAGAACCTTTGTCAACTGTCATATAGCCTTTCTTAGCCATCTCTTCATTATACTCATACTCGAAGGTGTAATACCAGCTGCCTTCAGCCTCTGTCACGTTTTTACATACAGCTGTCTGATCCACATGCCCCTGCACAATATGACCGTCAAGCCTGCCGTTCATAGGCATGCTGCGCTCCAGATTTACTTTACTGCCAACTTCCAGTAGTCCCAGATTGGAAATATCCAATGTCTCCTTTATTGCAGTCACCGTATAGATATCATCATCTATCGACACAACGGTCAGGCAAACGCCATTATGAGAGATGCTCTGATCTACTTTCAGTTCATTTGTAAATGAACACCTTAATGAAATATGAAGGTTTGATTTATCTTTTTTCAATGCAACAACTGTTGCAGCTTCTTCAACTATACCTGAAAACATATAATTTAATTTCTTATTTTATTTACCAAATAGAGGCGCGTTCATCTTTAGGAAGATACATAGGATCGTTTGACTCTATATTGAACGCTTCATACCATGCATCAATATGTGGCAGCGCACCGTCAACTCTCCATTTCCCAAGTGAGTGAGGATCAATTTGTGTAAGACGAAGTATCTCTGCATCACGCACATTACCTGCCCAAAGTCCTGCATAGCTTAGGAAGAAACGCTGTGCCGGTGAATAACCATCAATCATATTACCCGACTGAGCCTGTTCAGTTTTCTGGAATGCATGATAAGCAACCTGAAGACCTCCGTGGTCAGCAATATTTTCACCAAGTGTGAAAGTACCGTTAGCGCGTACTGTGTCAATCACCACTATATTATCAAAATAGTTTACCAGCACTTTAGCCCTTTCGTCAAATCTTGAAGCATCATCAGTAGTCCACCAGTCGGTAAGATTACCGTCTTTATCAAACTTTCTGCCCTGATCATCAAACCCGTGAGTCATTTCGTGTCCAATCACAACTCCAATACCGCCGTAATTTACTGCATCATCTCCCTCCATAAAGAAAAAGGGTGGTTGCAGTATTCCTGCCGGGAAGCAGATCTCATTGGAAGAAGGACTATAATAAGCATTTACTGTCTGAGGTGACATGTACCATTTTGTGCGGTCAACCGGCTTACCCAGTTCTTCCATCATTTCATTCCAGGCAAACTCCGACGCACGCACTACATTTTGCCAGTATGAGTCATCTTTTATTTCCAGAGATGAATAATCTTTCCATTTATCAGGGTAGCCAATCTTAACGATGAATGTCCCCAATTTCTCCTGAGCCTTTTCCTTCGTTGCATCACTCATCCATTCAAGTTGATTGATGCGTTCGCTCAGTGAAACCTTTAAATTATCAACCAGATTGAGCATCCTCTCTTTTGCTTCCGCGGGGAAGTATTTTTCCACGTAGAGTTGCCCGACCGCTTCTCCCATAGAACTGTTCACGGCATCTATCGTTCTTCTCCAACGCGGGCGAAGCTCTTTACTTCCGCTCATGGCTTTACCATAAAACTCGAAGTTGGCATTTACAAAATCATCACTCAAATAGTTTGCTGCTGAGTTGATAACCTTCCAGCTAAGATAATCTTTAAGAACATCAGCCTGCTCTCTGTCTATTATAGCAATCGCTGCCTTAACCGGTTCTATCTGCGAAACATTGAGGCTGTCGATATCTCCTGCACCCATCTCATCAAAATAGATATCCCACACGAAAGGAGCAACCTGAGTATCCAGCTCTGACAACAGCATTTTATGATAATTCTGTTCAGGCAAACGGCGCATTTCTTTTGTAACATGTGCCTGCGCAAGTTCAGTCTCAATCTTCATCACGTTAGCTGCCGCTCTCTTTGCGTCAGACTCACTGTATCCTGCATTTTGAAACTGAGTCTGCATAAGACTAATGTATCCTTCACGAAGGTTTTGGTAATGCTCATCTTGTAAAAGATAATAGTCCCTGTCGCCCATGCCGATGCCTGATTGATATATGTGAGCAATATTCATGCTGCTGTTCTTATCATCAGGACCTACCGAAAAGCCGAAGAATGGATTGGATACCAGTTTGCTTAATTGCACACTTACTCTCACAATATCTTCTTTGCTCTCCGCTTCGGCAATTCTTTGCAAAAGCGGTAAAATCGGAGCGGCACCCTCTGAATTTAACCTGGCACTATCCATTCCGATGGAATACATATCTCCCACTTTCTGAGCATTAGTACCATAGGCATAATCCTGCGAACCCAGTTCCTGTATCAGCTCTTGTATCTGCAGCTGATTCTCTTCACGTAGCTTGTCGAATGAACCGTAACGTGCATATTCATCAGGTATTGGATTAGCATCTTGCCATCCCCCTGTTGCATATCTATAAAAACTTTCACCCGGGCTGGCTGTTGTATCGATATTAGAAATATCTATACTTTTGGCAGCGTCGGTTTCTTTATTTTGTGAACAACTTACAATGGTCATTATAAAAAAAACTGTAATTGGAAATAATAATCGTTTCATGAGTTGAATGTTTGAATTCAATTATTTTATATTGCAAAAGTACAAAAATTATTTCATTTATATAGAGTTGGTTGAATCCAACACAGATAGATAAAACAATACTGGCGAATTAAGGATAAATCAAATATATTTTGCGTTACTAAGCGCTTCCTTTATCAGCAGTGAGGTCTTTTCGCTCACAGGAACAAGAGGCAAACGGAGTCTGTTGATAATCATACCCTTTTGCGACAGAATTGACTTCACGCCAGCAGGGTTGCCCTCAACGAAAATCAGATGAAACAGGTCGCTGAAATCCGCTTCCATCTTCTCGCGGGCATTCTTCGAATCACCCCTAAGTGCACTGTCAACCAGCCACGCCATCTCTTTGGGGAAGGCATTACCAAAAACCGAGATCACACCAATACCGCCTAACTCAATTACAGCAGTTGTAACTGCATCATCACCCGAAATAACTGAAAAACCTTCAAGAGCTCCTTTTATTATCTCTTCAATCTGACCCAGATTACCTGATGCCTCTTTTATGGCAATCACGTTGCGACAGTCGTTTGCTATTCTCAGAGTGGTTTCTGAAGTTATATTCACACCTGTTCTTCCCGGAACATTATAAAGAATAATTGGAAGTGGCGACGCTTCTGAAAGTGCTTTATAATGCTGATAAAGACCCTCTTGAGTGGGTTTATTATAGTAAGGGGCAACTGAAAGGATTGCGCTTATACCCTTAAAATCAGTTGTTTTCAGTTCCTCTACCAATGCAGCAGTATTATTTCCTCCGATACCCAAAACAACCGGTACTCTGCCATTAACAATATTAACTATGAATCGAGACACCTCTTTCTTTTCCTGCATAGAAAGTGTGGGAGTCTCGGCAGTTGTACCTAAAGCGACAATATAATTCGTACCATTATCCAACTGAAAATCTATCAGACGGGATAATGCTTCAAAATCTACAGATCCATCATTATTAAAAGGAGTGATCAGGGCTACTCCCAAGCCTCTCAGGTTTAATTCTGTCATAAAATGCTAGCTTTTTCTTACAGTTTAATTCCGTAGCAAGCGCAAAGGTACATAATTTTCAAAAACATACTAAAATCAAACTAAAAAAACTGTGGGATAGGGATATAAATTACTACAACCCATACATTGTTCTGTAATGGGCTGTACTTTGTCCGGATCCTCTTCATACTCTCTTCATACCCACCACATATTTTTATGAGGATGATTAAGCTCATGTAGTAATTATTCACCCGAAAAACATTATCTTTGTGATAGCATGAATTATTATTTATCTTATGCAATTTACTCCTGAAAAATACCGAATACCCGATATCCCAATGCAGCCGTTTATTGATCCGGTTGAGATATGGGATTATCTTAACAACTCTTTCCCGACTACTGAAAAAGTTAGGGAAATAGTAAGTAAATCGCTGTCAAAAAAAAGATTGAACCTTGAGGAAGTTGCTATTTTAATTAATTCGACAGATGATGAGTCGGTGCAATTAATAAAAAATGGAGCAAGGGAACTAAAGCAAAATGTATATGGAAACCGCATTGTGCTGTTTGCACCGCTGTATGTTGGTAACAGGTGCTCCAATAACTGTGTTTATTGCGGATTCAAGGCTTCTAACAGGGCTCAGATAAGAAAAACACTCTCTAAGGATGAACTTATAAAGGAAGTGGAAGCTCTTGAGGATGAAGGGCAAAAGCGACTTATTCTGGTATTTGGCGAGCATGCTGAATATTCTCCTGAATTCATTGCGGAAGCGGTTCGGGCTACTTATGACGTGAAGAAGGGCAATGGCGAAATCAGACGTGTTAACATAAACGCAGCACCTCTGGATATAGAGGGATACAAAACTGTGAAAGAAGCGGGAATAGGTACTTACCAGGTTTTTCAGGAAACGTATCATCCGGAAGCGTACAAAAAATATCATCCAAGCGGGAGAAAAGCTGATTATAATTGGCGGCTGACAGCACTTGACAGAGCACAGGAGGCCGGTATTGACGATGTAGGCATAGGTGCTTTAATTGGACTGTATGACTGGCGCTTTGAGGTAATGTCCCTTGTGAGGCACACTAATCATCTGGAAGCATGCTATAATGTGGGTCCGCATACTATCTCATTTCCAAGGATTAAAGATGCTTCAAGACTGCATATAGGAGATCATTATTTTGCTTCGGATGAGGATTTTGTTCGCATGGTGGCGATTCTGCGAATGGCTGTACCATACACCGGCATGATTCTTACTGCGCGCGAGCCGGCTGCTCTGCGTGATGAAGTGATTCAGTATGGTGTATCGCAAATAGATGGTGGCACTAAGATTGAACTGGGCAGTTATTCATTTAAAGAGAAGAACAGTAATCTGGACAAAGGTCAGTTTCAAATAAATGATGACAGACCTTTGAATGAGATTGTTGATGAGCTTCTGGAGCAGGATATGATACCTTCGTTCTGCACTGCATGCTACCGCCTGGGCAGGACCGGTGAGCACTTCATGGAATTCTCTGTTCCCGGTTTTATAAAAAGGTTCTGCACTCCCAACGCCATTTTAACACTTGCCGAATATCTGTATGATTATGCCCCTGCACAAACTAAAGAGAAGGGTATGCGGGTGATAGAGAAGAATATAGACGGGTTGAGTGAGAATCTTCAAAAGGAGGTGAGGAGTAAAATAGAAAGAATCAAACTAGGGGAGAGAGATCTCTTTTTATAGTTTAAAAAAAATACTTTAAAGATATAAGCTTGGCAATAAATGGGATCTTAATTTTATCATGAGCGTAAATAATCTGCATATCGGAATTTTCGGCCGTACAAACACAGGCAAGAGCTCGTTGATCAACATGCTCACGGGACAGGATATATCAATTGTGTCTAGCAGGCATGGAACGACTACCGATCCTGTTAATAAAACTGTTGAGATACTCGATATTGGTCCGGCCACACTCATAGACACCGCCGGGATTGATGACCTGGGAGAGATTGGGCATAAGAAGATCATAAAATCTCTTGAAGTGATCAAAAGTGTGGATAGTGCTATATTGCTGATTGCCGGCAACCAGTTTGGTGATTATGAGGTGCGGCTGATAGATCAGTTTAAAGAGCTTGACGTGCCTTATCTGATTGTTCATAACAAGAATGATATCAGCAAGATAGCTGCAATCACCAAGAATGCAATCAAGTGGCATACTAATGCTGATATAATTGATATAAGTACTTATGAGCCTACTGACAAAGATCTGCTCATTGGTGCACTGAAAAAGATATTACCACAAACAGTGTATCAAAACAATACGCTTATTGGTGATCTGGTAAAGCCTAAGGATTTCGTTCTGGTTATCATAAAAATAGACAGCAGCGCACCTGAAGGGAGGCTGATTTATCCACAAAATCAAACTATACGTGATGCAATTGATAATCACTGTGTAGTGATAGTTGTGAAAGTGGAAGAACTTGACGATTTCCTGAAGACAGGGATTACTCCTGCTCTGGCAATCACTGATAGTCAGATATTTGACTCGGTAGTGAAGAAACTGCCTGAATCAATCCCACTTACCAGCTTCAGTATATTGTTTGCCAGACTTAAGGGGGATTTCACTGCTTACATGAGAGGTACCCCCTGCATATCTAACTTAAAGGATGATGATAAGGTTTTGATTCTGGAGAGTTGTACTCATCAGACTGCCTGTGATGATATCGGCAGGGTAAAATTGCCTAATCTGATACAGGACTTTACCGGGAAGAAGCTAAATTTCACTATTGTTTCGGGGTTGAGTACTTTGCACGATAATTTAAATGACTTTGCTCTTGTTGTGCAGTGCGGCGGCTGCATGGTTACAAGAAAACAGTTGTTAAACAGGCTGCAGCCATTTATAAAAGCGGGCGTTCCAGTGACTAACTACGGGATGGCACTGGCTTATGTTAACGGTGTGTTTGACAGAGTTGTGAGTGTTTTCAGAAGGTTTTATACTTATGACAAAAATAACCCGACACTCCCGTTTATCGAATGATGAACTGGCATCAGCTCTATCCTCAACAGGTGAGGAGGAGCAGGCTTTGTTTGAATTCTCCTCTGAGGTTAAACTGCAGAGTGTTGGGAATGAGGTCTATCTGCGTGGCTTGATTGAGTTTTCCAATATATGCATAAAGGATTGTTTTTATTGTGGCATAAGAAAATCTAACAGTAATGTACATCGCTACTCTCTTAATCATGAAGAGGTTATTGAAACAGTTAAACTAGCTTATGAAAGAGGCTATGGTTCTGTTGCCATACAATCGGGTGAAACAGTATCAAAAGCATTTACTGATAAAATAGACAGGATTATAAGGGAGTCAAAGAGGATCACAAGCAATGGTATAGGAATCACACTTTCCTGCGGCGAGCAGAGTGAAGAGACATACAAAAGATGGTTTGAAAGTGGGACCGACCGCTATCTGCTGCGTATTGAGACCTCTTCAGAGGAGCTGTATAAAAAACTGCATCCCAATGATGAATTGCACAGCTATTCGAAACGATTAAAGGCTCTTGAGGTATTACAGAAAACAGGCTATCAGTTGGGAACGGGTGTAATGATTGGTCTGCCTTTTCAAACAGTGGAGATGCTTGCTGAGGACTTGCTCTTTATGAAAGAGATTGATATCGACATGTGTGGTATGGGACCCTATATTGAACATAGACATACACCTTTGTACAAATTCAGAGAACAGCTTCTTCCACCGGCAGAAAGGTTTAGGCTGGGACTGAAGATGATATCACTGTTAAGAATCTTAATGCCGGATATAAATATTGCAGCAACAACTGCACTTCAGACTCTGGATCAAAGAGGGCGTGAGAAAGCTGTTGCAGTCGGCGCCAACGTGATAATGCCTAATATTACTCCTGAAATATACCGGCATGACTATATCCTTTATGAAAACAAGCCCGTTAGCCCATATAATGAGGGAGACGAACTTACAAATCTTGAAAAATGTTTAGAATCTATTGGTCATAAAATTGGTTATTTCAAACAGGGTAATTCGAAACACTATTATTTGGGTCGTAATTCAGTCAATGAAATAATTAAAGGGACTTAAAGTACCTTATAGATATAAACTTTGTACTAAAATACTATTTCCTGTATTCGTCGATTATCGATTTGACCCCATCTGGCGACACTCTGCCAAATACCCTCTCTCCTACAAGTACAACCGGTGAGAGTCCGCACGCACCCACACAACGCAGGCAGTTAATGGAAAACTTGCCATCCGGTGTTATCTCTCCTACTTTAATATTCAACTCCTTTTTGAACTCCTCAAGCACCTTTTCTGCACCTCGAACATAACAGGCTGTACCTGTACAAATTGAAATCGGGTGCTCCCCTTTTGGTATCATCGAGAAATAAGAATAGAACGTAACCACTCCATACACCTGTGCTACAGATACATGCAGGTTGTGAGCTATCACATCCTGAACCTCTGCCGGCAGATAACCAAACTCATGTTGTGTCTCGTGCAATATATTAATAAGCTCACGTGGTTCATTTTCGAAAGAATTACATATTTCATTGATCTTGTCAACCTTCTCTTTCGAGAGATTCACTTTAACTTCTACATTATCTGTGCCGGTCTTTTTCTCCATAAAACTGTAAACCTCCGGGTTTACTTTTATATTCTGACTCATAATCAGGCGTTTATTAGGTTATATTTATTCATCTATATAAGATTTTCCCAAAATTCTTAATAAGAATTTCATAGTTCAAACTTCTCCGTTCAGATGAAGTGTGACTTCGTTGCTTTTGGGAAAATATTCCGTGTGAAGCAGACTGTGTGCTTTATGACTGCCCGGTTCACCAAGAAACTCTTTATAAAGCTTGATAATCGACGGGTTTTCATGCGACTTTCGGATTGTTTTTCGCTCATCCTCTGTATATATAGCGGCAGCACGTTTTTCGAGAATCTCACTGTTGCCGTGATGGTAAGGCTGTCCGCCGCCACCGATACAACCTCCCGGACATGCCATTATCTCAATTGCATGATATTTGGAAGTTCCCGCTCTCACCTCATCAAGAAGTTTACGGGCATTACCAAGACCGTGTGCAATACCTATATTTAGCTCCAGTCCGTCGAAATCAACCTTTGCTGAACGTATCCCTTCCTTTCCGCGCAGATCATCAAACACAACCTTTTCAAGCTTTTTGTCGGTATACAATTCGTAGGCGGTGCGACATGCGGCTTCAATCACTCCGCCGGTATTGCCAAAAATGACACCTGCTCCGGTTGATTCTCCCAGGGGATCATCAAAATCAGCATCCGGAAGATTAAGAAAATCGATATTTGCCTCTTTGATGAAAGCTGCGAGTTCACGCGTTGAGATTGAGTAATCCACATCCTGATTACCATCCACCTTAAATTCATCACGCTGACACTCATATTTTTTGGCAATACATGGCATAATGGATACCACGATAAGATCTTTTCTGTCAACACCAATCTTTTCCGCAAAATACGACTTGGCGATTGCACCAAACATCTGCTGTGGTGATTTTGCAGTAGAGGGGACATCAAGCAGATCGGGAAAATTGTGCTCAAAGAAGTTCACCCAACCGGGACAACAGGATGTAAGAATAGGCAGCCTTACATCAGTATCACCCGCTAAATGAGCTTTAAGGCGCTGTAGCAGCTCGGTACCTTCCTCCATTATGGTGAGATCTGCACTAAAGTCTGTATCGAAGACATAAGCGAAACCGAGCTCCTTTAGTGCTGCAACCATTTTCCCTGTCACCAGTGTTCCCGGTGGCAGTCCGAATTCTTCTCCAAGAGCGGCACGCACAGCCGGTGCTGTCTGCACTATAACAGTTTTTGACGAATCACTTAAAGCACGAATAATATCATTAGTATGATCCACTTCAGTGAGTGCGCCGGTTGGGCATACCGAAAGACACTGACCACAATAGGTGCAGGGCGAATCCTCAAGATTCATCTCGAAAGCAGGTGCCACTGCTGACATAAACCCGCGGTTGACAGCAGATAGTGCGCCAACGGTCTGCACATCATTACACATCATTTCGCATCTGCGGCACATGATACATTTGTCGATATCCCTTATTATTGAAGGCGAAGTATCTTTTCTATACCTTGATTGCTCACCATCATAAGGCAGACTACGGATATTAAACTGCGAAGCCAGGCTCTGCAATTCACACTGTCCCGACTTTGCACAAACCAGGCAGTCGAACGGATGGTCTGAAATAATGAGCTTCAGAACAGTAGTTCTCGCATTCAGCACCCTAATATTATGAGTATTTACAACCATTCCTTCCTGGGCCTCAGTGACACATGAAGGGGCAAGATTTCTGCGTCCTTCCACTTCAACAACACATATTCTGCAACCTCCGGGCTTGTTTTCTATTCCCATATCATGCAACTCGAAATGACATAGTGTAGGTATCTCTACTCCCGCCTTATGAGCCGCCTTCAGGATGGTTGTACCTTTTTCCACCTGAACCTTTTTCTTATCTATTGTTAATTCAATCATACTGTTTGTTTTTTGAACGAAGTAAATTAAACTACTCTACGGTTACTGTCAGACAGTAACAGAAACCCTTGGATAGTCGTTTTGCATACTGATGGCATCAAATTTGCATTTTTCCATACAAGCACCGCATTTTATACATATTTCCTGATTTATCACATGCACCTGTTTCTTTTCACCGCTAATGGCGTGAGTGGGACAGGCGCGCAAACAAGCCATACAGCCTATACACTCTTCTTCTGAGATTACGTAGTAGAGAAGATTGCTACACTTACCTGACCGACATTTTTTATCGAATACATGTTCATTATACTCATCCATGAAATGTTCCATGGTAGAGAGAACCGGATTGGGGGAAGTCTGTCCCAGACCGCATAGCGAAGTATCTTTAATTACATAGCTTAGATTCTTAAGCTTATCCAAATCTTCCTGAGTTCCTTTACCTTCAGTTATTCTCTTTAGGATTTCGTGCATCCTTTTGTTACCAATACGGCAAGGGGCACATTTACCGCAAGATTCATCTACAATAAATTCCAGGTAGAACTTAGCCACCGATACCATACAGTCATCTTCATCAAGAACAATCATACCGCCCGATCCCATCATGGAACCAGAAGCAGTGAGACTTTCATAGTCGATAGGAATATCAAGATGCTTTTCGGTAAGACAGCCTCCTGACGGTCCACCGGTCTGCACTGCTTTGAATTTCTTGCCATTTTTGATACCTCCTCCAATTTCATAGATTATCTCACGGAGAGTGATACCCATAGGAACTTCAATCAGTCCTACATTATTAATTTTCCCTGCAAGTGCAAATACTTTGGTGCCTTTTGATTTTTTTGTTCCGATAGAAGAAAACCATTCAGCACCCTTGAGAATTATGACAGGAATATTGGCAAAAGTCTCCACATTATTCACATTGGTAGGTTTTCCAAGATAACCGCTTTGTGCAGGGAAAGGAGGTTTATTGGTAGGCTCACCTCTTTTTCCCTCCATAGAGTGTATTAATGCAGTCTCTTCACCGCAGACAAAAGCTCCTGCTCCATATTTTAATGAGATATCAAAACTGAAGTCAGTTCCGAATATATTTTTGCCCAACAGTCCATACTCATGAGCCTGAGCGATTGCAATTTTCAGTCGCTTTACCGCCAGAGGATATTCTGCACGTATATAAACCAGCCCTTTATCAGATCCTATACAATAACCGCAAATTGCCATTGCCTCGATTATTGAATGCGGATCACCCTCCAGAATGGAGCGATCCATGAAAGCACCCGGGTCACCCTCATCAGCATTGCATACAACATACTTTTGATCTGATTCGTTTTTACTCGCAATCTCCCATTTGAGACCAGTGGGGAACCCTGCACCGCCGCGACCTCTTAATCCTGAAGACTTTATTACGTTGATAGCCTCTTCAGGTCCCATTTCAGTAATAACCTTACCCAAGGCCTGATAAGCATCTCGTGCAATAGCTTCATCAATATTTTCGGGATCTATTGTACCACAATTCCTAAGGGCTACACGTATTTGCTTTTGGTAGAATCCCATATGCTTTGAGTCAGGTAAATGCTCACCTGATTTGGGATCTGAGTAAAGTAAACGATACACTTTACGCCCTTTTATGATATGCTCATCAATTATCTCATTAGCATCCGCAGGTTTTACTTGCGTATAAAAGGTATTATCAGGTAAAACTTTCACAATCGGTCCTTTTTCGCAAAACCCGAAACAGCCGGTACGAATTATCTGTACATCCCTGTTAAGCCCTTTCCTTTCTACCTCATCGCGAAGCATCTCATATACAAGGCTACTCTCCGACGAGTTGCATCCTGTACCTGCACAGACTAAAATATGCATTTTATATTTGCTCATAAACTATCGTTTAAGATTTAATGGTATTATAATTCTGAGGAATGATTCCATCAACCAGCTCCCCATCTTTAATATAATGCTCGATAATCTCTTCAGCTCTTACCGTGTTGACATATCCGAAAACTATAGGATCTTTTCCCGGAAGAGTGATCTCCACTGTGGGTTCAGCATAGCAATATCCCATACAGCCTGTCTGTGTAACTATTGAACGGATTGAACGCTTATCAAGCTCTTCAACAAAGTATTCCATCACCTCTTTGGCACCTGATGCAATACCACATGTTGCCATTGCAACTTTCACCTGAACAAAAGCTTCGGGATTTTCAGCACTATCCCTTAATTTTATCCGATTTCTCATTTCCTCCTGTTTTTTTTTCAGGTCGGCTAATGTTTTTATTTCACTCATATAATAAAAGTTTTTCGGTTAATAATCAGGTTGTCAATAATCAATTATCATGATACTTTAAATATCAACATAAAAAGCTTTTCTCGGCGCGATGAAAAAATAGCTCCTTCAGGTTTTCTGCTATAAACGGCTTAAGCAGACCCGGCAATCCGGATTGCCGCAGGTCGATTTCCTGTTCTTTAAGCTCATCTGTATCAAGCTTGAACTCCTTATCATTAAGCCTATACGTGAACTTTATCCTGATATCGGGATTTGCTACAATCAACATTGTGAGATAGCCGGCAATATCACCGAGAGGTAAACAGTCGGGATTATCTGTACAGTAAACCGCCTGAACAATTGTCCCTTTCCCAGCTTCAGACTCAACGGTTAAAAATCCTCCTGTCTGCTCGCAGGTCATCTTTAGTAAAGGAATGCCCAATCCCACTTTCCGTGTTGTCCTCGTGGTAAAAAACGGATCTTCCAGAGATCTAAGTTCCTCTTCATTCATACCGTTACCATCATCTCCAACTCTAAATGTCAACCTGCTGCTTTCACAATCCTCATTAAAAGCAATTTGAATGTTTTTAGCATCCGCCCTTATTGAGTTTTGCGAAATATCCATTAAATGCATTGCCATATCAACCATAATGTTTAAACAACGATTTAAAACAATTCCAGTTAACCTCCTCCATTTCAAAACGGTTGTAAGCCTTTGCGATATCTTCAGTGTAATGAGCGTCTGAGTTTTGCAGAAAAAACTCTCCATCAAGCTCAGAATGCTTCTTCACAAAACCCTCTACTGTTGAATGTCGCGAGACCTCCAGAGCATCATATTTCAGACCCGGCGGAATAAAACCAAGCTGGCTGAACAGGCTGTTAACAGACCTGTCTACATGAGCAGGCACAAACACTCCTTTCAACATAAATACCACTTCTGCCAGGTCATCAATTCCATCCTTTATCCCCATAAACAAAGAGCGCTCCTCTTCGTAAAGGATTACATCATTTTCGTCTACTGCCACCTGATAGCCAAACTTATCATGATCATTTTTAATATCAGTCATACGACTGTCAAGATATACTTGAAACTCATCCAGTGCCGTCAGGCTTGGGAAATAACAAAGACAATGCACCTCTTCACTGGTGTTTACTTCGCAACCGGGTATTACAAAAACCCCGTTTCTGATGCCAAGCTCAGCACATACTCTCACATTACGTGTACTGTTGTGATCTGTTACAGCAATTATCTGCAAATTTCTCTCTTGCGCGATGCGAATAATGTTTCGCGGGCTCATGTCTGTGTCACCACAGGGTGAGAGACATGTATGAATATGCAGATCAGCATTGTAACAGTTCATTATTTTTCTATGTCATGCAAGTAGTTGTAAAGTTTTCCGGCAGTTTCGAATGCCGGTATTTCTGAAAAGAGTATTACCACACCCTCTGATTCAGCAGCTTCAAGAACCTCTTCTCCGACTTTTCTGCCATTAACTATAATAATCGCACTCAACTCTTTCAAAGAGGCGACAGCAACAATATTTTTATGTGATTGGGTTGTAATCCAGAGCATATCCTTTTGCGCATTTCCCATAACATCGCTTAGCAAGTCAGAAGAATATGCTCCATGAGGCACTCTGTCGAGATTCTCTTTCCCTGTCAGACATTCAAGTTCCAGCATATTTGCAAGCTGCTTAAGATTCTTTTCCATATTTACACTTAAAGTTTATTTAGTCTGCCCTTGCCCCAAATCTTCTCAATAACGGTAAATGCCTGATCGGGACTAAGTTTATAATTCTTCTCCATAATACGCTGTATGAACACGCAATGCGAAATTGTAGCTTTACCCTTTACGATATCCTCAGCAAGATTTCTGCAGTCCGGTGCACCACAAGCACCACAATCAAATCCGGGTAAGTATGATTGCAAACGATTTATACGCTGCAACTTTATTAATGCCTTTTCCATATCTTCATCCAGCAACAATCCGTCACGAGGATAAACAGGGTCAACTCCTGAAAGATTATTAAGAACTTCAGTGAAGACCATCAGTGGGTTGACTACTTTTCCATTGTTTTCCGACTTTAACTTCTCAAGCTTTTTTTGCCGCTGCTCCAGTCTCTCAACTGTCAGGAATCGATTCCCGGGACATAAAATACCACCTGCACAACCCTGGTCACAAGCTCGCATTTCAAGAAAGTCAATGTCCTTAATATGACCCGATTCCAGTTTTTCAAGGAATTCTATTACATTATCTATACCGTCTATTGCCAGACTTCTGCCTGAGAAATACTTTTTTTCTGTTCCTGAGAGCGACCATTGGACAGAATCCGGACTCATATTAGCTACTGTTTTATGCGCTTCCTGATTCTTTTTCCCAATCAAAATAGCAGAAGTACGGTTAAAAACTTCTGTCATATTAATTGTACCGTCAATTGCAGATTTATCTTCGCCTACAGGTGAAAGAGCAGCCACTATTTTAGCCGCACAGGGAGTTATGTAGTAGATGAAAACGTCTGACTGTTCGGCATTATCATGTTTTTTGGATTTTCTGAGATATAAAGCTGCAATATCGTGTGGCGCTTTAAGTCGAATAATATTGTGCGTGAGTGAAGGATATTTTACCTGTATTAATCTGACCACAGCTGGGCAGTAAGAGCTAATCTGAGGACGTGGAGAATCATCTTTTCCCAAGATCTCGTAAGCATTTTTTATAAAATCAACCGCATGTTCAACTTCAAACACCTCGTCGAATCCCAGTTGCTTCACTGCATTTATTACCTGTGTTGCAGTGTATTCAGACGAAAACTGACCAATAAATACAGATGGCACAAGAGCGATTCTGTATCCGGTATTTCCTACAGAATGAAGACCATCATCTCTTGCATAGATAGCACGTTGCGGACACACCCTGAAACACTCTCCACAGTCAATACATCTTTCCGGTTGAATTAATGCATGCCCGTCAACAATCCTGATTGCCTGAGTGGAACATACACGCATACAATGTGAACAGCCGATACATTTTTTTATATCGATCTGTATCGAGTGTGTATAGTTCCTGTCTTTCATAGCTTTAAAACACTACTTTTATTTCAAGCCTTGTACCTTTTCCGGGAATTGATGATAGTATCATCTCATCACAGTTTTTTTTGATGTTGGGCAACCCCATTCCTGCACCAAAACCCATCTGCCTTACTTTATCCGAAGCTGTAGAGAAGCCCTCTTCCATTGCTTTTTCAATGTCTTCTATACCGGGTCCTTCATCTTCAAATACCACACGGATAAAATCAGGCCTCAGGTCAACATTCATTGTACCCCTGTATGCATGAGCTACAACATTCATTTCAGCCTCATACAAGGCAACCGCAATTCTCCTTACTTTATCAGGCGGTATATTAAACTGCTTAATAGTACTTTTTACTTCAGTACTGGCACGACCACCTGCACTGAAGTCACCACCCTGAATGAAGTACTGCATTTTCATCAATAAACAGGTTTTAAACCATTCTTATATAATAATCCTGATATTTCGTACACCGATGCCTTAGTTGATATTATTGAAATCCGACTCTCAGTTGCCAGATTGATCATATCATCTGTTACTCTTTTGTCTCTTGCAATAATCAGACAAGTTAAATTAGAAATCACTGCTGTTCTTACTGTCTGAATAGTGGACAGACCTGTTATCAATACTGTGTTTTCCATTGAGAACCTTAGAACATCACTCATCAAATCCGAAGCAAAAGCTTTAGTGTAATCCGCCTTAGAATATTCAGGTGAATACTGAAATTCATTTATGAAAGTACCTTCAACTATGTCGCAGATCTTTTGCAGCTTCATGTTTTCTTTTTTATTAGACAAGATCTATTTTGTAGGTATATAACACCTCAAATATAGCAAATTATGGCACATTAAAGAAATATTTCCTTATTTTTATTTACCTTTGCCGCAAATTTAATAATACGACCTAAACATCTATATATCTATATATTAACAAGCACTCATAGAATAAAGAATAAATAATTTATCAAAATTATGGTTACTCTTTAATTTTGTAAGGCATATAAAAAGTATACTTTAGTAAATTATTTTGTACTTTTGTATGATTTATATTTAGTTATGCACAATTTAGAACTTAGCGAACAGGAGGTTATACGCCGGCAGAGTCTGGCAGAATTAAGAGAACTGGGTATAGAACCATACCCTGCATCAGGTTTTGATGTAGACTCATACTCCACAGAAATAAAAAATGAATTTAAAGATGAAGCCGAACGCCGCAATGTAAAGATTGCAGGAAGAATCATGAGTCGTCGCATAATGGGCAAAGCCTCATTTGTTGAGCTTATGGATTCAGAGGGGCGAATTCAGGTATATATCACCCGTGATGATCTTTGTCCCGGTGAAGACAAGGAACTCTATAATACAGTATTTAAAAAGCTCCTCGATATAGGAGATTTTATAGGTATAGAAGGATTTGTATTTCGCACCAAAACCGGAGAGATTTCTGTTCATGCAGAATCTTTATCTGTATTATCAAAATCACTGAGACCACTTCCCGTTGTTAAGATGAAGGATGGGGTTGCTTTTGACAAATTCACTGATCCTGAACTACGTTACCGTCAGAGATATGTTGATCTTCTTGTTAATGATGAAGTGAAAGACATATTCGTTAAGCGTACAAAGATCTTTGATGCTATGCGTGAGTTTTTCAATGACAAAGGTTATCTGGAGGTTGACACACCCGTACTTCAAAGTATTCCCGGTGGTGCCGCTGCAAGACCTTTTACAACGCATCTCAATGCACTCGATATCGATTTATATCTTCGCATAGCAAATGAACTTTACCTTAAACGGCTTATTGTAGGCGGTTTCGAAGGGGTGTACGAATTCTCCAGAAACTTCAGAAATGAAGGTATGGACCGCACTCATAACCCTGAGTTCACAGTAATGGAGATATATGTATCTTACAAAGATTACAAATGGATGATGGAGTTCACCGAACAGATGCTTGAACATGTTGCACTTAAGGTTTTAGGAACAACAAAAGTAAAGGTTGGTGAAAACGAAATTGATTTTAAAGCCCCCTACAAAAGGGTAACAATGATCGACGCTATAAAAGACCACACCGGCATTGACATCAGTGGCATGGATGAAGACCAGTTACGCAGTGTTTGTGATAAGCTGGGTGTGGAGCAGGACGAAACAATGGGTAAAGGAAAGCTTATTGATGAGATCTTTGGTGAGAAAGCAGAAGGCAAATATATTCAACCAACATTTATCATAGACTATCCCATAGAGATGTCTCCATTGTGCAAGCGTCACCGCGATAATCCCGAACTGACAGAGCGTTTTGAGTTGATGGTAAACGGGAAAGAGCTTGCGAATGCATATACCGAACTAAATGACCCGATAGATCAGAGAAAACGTTTTGAGGAACAACTTAAACTTTCTGAGAAAGGTGATGATGAGGCTATGTTTATTGACCAGGATTTCCTGAGAGCTCTTGAATATGGCATGCCTCCTACATCAGGAATGGGAATAGGTATGGACAGACTTACCATGCTGCTTACAGGACAGACTTCAATTCAGGAAGTACTCCTATTCCCTCTTATGCGTCCCGAAAAGAGAGTCAGGAAAGATACTGTTTCTGACTATACCAGGTTAGGTATTCCTGAAGAGTGGGTTGAGCTTGTGCAAAAAGCTGGTTACACGCAAGTGAGCAACCTACTTGATGTTAACCCAAACAAACTTCATCAGGAGATATGTGGTCTGAACAAAAAACTAAAGCTGGGACTAAATAATCCTACATCGGAAGAGGTTAAAACGTGGGTGATTAATGCTTCCGAAAAGGAATAACCCAACTTACTGAAATACTATTATAATGGATTCAATAGGTAAAATCTGTATCCTGGGAGGCGGCACTTGGGGAACAGCACTAGCCAAAATGGTGCTGATGAACCAGAAACATATAAACTGGTTTATGCGTCGTGATGATCAGATAGAGGGTTTTTATAAGCTTGGTCATAATCCCGGATATCTGACTAATGTCAAGTTCAACCTTGCACAAATCACCTTCTACTCTAATGTGGAAAGAGCTATAAAAGATTCAGACACAATCATTGTCGCAATCCCTTCTCCCTATGTAAAGCAATATTTCAGAAGAATATGGAACAGCACCTTCAGAGATAAGTTTATAGTCTCAGCATTAAAAGGGATCATTCCAAACGACAATATGGTGATGAGTGAATACCTTGCTGACAATTTCAAAATTCCGAGTGAAAATATTGGTGTTCTTTCCGGACCTTGCCATGCAGAAGAGGTTGCACTGGAAAGGCTCTCTTTCCTGACTGCTGCAAGTAAGGATTTAGAGAAGGCAAAACTGCTCGCCGAATCTATTTCATCAAGAATTCTTAAAACCAAAGTATCAAATGATGTAGTGGGTATAGAGCTTGCATCAGTTCTGAAAAACATATATGCAATTGCTTCCGGAGTTTGCCAGGGACTTCTATATGGCGACAATTTCCAGGCTGTCTTGATGAGTAACTGCGCCAAAGAGATGTCGCTATTTCTGGACTCTGTTGTTCCAATCGAACGCAACATAACAGATCAGCATTACCTGGGAGATATGCTTGTTACAAGTTACTCCCAGTTCAGCAGAAACAGGACTCTGGGCACAATGATTGGAAAAGGTTATTCTGTTAAAACAGCTCAGCTGGAAATGGAAATGATTGCCGAAGGCTATTACGGTGCAAAATGTATACAAGAATTAAACAACACCTTTAAGGTAAATATTCCTATAGTTGAAACAGTCTACAAGATCTTATATGAGCGTCTTGAACCGAAGTCTGCTATAAAACAGCTAATAAACTACTTTTAAGTTTATTTCAGTCTCTTAAAACTAAATATTAAATTAACATATAAAATATGGATAGCATTCAATTAAACATTAAACATCTGGCAGGTATTGTATCAGAAGAAGAGATACTAAGAAAATCTGAACTTGCAACATCTGCAAACAGAGCTCTTCATGACGGCTCACGCGAGGGAAGCGATTTTCTCGGCTGGGTAAACCTGCCTTCTTCGATTACTGAAGAGGAGATCCGTGATATCGAAGATGCTGCAACTGTTCTTCGTACACATTGCGAGGTTGTTGTAATCGTTGGTATTGGAGGCAGTTATCTTGGTGCACGAGCAGTTATCGATGCTCTATCCAATTCATTCGACTGGTTGCAAGAGAAAGATAAGCGCAAGAACCCGGTAGTATTGTTTGCAGGAAATAATATCAGTGAGGATTATCTGTCAGAAATGGTTGACTACTTGGACGACAAAGAGTTTGGCATCATCAATATATCCAAATCAGGTACAACAACTGAACCTGCTCTTGCTTTCAGATTACTGAAAAGTCTTCTGGAGAAAAAAGTAGGCACTGAAGAATCAAAGAATCGTATAATTGCCATAACTGATGCTGTCAAGGGAGCATTACGCACTTTAGCTGATAGTGAAGGCTACAAAACTTTTATAATTCCGGATAATATTGGTGGTCGCTATTCTGTACTTACACCTGTGGGACTGCTTCCTATTGCCGTAGCAGGCATTAATATCAGGAAGCTGGTTGCAGGTGCTGCAGAAATTGAGCAGGCAACAGGTACTTCAGTATCTTTTGACTTCAATCTTCCGGCAATTTATGCAGTAATAAGAAATGAGCTCTACAAAAGGGGAAAGAAAATTGAGATCCTCGTAAACTATCATCCTAAACTTCATTACTTTGCTGAATGGTGGAAACAACTATTTGGTGAAAGTGAAGGCAAGGATCAGATGGGAATATTCCCGGCTGCTGTTGATTTCACTGCAGACCTGCATTCAATGGGACAATGGATTCAGGAAGGTGAGCGTACAATCTTTGAAACGGTTATTTCAATAAGAGAACCAAATGAGAAGATTCATGTTCCTCACGACGACGTAAACCTTGACGGACTAAATTATCTTAAAGGTAAAAGAGTTGATGAAGTGAACAAAATGGCTGAACTGGGTACTCGCCTGGCACATGTTGACGGTGGAGTTCCCAACATCCTGATAGAAATTCCCGAGTTAAATGAAAAATTTATCGGACAGCTAATCTATTTCTTTGAGAAGGCATGCGGAATAAGCGGCTACCTGCTTGGAGTAAACCCATTCAATCAACCAGGTGTTGAAGCATACAAAAAGAACATGTTCGCACTCTTGGAAAAGCCTGGTTATGAAGAAGCAACTAAAGCAATAAAATCAAGGCTTTAGACCTTTATAATCAATAAAATAACAGTAATTAATTCATGAGAGAGTCCCATAACCCGGGATTCTCTCTTGCATTATTGAAACTTTAGAAGTAAATTTTAAATTGTAACTTTGTAATTTAAAATTTACTCCTAAATTATTTATGAACATGCAACAACAGCTTGAGAACTATCTCAGAAATAATCATTTAACTAATCTTGATTTAAAGGCAATACTATTTGATATGGACGGTGTCCTTTATGATTCCATGCCTGCACATGCTGAATCATGGCAGAAAACAATGGAAGAGTTTGGATATAAATCAACTGAACCTGTTGAGTTTTATCTCCATGAAGGTCGTTTAGGCAAATCCACAATTGATTTAATCACTGAAAGAGAATTCAATAGAAGTGCAACAAAAAAGGAAGAGGAGGCTATCTATGCACGTAAATCGGAACTGTTTCAACAATTAAATAAAGATGAGACTTTACCCGGTGCAAAAGAGGTTCTTGATTTTGTTACTAATCAGGGGTTAAAAGCTGTACTGGTAACAGGATCAGGTCAGCCAACACTGCTAAACCGTCTTGACACTCATTTCCCGGGAATCTTTACTCCTGAAACGATGGTCACTGCTTTTGATGTGGTGAACGGAAAACCCGATCCTGAACCATTTATTATGGGCTTGGAAAGAGCGGGAGGTTTAAAGCCAAACCAGGCAATCGTTATTGAGAATGCGCCTCTGGGTATAGAGTCAGCTACTGCAGCAGGTATCTTTACAATAGCTGTTAATACAGGATTGTTAAGTGATGAGATTCTTATAAATTCGGGAGCTTCTTTGCTTTTCCATTCTATGACAGAACTACTCCAAAAACTACCTGAAATAATTAATTTGTCCCACACAGTCAGAATTTAGGGCGTAAACCTACAATTCACAATTTTTTATATCTTTGTTACTTATATACTGATAGGCAATTTAGTCATGAGATATAAATTACTGTTTTGCTTTTTATTTATCTCCATTCAATTTGTAATGGTGTTTTCTCAATCATTTACTGAAAGAGAACTGGAAATAATACAGAGCAAGGATGAAAACGGCTCTTTCAGAATTTTGCAAACAACCGATAGGGTTGATTCTATTATCCTTAGGATGCAGTCTGAAGATATTGATGCAGATTCAATTACAGGGAATGACAATTTACAGCTGTTAATAAAACGATTACAAACTACTCTTTATGAATCGGGTGGTGTAGGAATTGCTGCAACTCTATTCGCTATCCATGGATTGATGTTGAATATTTTGATGAAGCGGGCAACCACTGTATGGAGCATATTGAAGGATATAGCAGGATTGAAAACTTTACTGCAGTGATTTTTCAACATGAATATGATCATCTTCGCGGTATATTATTTACCGATAAAATATGCGATATCCCAACTAAATTACAAGAGTATTGAAATTAAATAATTCTATCATAATGAATATAAATGAACTTGGATTTCTCCGTGTTGCCGCTTCATCGCCGAAAGTAAAAGTAGCTGACTGTGACTTCAATACAACTGAAATAAAGTTGGTTATAGAGAGGGCACTTAATGAGGATGTGCAGATTCTGTGTTTCCCTGAACTGAGTATTACCTCATACAGCTGTGCGGATCTGTTTTTTCAGGAGACACTGCAGCAAAAAGCTTTGTCGTCATTGATCGACCTGTCTGAGTTTGTTAAAGAGAAGAAAAATATAATTGTAATTGTGGGACTGCCGCTTAAAATAAAAAACAGTCTCTGCAATGTTGCGGCTGTTTTATCAAATGAGGGAATTATGGGGATTGTTGCTAAAACATACCTGGCCAACAGCAATGAATATCAGGAGAAAAGATGGTTTACTCCGGCAAACAGAATTAATGACTTCTCTATTGAAATAAATAACGAAAGCGTTCCTGTGTCATCAGAAGGAATGCTGTTCTTTACTCCTTACGGAAACTTTGGAATAGAGATATGTGAAGATTTGTGGACCCCTTCTCCACCCTCTTCAGACCCTTCAATGCAAGATGCTGATATCATATTCAATCTTTCGGCAAGTAACGAACTGGTAGGTAAAAACAGATACAGGAAATCACTTATTCTTCAGCAATCCGCGAGATGCAACACAGCTTATGTTTATGCTTCTGCAGGTGTGGGTGAGTCAACAACCGACCTTGTATTTTCAGGTGCTTGTATAATTGCAGAAAATGG
>DHCC01000057.1:0-5924 GCA_002398875.1 Bacteroidales bacterium UBA4912 | reverse complement strand
TCTGACATTGATGTAAATGCTCTCCGTCACGACAAGCTGGTTAATACAAATATTAATTCTTTCGAATCCGGAAATATAACTGAGGTGGGTTGTCTGATGGAACCTGTTTATCCTGAAAGAATGTACCGGAATTTTAATCCTCATCCATTTATCCCTTCAAAAGAACATGAGAACGAGAGTCTGGCAGAACTTTTTAATATTCAGACTTATGGACTCGCTAAAAGACTTCTCCATACCGGTATCGATAAAGCTGTGATTGGTATTTCAGGAGGACTGGATTCCACTCTGGCATTGCTTGTTGTTGTTAAGACTTTCGATCTGCTGGGATATTCACGGGAAAATATTCATGGTATAACAATGCCGGGGCTCGGCACAACCGGCAGGACCTACACAAATGCAGTGTCACTAATGGAATCGGCAGGCGTCACAGCTAAAGAGATCTCAATTGTGGAAGCAGTTAAGCAGCATTTCAAAAACATTGACCACAACCCTGATGATCATGACGTAACCTACGAAAACAGTCAGGCAAGAGAGCGTACTCAAATATTAATGGATTATGCAAACAAGGTGAGCGGACTGGTTGTAGGAACCGGCAACATGTCGGAGCTGGCTTTAGGATGGACTACATATAACGGTGATCAGATGTCGATGTACGGTGTAAACAGCGGTGTACCAAAAACGCTGGTGGCTACACTTGTACGATGGATCGCCGACACACAGCTGGATGAGACACCTCGCAAAATAGTACACGATATTCTTGACACACCTTTCAGCCCGGAACTGCTTCCTGCTGATACAGAAGGTAAAATAGCCCAGAAAACAGAGCATTTTGTAGGTCCTTACGAACTGCATGATTTTTTCCTTCATCGAATGATTCGCTATGGTGACAGACCTAAGCGAATATTATTTCTTGCACAACAGTCATTCGTCGGGAAATACTCAGATGATGAGATTCTTAAATGGCTGAAGGTTTTCTACACAAGGTTCTTTTCACAGCAATTCAAACGATCAAGCATGCCCGACGGTCCTAAAGTTGGATCGGTAAACCTTTCCCCACGGGGAGCATGGCGTATGCCGAGCGATGCAATTGTTAAAATGTGGACAGACGAATTAAATTAATTTTTGATGCGACAACTCACACAACTCTTTACTCAACATACAGGCAAAACAAATCCGAGCGTTGAGGCATTGCCCACATCAGGTTCCAACCGTAAATATTTCAGGCTTCAAAGTGACAATATCTCACTGATTGGAGTGCATGGTGAATCTGTTGATGAAAATCGTGCTTTCATACGTTTGTCAGCCCACTTTCGCGAAAGAGGGCTAAATGTACCTGAAGTGCTGGCAGTTTCGGACGATAAGATGTTTTACCTGCAACAGGATTTAGGAGACACTGTCCTTTTTGATGCAATTAAGGGTGGCAGGTCAACAGGGGTATTCAGTCACGAGGAGAAAGAGTTGCTGCATAATACCATCTCAATTCTGGCAGACTTTCAGGTGAAAGGGGCACAGGGGCTTGATTTCAATATCTGCTATCCACTTTCAGAATTTAATCACCGCTCAGTAATGTGGGACCTGAACTACTTCAAATACAGTTTCCTGAAGACAACAGGCATAGATTTCAGGGAAGATCTTCTCGAAAACGATTTTGAAAAACTCGCCATTACACTTCTTGAAGATAAGTCGGACACTTTCATGTATCGCGATTTCCAGTCCCGAAACGTGATGCTGTCAAATAACACCCCCTATTTTATTGATTTTCAGGGAGGCAGGAGAGGTCCGGTTTACTATGATGTTGCATCTTTTCTATGGCAGGCTAAGGCAAATTTCCCATCCGAACTAAGAGAAGAGCTGATTAAGACTTATGTTGAGTCTCTCAGTAAGTACAAACAGGTTAACGAGACAGAGTTTAAAAACCGTTTACGTCACTTTGTACTGTTTCGGACCCTTCAGGTATTGGGTGCTTATGGTTTCAGAGGATATTTTGAGAAGAAACCTCACTTCATACAGAGTATTCCTTATGCATTAAACAATCTGCGTGAGCTGCTTACAGAGGAGCTCAGCGAATATCCCTATCTTGATGCAATGCTTAGGGAGATGATTGATCTAAAGGAGTTTGCAGACAGCCGCAAGCGAGAGCTGGAAGTAAGGGTATTCAGTTTCGCCTATAAAAAGGGTATCCCTAACGACGCTTCCGGTAACGGTGGAGGTTACGTTTTTGATTGCCGTGCTATCAACAATCCCGGCAAGTTTGAACGATACAGCAATGTCACAGGACTGGACGAGCCGGTTATAAAATTTCTTGAGGATGATGGTGAAATAGTGGATTTTCTTGAAAACATCTACCCTCTTGTAGACCGTCATGTAAAGCGCTATTTGGATAGAAACTTCACAAACCTTATGATCTCTTTCGGGTGTACAGGCGGACAGCATCGCTCTGTTTACGCAGCTCAGCATGTAGCTGAACATATTAACAGGAAATTTGGCGTAAAAGTGTTACTTGTTCACCGTGAACAAAATCTGGAACAGGTGTTAAAGTAGTTTGAAGCATACATTAAATGAAAGCATTGATTTTTGCCGCAGGACTTGGTACTCGTCTGAAACCACTTACCGACAATATGCCCAAAGCTTTAGTTACGGTTGGGGGTAAACCTTTATTACAACACACCATAGAAAAATTAAAGGATGCAGGTTTTAACGAAATAATAATCAACATACACCATTTTGGTGAACAAATCATCAATTTTGTAAAATCGTGCAATTACTTCGGTATAAGAATTGAATTTTCTAATGAACAGGATAAATTGCTAGACACAGGAGGTGGAATAAAAAAAGCATCCCATTTTTTTGATGACGGCAAACCCTTTCTGGTTCATAATGTTGATATTCTTTCCGACATCGATCTGAATGATCTTTACTCCTTCCATCTTAATAATAAAGCGATTGCTACACTTGTTTGCAGTGAACGTCAAACCACACGCTACCTTTGTTTTGATTCTGACAAACTGCTAAAAGGTTGGGTTAACAAAAAAACAGGTGAAACTAAATCTCCTTTCTCCGGATTTGATTTTACCCAATATAATGAAATGGCATTTTCAGGAATTCACGTAATCGATCCTTCCATTTTTAGTTACATGAAAAACCTCACTGACAAGTTTTCTATAATAGATTTTTATTTGTCAATATGCGACCGTGAAAATATAATATACTACTCCACAGAAAACAGCCGGATGATTGATGTAGGGAAACATGAATCATTAATACTTGCTAATAAATTTCTCTCTTAACGCTCCATTTATTAAATATATTTATTTATAGGATGTAAATAATTACAGCCTGTTACTCTAATGCTTCTCAGTGATACTTTTAACACATTTTACTATCACGAGATTCTGACATCCTTTTTACCTTACTCTTATATAAAAGACCAATATAAGGAGTTTATAAGAGCATGATAAGAGCGAGGTAAGGTCCAGATAAGACTCTGATACTGTCTTTATCCTTAAGAATTTATGTCATATCAAGCAGAGATATTAACATAATACAGTTAAACTTTGCTAACATATAAAATATATTTAAATGCCATGTTGTATTATTAATTTATTTGTGTTTAATTTGCCCATTAATTAAATGTTTTATTTATTGATATTTGGATAGAAATATATTCCACTAAAAATATACATAAATGTTAGACTACGACAAATTAGAGAAACAATACAAATCAGAGCTTCTGGAAAACGTTGTACCATTCTGGCTAACCAAATCTCAGGATGAAGAGTTTGGAGGTTATTTTACCTGTCTCGACAGAAAAGGCAATGTTTACGACGAAGACAAATTTGTTTGGTTGCAAGGCAGAGAGGTATGGTTATTCTCAATGCTTTATAATAAGATGGATAAAAAGAAAGAATGGCTTGACTGTGCAATACAGGGTGCCGAATTTATGAAAAAACACGCACACGACCGTGATTACAACTGGTATTTTTCACTTACTCGTGATGGCAAGCCTCTTGTAGAGCCTTATAACATATTCTCTTACACTTTTGCAGCAATGGCCTTTGGTCAGTTAAGTCTGGCTACCGGCAATGAAGAGTATGCTGAAATTGCCAGAAAAACATTTGAGAAGATTATCTCAAAAAGAGATAATCCAAAGGGTAAATGGAATAAAGCTTATCCGGGCACAAGAAATTTAAAATCATTTTCACTGCCAATGATTCTATGCAATCTGACTCTGGAAATAGAGCATCTTCTGGACAATGATACTATCGAAAAGACGATGAATGAATGCATACATGAAGTGATGGAAGTTTTTCTTCGTCCTGAGCTAGGTGGTATTATAGTTGAGAATCTCAACGTAGACGGCTCGTTATCAGACACCTTTGAAGGCCGTCTGGTAAATCCGGGACACGGACTGGAGTCCATGTGGTTTATTATGGATCTGGGTGTGAGACTCAACAGAAAAGATTTAATTGAAAAAGCAGTAGAAACCACTCTCACACTGATGGAATACGGGTGGGACAAAAAATATGGCGGAATATTTTATTTTATGGATCGCAAAGGATTCCCGCCTCAACAGCTTGAATGGGATCAGAAGCTTTGGTGGGTGCACATTGAAGCACTTATAGCTCTTTTAAAAGGCTATCAACTAACAGGTTCTGAAGAATGTCTGACTTGGTTTGAGAAGTTGCATGACTACACCTGGAAACATTTTAAAGACACCGAATATCCCGAGTGGTGGGGATATTTAAGCAGAGAGGGTAATGTTTTGCTTGATCTCAAAGGTGGCAAATGGAAAGGATGTTTTCATGTACCGAGAGGTCTGTACCAAATTTGGAAGACATTAGAGCAGATAAATTACACAGGTAATTTATAATTTAAATATCAAATAATATCCATGTTACTAATTGAAAATGAATATGAAAATACGAAAAAAAGAAAATGCACTGAAGGGATGGCTTTTTAGCTTATTCCTCGTTTTTAGTTCAATCTCACTTTATGCACAAAACATAACAGTGAGTGGAACGGTTACTGATAATGTGTTCAAAGAACCACTTATCGGAGTAACTATTGTAATTGAAGGTACTTCCGATGGTACTGTTACCGATATTGACGGTAAGTACACTATTAACAATGTGCCATCAAATGGCAGTCTGGTTGTTTCTTACGTAGGTATGCAATCACAAACTGTTGCAGTTAATGGCAGAGCCAATATTGACATTGTACTAAGAGAAGACTCTGAGCTGCTGGAGGAAGTTGTTGTAACAGGTTATGGCGGTACACAGCTTCGCAGTAAATTAACTAACTCTATCGCTAAAGTATCTGAAGAAACCCTTACAGTGGGTGTTTACTCTAACCCTGCACAAGCTCTTTCAGGTGCTGTATCAGGTCTTAGAGTTATTCAGTCATCAGGTAACCCGGGTTCAACTCCACAAATTGTGCTTAGAGGTGGGACTAATCTTGATGGTTCTGGTTCGCCACTAGTTATGGTTGATGGACAATTAAGATCAAGCTTAAGTGATATAAACCCTGCGGACATTGAATCTATGGAGGTACTTAAGGATGCGGGTGCAACAGCACTTTATGGAGCTCGTGCAAGTAATGGTGTAATTCTTGTTACAACAAAAAGCGGCAAGGCTGGTCAACGCTCAATCAATCTATCTGCTAAGTTAGGGTTTAATTATGTGAATAATCCTTATACTTTCCTGGGTGTTGAAGATTACATAACCTATCAAAGAAATGCATATAACAACACACCTTGGGCACCCAAAGACAATCTTAATGCGGCTAATCCACTTGGTACAGGTAACGTATACAATGAAAGAATGGTATGGAATCTAATGAATCTGAATGATGAAAACAGATTCCTACTTGATAAAGGCTGGAAATCTATGACCGATCCTATCAACTCAAACAATACATTAATTTAC
>DHCC01000058.1 GCA_002398875.1 Bacteroidales bacterium UBA4912 | reverse complement strand
TTCGATCCCGACTCTGGGTACTTATAAAAAGGCTAATCGGTTTATCTCAAACTTGTTAGCCTTTTTTGCATCTTATTCTTGGCGAGTAATTGGCGAGATAATCTATTTTAACGAAAAAAGCACCTTATTTGGTGTTAACCTACAGGGTGCAATTTGTAATCAAAATATTGCTTTTAATAAATATAAAATTGTTCTTTGGTTAATATGGTACCACCCATGTCTGCTATTGTAACAATATTAGATTTTTCATAAATTTTATATTCCGATTCTCCTATGAATTTTGCATAGGTTTTACAACCTTCTTTAGTAGGACAGTACCTAACCGCTACATCTTCGAGGTCATCCATAATGTAAATTTCTTTTCCCTCCTTGTAGCTTTCGTAAATGTAATCTGTATTGCTCATAATTGCTCATAGGTTTGTTTTATGTTTTAAAGATACGATTATTTTATTTGCTTTTCATAACATAAAGAAAATGGAGATTCATCTTTCTGCTTTTTTGAGTTAAAAATCGTATATTTGGGATTTAAAGCATCTTAGATTCCAAAAGAGGTTGGTAAGTTTTAATTTTAAAGTAGAACATGCCCAAAAGATATAGATTTTCATTCACTGCAGCATCACTGCAGGTACCTTTGATGATTGAGCTTGCCATGAAAATCATTGAGCAGGAAATTACACCTGATCAATTGATGCCGGAAGATATTGGCAAGGAACGCTCCAAGACTAATAAACGTGGTTTAACAGAAATGAAAATACGTTTGAATACATTATTAAAGGAGGAGATAAAGCTCCTTGCTTATGGTGATGCAGATGAACAGCGATATATTTCATTGATAGCATTTGCAAGATCATATCTTTTCTTCAGAGATTTTGTAATAGAAGTAATAGCTGAAAAAATAGTTGTGTTTGATTTCTATTTAACCGATATGGACTACAACGCTTTCTTCAATAGGAAAGCATTGGATCATCCCGAAGCTGATAATTTAACAGATAATACAAAAGCTAAAATAAAACAGGTCTGCTTTAAAGTGCTCGAACAGGGTGGACTGATTAACAACATAAAGGAAAGAAAAATAATTGTACCTATATTAAGCCAAAGGTTAAGCTCACTTCTTAAAGATAAGATACAAGATTTGCAATTGTTGCTTAATTAACTGTTAATTGATAACATTTATGCCAACAAACGACACTATAAATAATATTTACGATATCGTAAGTAATCCCCGGTTCATAAATATGGAGGGCTTATCCGGTGAAATTCCATTCTGGGTAGCACCTTACAACATAAGCAAAGAACTCAAAGTTGAATCTGAAATAAAACATTTGGTCAGGAAGCTTAAAACAAGTGGATTTGAGCCATTATGTATAGATCTGTTTGAGTTAAGCTGCGAAATTATCGAAGAGAAAATAGGTATGGAAGAGCTAAAACAGATAGAGTTAGATTTAGACAAATCTTTCTTCCTTGATGCACTACAATCGACCATAAACATTCATGACAGATTCATTCCTGCGATCGGGAAAAAGGTAAAGGAAACAAACCCGCAGATGCTCTTTCTTAAAGGAGTAGGTAAAGTTTATCCATTTATCCGTTCACATATTGTGTTAAATAACCTGCAGAGTGAAATAAAGAACATCCCCACTCTCATGTTCTATCCCGGTGAATACTCAGGACGCTCTTTGAGGCTTTTTAATCTACTTGAAGACGATAACTATTACCGGGCATTTAATATCTACACATATAAATTATAGACAGCAAAATCATTTAAAAGACAATCAATATGAGACTCCCTGAAAAACTCTTTATTAAGGATATCAACAGACCCATTGAGACTGTTGTAAAAGCTGATGACCGATCAAATATCTCTCAGGAAGTAAATGAATACGTTGTAACAAGAGAAATAAGCAATCAGCTTGGCGATTTCTTTGAGTATTATAATGACAAAGGCTTTCTTGCAAATGGAGCATGGATATCAGGCTTCTTTGGGTCAGGTAAATCTCACCTGCTAAAGATATTAAGCTATGTTTTGGAAAACAAAGAATACAATGGCACTCATGTTGGCGATATTTTCGCAGAAAAGATAACCGATGATTATAAACTAAAGGGTGACATTCTGAAGTGTGTAAGAAATATTCACTCTGAGAGTATACTGTTTAATATTGATCAGCACGCACAAATAACCTCTAAATCAGATGTAAACGCTATACTTAAAGTATTCTACAAGGTGTTCTATGATCATCAGGGATTTTATGGATTCCAGCCACATGTAGCAGCTTTTGAAGAGAGTGTTAGCAGTGATAACAAGTATGATTCATTTAAAGAAGTTTTTGCTAAGATTTATGGGACTGACTGGACAGATGCTCGTAAAGACTACATAAAACCTCAAGTAAGCAGTGCAATCGCAGAAGCTTGCGGAACAATCTACAACAGAGACCCTGAAGACTACAAAAACTACCTGCAGAAGTTCCAGAGAGATTTAAAACAATCGGTTGAGGATTTTGCATTGAAAGTTAGCGCCTACATAAAATCAAAAGGCAACAACTTCAGATTAAATTTCTATGTAGATGAGGTTGGACAATTCATTGCAGGTAATACCAAACTTATGCTTAACCTACAAACTATTGCAGAAACATTGTTTACCAAATGCAATGGCGACAGCTGGGTAATTGTAACTTCACAAGAGGACTTAGAAAGCATAGTTGGTGATGATAGCAAGACACAGACAGACGACTTCTCGAGGATCCAGGCACGATTTAAAGCCCGTTTACCACTCACCTCTGCCAATGTTGATGAAGTTATTGAGAAACGACTCCTCGACAAGAGTGAGGAGGGAAAGACCTTCCTGTCCAATCTGTATAAAGAGCAAAAGGAGAACATTAAGACATTGATAACATTTTCCAGCGGTAGCATACAATTCAGAGGTTATAGCGATGAAAATGATTTTGTAAACAAATACCCTTTCCTGCCTTATCAGTTTGACCTCTTTCAGCAATGCCTAAAAACCCTTTCAAGATATAATGTATTTCAAGGACAGCACCAATCGGTAGGAGAGAGATCCATGCTTGGTGTATTTCAGTTTGTACTTAAGCAAATGAGGGATGACAATCCTTATGACTTGGTTAGTTTCGATCGCCTTTATGATGGTATTGCAGGTACTATCCGTTCAGAAGCAAGAAACACTATAATACTGGCTGAAAACAATCTTGATGAGTATCCTATTAGGGTGTTAAAGGTA
Organism: Bacteroidales bacterium UBA4912; assembly: GCA_002398875.1. GTDB lineage: Bacteria > Bacteroidota > Bacteroidia > Bacteroidales > Dysgonomonadaceae > Proteiniphilum. The sequence goes on along the minus strand of DHCC01000058.1, from coordinate 3,378 downwards.
CTTTTCATGATTAAGTACTACGAGGGTTTTAAAGGAACATTTCACAATATCAGTATTTTGCTTCTAAGTAATCTCAAAACAAACCTCACAACACACAATAAAGCAATAGAAGAGTCGCTTAATCTACTTGAACAGCAAAACTACATACAGGTAAACGGCGATGAATATGAATTCCTAACAGATGACGAAAAAGAGGTTGAAGTAGAGATTAAAAAAGTAAATATTGATGAAAACAGCATCTCCGATTATATAAACAAGGTGGTATTTGACGGAATTTTAAAAGATAATAAAATAAGGTTTGCTGATAATAAACAGGACTTTGAATTCACTCGTCGGGTAGATGGTATTATGTTTCAGAAAGAGAAAGAGTTGAAAATTGAAATCATAACTACTAATTTCTCGGAATATGAGCATGTTTCACATTATCAGGGAAACTCTATGGCAGACAATACGCTGATGTATGTAGTACTTCCACCTGAGAAGAGACTAATTCATGAAGTAAGGCTCTACTTGCAGACCGACAGATATATTCGTCAGTCGAGCACCGGGACAATGAAAGATTCTAAATCAAGAATCCTCTATGAAAAAGGAAAGCAAAATGCACAACGTAACACACAGCTGACAAATACCCTTAATCATCTTATTGGACAATCTACCATCTATATGGGTGGCAGTGAAAACAGAAGATCTGCAAGCAGCGATGGACGCTCACGTATTATAGAATCTGCACAAGATCTTATACAAATAGCGTATCCGAAACTAAAGCTTCTTGGTAGCACTACCTTAGACGAAGCACAGCTTAATCTTATTATGAGTGGTAACAGTCCGGAATTGTTCCCAGACGATGCAATATCCCCTCCTGAACAGGAAGTGATTAATTACTTAGAGCGACGAAAAGGCTCCTATGACAGAACCACACTCAGAGATATTAGGGACAACTTCTCTCGCAAACCCTACGGGTGGTCCACTATGTCAACTTGGTGCATTACAGCTCACCTGTTCAAGCGAGATAAGATAGAAGCCACCCTATCATCAAACTCTTTGGATGATAAAGGAATGCATAATGTTCTAAACAACAACCGTGAGTGGGACAGGACTCTTATAACTCCTCAAATTCTGTTTAATCCCATAGATATAACTCTATTAAAGCAAGTTTATCAGGAGGCATTTAATGAATCAAACCCTCATGTTGAAGCGAAAGCAGTAGCTATACAGTTTAAAAATAGAGCTGAAAAAGAGGAGCAAAAAGTCAGAGGTATTCTATCAAATAAAAACGATTATCCTTTCCTGCAAGACCTTGAGCAGCTGGCTGACCTGTTGCATAAACTAAGCAAAATGGAATATGGCAAGTTGATTACAGAAGTCAGACAGTATCAGGATGAGCTGCTCGATTTAAAAGAAGACCTTTATGATCCCATACTCCAATTTTGGAATGGTGAGCAGAAAAAGATATTTGACCGTATTCTCATTTTCCAAAACGGTAACCAAGCCAACTTCGATTACGTGGAGGCACCCGAAAGAGCGCTTCTAAAGGAGGTTCTTGAAGACGCAGCACCTTATAAGGGCAGCATTATGAAAGAAGCCAAAGATGCAATGGATAAGCTCTCCGAAAGGATAAAACAGACCATAGAGGAAGAGAGAAGTCTGCTTATACGATCTACCGAGCAAAAGATAGAAGACCTAAAAGGAAGCTCATTGTATTATGAAGTTACTGACGATATAAAAAGATCCGCTCTTAAGCCATTTGAGGAAATTATAAATCGCACCTACAGTCAAAGATATATAGGCAATATGAAAGTAGAGCAATCTCGCTTGAGTGAAATATATGCTGCTCAACTTAACTATTTGGCTAAAAATAAAACTCAAACAAAGGAGGATAATGGAAACGGCAATGGAGAGCCACCAGTAATCAGATATACTACTTTAAGAGCAATTGAAAAACAGGTAAAAGCGTCGAAACCTCAACTTGAAAGCATGTCGGATGTAGATAACTATCTCCGGAAGTTAAGAGATGCTTTAGAAGATAAGATTAACGACAACTTCAAGATAACACTAAACTAAATGAACACTACACAACTTAAACGATTCGCACAGAATGCACGTATTAAACTTTTAGAGCAGGTAAAAGCTAAGCTTAAGTTTGTTAAAGATGCAGATACCTCAGAATTAAGAGGCAAAACCGACACTTTAAATAAGTTAAAGAGCGAAATCAACAAACATGGAGAAGAAGCTGTAATAGATAAAGTAGCCTACACATGGTTTAACAGGCTTGTTGCATTAAGATATATGGATGCCAACGAATATCAACCCATAGGCATATCAGTAGTTTCACCAAGAACCACAAGTAACGTTAGTCCTGAAATACTTAGCGAAGCGCATAGAGGTAACATCTCTCCTGAACTGAAAGTTGATAAGTCGGAAGTGATGAGCATCCTAAATGGCACTCAACCTACAAACAATCCCGATAATGAGGTATACAGATTATTACTTGTTTCAGCATGTAATCATTTAAGTGAACTTTTCCCATTCCTTTTTGAGAGAATTGATGACTACACAGAGCTGTTGTTGCCCGACGACCTGACCTCACCGTTCAGCATCGTGACCGATGTGGTTAACGGCATGGCTGAAGAAGATTGCCGTGAAGTAGAGATCATCGGTTGGCTGTATCAGTTCTATATTTCCGAGAAAAAGGATGAGGTGTTCGCATCCAAGAGTGCGGTGAAGAAAGAGGATATCCCTGCTGCCACGCAGCTCTTCACGCCTCGCTGGATCGTGGAGTACATGGTGCAGAACACGGTGGGCAAACTATGGTTGCAGAACAGACCCGGTTCCCGTATAAGGGAACATATGCCATACTATATAGAATCAGTTTCCGGCAATTCAGAGGATTATCTGAAGCTGGAATCCATTGAAGAGCTTAAGCTACTGGACCAAGCCTGTGGAAGCGGACATATTCTGGTGTATGGATTTGAGCTGCTTCACAAGATCTATGAGGAAGAGGGATACAGTCCCTCGGAAATACCACAGTTGATCATCGAAAAAAACCTTTATGGTCTGGAGATTGACGAGCGGGCCGCCCAGCTTGCCGGATTTGCCCTGATGATGAAAGCCCGGAGCTATCACCGTCGTTTCTTCCGGAAAGAGATAAAACCTAATATTACTTGCTTCACAGACCTAACGTTGGGGGCGGATGAGATTACAGAAATTTTCAAGGAGCTTCACATCTCACTTCCCAAAAGTCTGGAAGAGGATCTCGATCTTTGCAGGCAGGCAACCAACCTTGGGTCATTGATTCAGCCACAAACGCAAATCGAAACAATTGAAGCCATCCATGACAAACTTACTGGTGCAATTGAATCATCCGATCTTTTTATCCGG
>DHCC01000075.1 GCA_002398875.1 Bacteroidales bacterium UBA4912 | reverse complement strand
AGGAGGTTGTCGTGATTGGCTATGCAACGGGTAGTACTCGCACTATTTCCGGTGCAGTTGAAAAAGTAGGCAGAGATGACATGAATGCAGGAGTGATCGCGAATCCTCTTGATGCATTAAAAGGTAAAGTAGCTGGAGTAAATATTCAAAAGACCGGGGGTGACCCGACTGCAGGAACCGCAATTAGAATAAGAGGGACAACATCGCTTTCAGGAGGGAATGATCCTCTAGTTGTGATTGACGGTGTTTTCGGTGATTTAGGCCTATTAAACGCTCTTTCCCCGTCTGACATTGAAAGTTATACTATTCTTAAAGACGCTTCTGAAACAGCTCAGTACGGTTCGCGGGGAGCAAGCGGCGTTATCGTTGTCACAACACAGAAGGGAAAAGCAGGCACCAAATCTATAAATTACGATGGAACATTTGGTGTTGAAAAAGTTTATAAGACTATCAACATGTTAAGTGCAGCCGGATACAGGGAAGCTGTACAATCAATGGGATATGTGAATGCACTGGATGGAGGTGCTGACAGCAACTTTATGGATGAGATGATGCAAACTGGCTTTACCCAAAACCATCGAATTTCGTTCGGGGGTGGTTCAGACGGGACCAATTTTAGAGCTTCACTGGGCGTAATTGACCAGAAGGGTATAATCAAAAACAATAGCATGCAGAATTACACTGCAAAAATTGATGGCAGTCAATTGTTTTTCGATAATAAACTTAAATTAGACATGGGCATGTTCGGTTCCAAGAAAGAGAGCAGATATGTAAATGATTATCAAAAAACTTTTTACTCAGCCGCTTCATTCAATCCTACTCTGCCGGTCATACAGAACGCAGATGGCACATGGCCTGAAGACCCGAATGCAAACGAAGTTGACAACCCATTGGGGCGCTTAACAATAAATGACAGGGAAGACAACGCTTATTTTTCTACAAATGGACGGTTGACATGGACAATAAATGATAATCTGAATTTTATTGCATTCGGCTCTTACACCTATAATTCAAAAGAAAACACGAATTACATACCCACCAATATAAAACAAGGTATCAGAGAAGGTAAAGGCAAAGCATACAAAGGTTTAAACAGAAGTAATATACTTATGGGTAACTTGAGCCTGAACTATAAAAAAAATTTTCAGAACAGCCGGTTAGATGCTTTAGCATTGGTTGAGGGACAAAGTTATACCTATTCAGGATTTGAAGCCAATGCACGTGGTTTTGATACAAATTTCTTCGGTTATAACAATCTTAAGGCCGGTGCTGTAGTTAAGTATGGTGACGTAAATTCTTTTAAAAACGGTTATGACTTGAACTCTTTTCTGGGACGAGTGAATTACATGTACGCCAACCGGTATATTGCTACTGTTAACGCACGTTTCGACGGTTCCTCTAAACTTGGTAAAAACGACAAATGGGGATTCTTCCCCTCAGCATCACTCGCATGGATTATGAGTGAAGAACCGTTTTTAAAAGATATTGAAGATATTAATGAAATTAAATTTAGGATTGGTTACGGACGTACCGGTAATCAAGATGCAATAAGTGCGTATAATTCGCTTTTGTTAATGGGCCCTTCGGGATTGACAAGCGTAAACGGAGTACCAACCGTAACTTATAGCTACAATAGAAATGCAAACCCCGATTTAAGATGGGAAACAAAAGATATGTTCGATGCTGGGGTTGATGCATCTTTTTTTGATAAAAAATTAACAGCTACAATCGACTATTACTATTCCAAGACAAAAGATTTATTGTACAACTACGATGTCCCTGTTCCCCCATTTGTGCATCCTCAGTTACTAGCCAATCTGGGTGAAATGAAAAATAGTGGATTGGAGGTATCGCTCGGAATTACTCCAATAAGGACTAAAGACATGGAATTAAATATTTCCGGGAACATAGCATATCAGAAGAACGAACTTCTATCGTTGAGTGGCAACTACATGGGGCAAGACCTTAAAGCTGCTGAATATATGAGGTTAGCACGAATTAACGGTGCCGGATTCCAGGGAGGGAACACATACGTAACCTATCAGGTGGTAGGTCAGCCATTAGGCGTTTTCTATTTACCAAAATCGAACGGTATCATCAACGATGGGCTGGGAAGTTATTCATACAACATCCTTAATCTGGATGATGATCCGAATATCGACATAAAAGACGGCGGAGACAGATACTTTGCCGGTCAGGCGATGCCTAAAGTATTAGTCGGTTCAAACATAAGTTTCAGGTACAAGGCATTCGATATTCAAACTCAGTTAAACGGTGCTTTTGGACATAAAGTTTACAACGGAACATCCCTTACTTATATGAACATGAATACTTTTCCAACCTACAATGTTTTACCGGAAGCGCCCGAAATGAAAATTTTCGACAGTGCTGTTACCGACTACTGGTTGGAAAAAGGCGATTATCTCCATATTGCCTATGTTACGTTAGGTTATAACTTCGACATTAATAAAATTAAAAATTGGGCAAATGGCATCCGGTTAACTGCATCAGTAAATAATCTACATACATTTACCAATTATTCCGGTTTATCACCAATGATAAACAGTACGACTGTTAATAGCGAGCTTGGATTGGACGATAAAAGATTCTATCCATTAACCCGCACCTATTCATTAGGTTTAAGTATTAATTTCTAATTAAAAAAATCATGAAAATTAAAATATTTATATACAGTATTATCCTTTCGTCAGGATTTGGTTTTTTGGCATGTTCACTGGATGAGGATCCTAAGGACCAGATGCCTGAGAACGAAGCATTCAAAAGCCCTGTGCTTATTTACCTGAATACCGTAGCTAATCTCTACACAGAAATAGGAGGATCTGGAGGCGGTAATGGACTGGCCGGGCCTGACAGGGGAATATATGACCTGAACACGTTCACCGCTGATGAAGCTCTTTTGCCAACACGAGGCGGCGACTGGTACGATGGTGGTTTATGGCAGGATATTTTTAAACATAACTGGAAGACTGACAACTCAGTTATTAAAAACAGCTGGGAATATCTTTACAGAGTAATAGGAAAAACCAATCAATCAATTGATAAGCTTAATTCGTTAATCGAGGAAAATCCCGATAATCATTATTTACCTATCTACAGAGCAGAGGTCAAGGCTATCAGGGCGATGTATTATTACTATCTGATGGATCTCTTTGCGCGTGTTCCGATAGTAGAAACAGCAACAATGAAGATTGCAGATGTTAAACAGTATAACAGATCTGAAGTTTTCTCATTTGTAAAAAAAGAACTTGAAGAGTCGATCCCCCTGTTATCAACTGCCAATAGCTCAAAACAAGGAGAGTATTACGGAAGGATGACCCGCCCCGTAGCCTTTTATCTGATGGCAAAAATAGCATTAAATGCCGAAGTTTATTCCGATGATGATTGGACCGATAATAATGGAATACCAAACGGAACAGCATCATTCACCATCAACGGCGCAAGCAAAACCCCATGGGAAGCTACTATTGCATATTGCGACTCTATAACTGCCCTAGGGTATACGCTGGAGGATGATTTTTCAAAAAACTTCAGTGTCGAGAATGAAAGCTCCAAGGAAAATATTTTTGTAATCCCTATGGATCCCGTCCTATATTCGGCACGAAACATGAACTTAGTTCGTTCCAGACATTATGCACATGCAAAAGCATACTCGCAAGATGGCTGGAATGGAGCATCTGCAACCAAGGAAGCCTTAGCAATTTTTAGAAAAGGGAGCGTTGACCCTCGCATGGAAAAAACCTATTTCTTAGGTAAAGTGTACGGACCTGATGGGAAACCAGTAATGGATGGCAGCAAAGAACTGGAATACAAACCAGATGCAATTGCTCTTGACGTTTCAGGAACTACCAATGAAAAAACAGCCGGTGCAAGAATGGCTAAATATGAATTTGATATTACAGCTCAGGCAGGAGGACAACTGGTTCACAACGACTGGGTATTATTCCGTTACGCAGATGTACTGCTTATGAAATCAGAAGCATTGGTAAGAGCAGGGCAGAACGGTGATGCTGAGTTACAAAAAGTCAGAAAAAGAGCCGGTGCAACTGCAAGAACAGCAACACTTGATAACATACTTGATGAAAGGTTGCTTGAATTTGCATGGGAAGGTATAAGACGACAGGATCTGGTTAGATTTGGCAAATTTCATCAGCCAATTTCTGACAGGCCTGAGTCAGCTCCCTACAAAACTGTATTCCCAATTCCGGCAGATGTATTATCGTTGAACCTCAACTTATCTCAAAATCCCGGATATACTTCAATTAATTAATTATAACAAAGATGAAACATTTATATAAATATATATTATTATTGTTGTTGCCTCTTATAGCGCAATGCAGCGACAATGAAAACTGGACTATTGTTGAAGATATTCAGCAAGGAGTATATATAACCGGCACGGCAACGGTCTATAGTGCCGAAGCACCTGCATCTTCTTTAAAAACAGTACCTCTGGACGGGGATGTTAAAGAAATGCCTGAGTTGGTTGGTATTTACACATGGTTAAAAGCAAGCGGGGATTTTACAATTTCTATTGCAAGTGATCTGAATGAAGTCGTAAAATACGGCAATGGTGGTGAAGTAAAGAAAGATGCTTCACTTGCAGTTTACACGTTGACTCAGGATGCTACACCTCTTAAAGTAAGTAATGACGGTTTCTATTATGTTATTGTTAACACCGCTTTGAAAGAGGTAAATATTCTGCCTGTAAACTATGGAGTAATCGGTGCTTCAACACCTCTGGGCTGGGGCGATGAGACTGAGTTAAGCGATGCCTCATATGACGATAAATTAACCATATCATGGGAAGGCAAATTAAATATGACACCTGGCGAATATAAATTCCGTTATGGAGGTGATTGGGGCAACTATATAAATATTAAGGATGGAACAACTGCAAGAATATTTACAGACCTAGGTAATTTAGGTACATCGCAGTCACCGCTGATTGAAAACGCCATGAGTCAGGTAAGGCCAGGTGGTCCGAACTTTACGACCGAAGTAGGTGGAGAATTTGAATTTACAATCCATTACGATTTGAGGACACGAATATTCAACGCCTCATTCGACATAATAGGAGAGGCAATAATTCCTCCAGAATATCCAGAAAAGATGTATCTGGTTGGAGATGCTACAACATACGGGTGGGAAACACCTGGAACCATTGCTGCTGCAGAAATGCATAAACTTGCAGGGGGAGGTAATAATGTAGGAATATACTGGAAGATTCTTTCTGTTGAAGGAGGTAAAGGATTTAAACTATCCAATGCAAACTGGGGTAATACCAATCTGGGATTCGATGAAATAACCAGTTTCGATGCAGATGGAGTGACAGTTACCGAAAGTGGCGGAAATATGTCAATCGCAGCCTCAGGAATATATACAATTGTATTGGACTTGAGAAACAAAGAAAAGAAATTATCAATTGTTCCTGTTAAAGTTTATGGTATTGGAGATGCTTTTGGTGGCTGGGACAGTAATGCTGAGGCAAATCTGTTTACTGTAAATGCTGAAGCCAAGACTCTGGTTTCACCTCCTCTAAAAGCCGACGGAAAAATAAGAATGTATGTTTACCATGCTTGGATACCTGATTGGTGGAACGCCGAATTCAATGTTTTCGGGACTACAATAGAGTACAGAAACGATGGAGGCGACCAGGCAGAAATAAAAGGAACCACCGGTCAGATTGTAACATTACATTTTGACGACAATACAGGCTCAATAAAATAATGAAAAATTGATATTTTGGTATTAAGTCTGAGGCTGTTTAAATAATAGCTTCAGACTTTTTAAAATATTTTCAGCAATGAGAAAAAGAACACTTTTCTCCCTGCTCCTGTC
>DHCC01000038.1 GCA_002398875.1 Bacteroidales bacterium UBA4912 | reverse complement strand
AACTTTTTTTGGCATTATACGGTAAGTTTCATCTGTCAGCTGATCTATTCTCCATAATTGTTCAGGTTCACCGTTGAATTCAGGTACAGTTATTACTTCAGCCTCTGCAGTTGCTGCTAAAGCCCTGTTTGTACCTTCAATGGTGATCTTGTAATATGGACCTCCAAAGTAACCGCCGGCTTCCGGTACTGCTGTTATTGTCCATCTCTGATGCGGACGTACCATATAATCGCCGATCCTAACATCAATATTACCTTCCGGCCATGTTTCAATAACATCTTCCAGTTTTTGTGATGGTATTGCTACTATAGGTTCTTCAACATCCCGATTGGGTCCTCGCCTTCTGCCGGGCATTCTCACAAAATCTACTGCCAGCTCCAGACTGTATCCTCTTCTTTCGGATTCGATCTTGTAGGTGCCTTCTTTCAGATTTTCTCCTGCTACTGGCCAACCATCTTTCCATAATAATGGGAGTATTCCCAAAACACTTCGACCGCTTTGGTCAAGATCGGCTTCGTAATGACAAGACATTTTTTCTACTCCTTCTTCAAGTATAGTGCGCCCAAAGTGTCCGGGCCCTATTAGTCTGTCTCTTGCTGCAACAACCAGTTTACCGCCTCCCTTAAGCATTTCTCTGCCCATGTTGTCGATATAAGGTCCGGTAACATTTCTTGAGCGGCCTACAACTATATTATAGGTTGAGTTAGCCCCATCACAGCAGGTGCCGTGTGTGCCCAAGAGATAATACCATCCGTCGCGGTATTCCAGATCTGTTGCTTCACAATCGATAGCGATATCTATGGCTTCATTTCCTTTCATCCTTTCTCCTGTTAGTGGATCGAGTTCTATCAGACGAATAAAGCCGAAATATGTTCCGTAAGAACACCATAACCGACCATCATTTGGATCAAGAAGCAATCCGGGATCTATCGCATCATTATCTTCTATACCGTCTGATTGAGCTACCAGTATTGGTTCCGAATATTTAAAGTCCGGCGATGCAGGGTCAAGAGTTTTGTTCCACATTGTAAATATTCTGCCGTTATGACCTCCACCCAGACCGCCACCTGTAGCTCCATAGACTACAAGGTAACGATCACCTATTTTTATGGCATCTGGTGCAGCACCACCTCCCGGTCTTTCAGCACCGCCATTCCATGTCCACCCGTCTTCAGAAATCAATCCGCCGCCACCTGTGCCGAAAGTGTAATATTTACCATCACTAAACATGATAGTTGAGGGGTCGTGTATAAATGGTTTTCCGATCTGTGCAGTCGCATTAACTGCCAAGAATAATAAAATCGCTATTGCTTGTAATTTGTATTTAAAGTTCATTTAATCTGCAATTATTAGTTGTTACTTATATGGATGTTTTTTATCGGTTTACCCTGTTCATCGAGGAAACGAACGCAAAAGTCACTCATCCCCGGGCCGTTTATTACTGCACCGCGAATTATGTTTTTCCCCTTATTTAGTGTCAGGCGGGGAGATACTGCATCATCCATGACCATGCGTCTATCGCCCGAAAGAAGCAATACTTCCTCTCCGTTCAACCACCACATAGATGCTGAGTTTGATCCAACGGACATTCTTACATCTTTCATTTCCTCGGGACTGTTTATAACGGTCACTGCCCAAAAGAGTACACCATAAATCGGTTTATGCAATCCATAAGCAAATCGGAATAATTTTGTATTGAATAATTTACTGTCCAATGCGTGCCAAGTGAGCTGCTGTTCTCCAACTTTTACTTTTTCTCCATCGATAGGGAGAATAGTAAACTGATTTTCGAAATAGATAGTGTCGAAAGCATTTCGCAGGTAACTGTCAGTAAAAATTGTATTACTGAGGACAGGCACCTCTATTGGTTCAAGTAGAGTCCAGCGTCGGATAAATCCTTCTTCATCAGGAGTCATGATAGTATTGGCTGTCTTAGTAAAGTAATTATCGTAACTTCTGATCGTATCAAGTTCAACAGCCTGGTTATTTCTACTCCAGGCTCTGCCGCCCTGTGCTGTTAAAGATGCCCTTTCAGCCTCTTTCAGGAAGAAGTCGGTCATCTTTTTAAAAGTGCTGTCGTTGAATGTAACCGGTCCATGCTGTCCTTCCGGAACAGAAATAAACTCTGTCAACAATCCTTTTTCTTTTAATGCTTTAGAAAACAGCTCACTTTGGCAGTGAGGAACAACATTATCTGCATCTCCATGAATAACTAAAAAGTTAGGATCTCTCTCATCGATATAGGTTATAGGATTGGTCAATGCAATCATGTCAAGATTGTCAGCAGGATTACCTCTGATGAGTGCTGCTTCCGGAGAGTCTCCCTCCTTTGGTCCATTACAATTATCCATACGTGCCAGATCGATAGGTCCAAACCAGTCAACCACTGCATTAACAGAACTGCTGTAAGAGGTGTAATCTCCAATCTTTCCTTCTATATCTACAGTAGTATTGTTAACGGTATATTCCTTAACTCTGTTGGTTGTTCCTGCAAGTGAGGCAAGATGTCCCCCTGAGGAATAACCGGTGATACCAATAAATGAAGCATCTATATTGTATTTATCGGCGTTTGCTCTTACAAACCGTATAGCTGCCTTTACATCATTGATTTGAGCCGGGTAAACAGCATCGGCACTGGATCTGTGGTTAATTGCAATTACGGCAAAGCCGCTTTCGAGCAAAGACTTACCATAGGTATTATACGCGTGTTGTTTAAAGTTGTTGCCAAACCACGCACTGCCATAGATTACGATAATCGGTTTATAAGCAGATTTACCTGTTTCCGGCAGGTAGATGTCAAGGTTGTGATACTCCTGGTTATCACCTGCATAATTAAGGTTGAGCCACTGCTTGCTGTTTTCCTGTCCAAGACAGACAAATAAGCTGTAAACAGCAAGCAGGGCAGTAATTAAAATTCTTTTCATTCTTTGAAATTATTAGGTTTATTGTGGATTGGATGAGTAACAATGTGTTTATATTTCAGCCGATACATCAAAAAGCTTTTGTAAACCTTCTGAATATGTCCTGGTTGCAATCCAATCTTGGAAATTTAAATCATGATTATGCTTTTCAAAAATGTATGTTTGTAAATTTGATTTACGACAAGTATTAAACCTATCCTCAAGATCATAAACACCTTCTACCGGTGCATTTACATCAACTCTTCCGTGAAACAAATATATTGGAATATCCACTCTTAAGAGTCTCGTTTTATTTGGTTCAAGTGCAAAATGCTCCCTATACCAGTTGATGGTCACACGGAAATAGTTGTTCCATAACCATGCTTCTTCATTGCTGGAGATTTTTGACATCATAATCTCTTGAACCGGCTGGCGTATAGTGCTAATATCTTTGATATCAATCGCATCGTCTTTAACTACATTAACTGAGTCAAATGGTAAATTTTGAAACAGGTATGCTCTGTATGCTGTTACTACTGAATCGACATGTTCATACTCCTCCCTGTCAACTGATTCATCACCATTTTTGTCAAAAATGGAATTGATCATAATCATCACGCCGTTGCCAATGTTCTGCCATTTTAAAATGTCATACATATTCTCATGAGCGTATCCGTGAAGAAGCAAAGCATCAACTTCAACATTTTTCCTTTCAGCAACCATAGAAGCTATGATCGTACCTTCACTTATTCCGTAAAGAATAATTTTGCACTCTTTGAAGCGACTGTCATTTTTTAAAAAAGCAATCATAGCTTCTACGTCATCTGCTTCGGTATTTGGTAGATACCCTGCGTATTTAACGCTGTCAACAGAGTCATACCACGGTCCGGTTTCACCTAAATCAACACCACGGCGGTTATAGGTGAAAAAACCGGTACCTTTACCGCAGAATCCTTCTGCAAGGGCATCATAATAATTAAAACCCTCTCTTTGCGTAAGATATGTAAAGGGACCGGTGCCATGAACAGCAATAACTATCCTGTTTATTTCACCTTCTTCAGGAAGACACAAGCGCACTTTAGTTGATACACCATCCTTCAATTCAATTGTAAAAATCTCGGAATTGAAAGCATGCGCTTGTATCGATGCAAAAGAAAATATTGCAACTAATACCCAGTTGAATAACGACTTCATAAAGCAACCTGAGATTATGGTATTTATTTAAAAATCAAAGGAACAAATTCCTTGAGGCACCTGCGCCATGTTAGAAACTCGTGAGCAGTTCCCGGTGATTCGTAATATATGTTATTTATGCCCGCTTTTTTAAGATTGTCACTAAGGTTTCTTGTTCTTTCGGGACGTTCTTCTGATCCGATTCCAAGGAAGAGAACGTGTACCTTTTCATTAAATTCTTTTGGATCTTTGAAAGCACCGTTGTAAACAGTTTCCAACTGGTTGGTATCAATACTTCCTGCACCGCTGAAGCCTCCTATATAGGAAAATTTATCCAGATTATTGAGGGTGATGTTGAAAGTTTGAAGTCCACCCCACGACAAACCGGCCATTGCTCTGTTCTCACGATCTGTCAGAACACGATATTTTGATTCAATATTAGGTATAATCTCTTCAAGGAGAATTGAGGGGAAATCGGCTCCAAATCTTTTTCTTGCTTCGTTTGGATCCTCTCCCTGTCTTGGTTGAAAACTCTCAATATTGCCATTATCCATCACAACAATCATCGGAACGGCACTGCCTTCTGCAATAAGGTTATCCATGATAAAATTCATCTTTCCCTGAACTGCCCAGCTCGTTTCATTCTCTCCCATGCCGTGTTGCAAGTATAGAACAGGATATTTCTTTTCAGGGTTCTTATCATATTCTGCAGGTGTATAAACCAGTGAACGACGCCATTCTTTTCGGATGTCTGAATAATACCATGATTCGCTTATAACTCCTTTGTCAACTCCTTTTTTAGGTTTGTAGTAATCCCCGTTTTCCTCAGGAATCTCTATTCCGCTGACCCATTTACCCATACCAAATAATGGCTTGCCATTTGGATCGGCTACACTTACACCATCAATAATTACCTGGTAGTAATGAAATCCAACAACTTCAGGTCCTTTGCTTTCAAGCGTCCAAAATCCATCTTCGCCTTTCTGCATTTCTCCACGGAAACTGATTTCCACTTTTTGAGCATCAGGTGCATATATCCTGAAATATGTGCGTCCGTCTTTCCCCACTCTTGGGTATTCGGCTCCTACAATGTTATACTCGTTAGGAGCTGTTCCTTCCGGAAAAGTATGTGTTACCTGGGCATTTAATCCTGCTGTAAAAATTAATAGCAGTACTAAGTTTAATACATTCTTCATAATTGATTTAATTTATTTTGTTGTTAAGATAAGACAATTAAGGTAGGTTTTTTTTGTCGACTTTCCACACTTCGGATTTTGACAGCAGAGGTGTTTCTCCTGTGAACATTTTACCAGCTTCTATATCGCCTTTTAATTGCCATTTGTACCAGGCAGTTGCCACTCTGGCAAATTCTCCACCGTGAGGCTGACTGTATGTGCCGCCATGGCCTACATCCATATTGGCCACGAAAACCGGTACATGATTAATTCTTTCATAATCATCCATACCGTTGTTATAAGCGATATCTGTTTCACCACCGAGAAGGTATAAAACCGGTGTGTGTAGTTTAGAAAGGTCTTCTTTAGTTAGTTGAGGCATACCGGGCATGCCACTTCCGGGATTTCCCAAAATACCGCTATTACACACTATTGCTGTAGTAACACGTGGGTCGGGAGCTACTTCCAGAGTCTGCAATCCACCGCATGACATGCCACTAACAGCTATATTAGACGTATCTATTTTATTATATAAAGTGCTGTTAGCATCATTGTTTTGTTCTATTGCCCAGTCTATTGCATCTAACAGTTGAGATGCTTCTGACCTTCCTGAGCCTCTTTCACCCTCTTGTGGCATGGGACCAATTGCTATTGTAAGAAAACCATGAGAAGCTACTTCTGAGAGGTAGTTAATATGTTCCCATGGAGAATTTGCACAAGCACCATTTCCCCATACAATTATGGGCAATTTATTGTCGTTTCCGATTGCTGTAAGATCTTCGGGTCTGAAAACTGTATGAGTTGGCAAAGAGTCATCGGTATACATAATTGCCTTATAAGCACCAGTTCCTCCGTCCTCAACCACTCTTATTTTTTTAATTTCTGTATTTTCTTGGGCTATCGTTTTATTTGCAAAAGTGAAATTTGTAAATATCATTGCTAAACAGATGTATAAAGTTTTTTTCATTTTATATTTAATGTTAATTAAAGTATTTTATTTTTGAATATCGCTTATCTGATTATGGCTTATCTAATTGTTTTTCCATAAGTTAGGCAAAAAGCGATAATAGAGTAAATGTCGCCAGGTGGACCAGTCGTGCCCTCCATTTCCACCCACGTAATAGTCATGTTTAATATTATGATTGTTTAGAGACTCATGAAGACGTTGTACACGTTCATTAAAAAAGCTTTCAACCTCTTTAGTGCCTTGACCAATAAAGAGATAATCTATTTTATTGTTAATATCCGGATCAATTAAAAACTCTTTTAATGATTCTTCAGGGTTTGTGTCACCAGCACTTAAAATGCCGAAATTGGCAAATAAATCAAGTGACCTAAATCCTACAAACATACTATGACGTCCCCCCATTGAAAGTCCTGAGATTGCTCTCCCACGAGGGCTTTTAATAGTGCTGTAGCTTTCATCTATTAATGGAATAACATGATTTCGTATTTCCTCCTCAAATACATCAAAAGTTAATTCAGTATGCTGAGGATTGTTACGATGTATTACCTGGTTATTAACAACAACAATAAGCATTGGTAAAGCATTATTCTCGGCAAGCAAATTATCCATTATTAAATTTACTCTACCATCGTATATCCAGTTGGAAGGAAGCTCTCCACTACCTCCTAACAGATACAAAACAGGGTATGTATTCCCTTCATCATAACTAGGCGGAATATATACATAAAGCTCACGTTCTCCTTTTGTTGTCTCAGAATGATATATATGTCGCGCCACCACGCCATGCGGTACATCTTTAGCATCGTAATAAGAAGGTTCCTGTGCATGAACCACTAACTGACTATAGGGAGGCATAGCAGTGAATGCAGCATATGTATTACTAGGATCAGTAATTTGAATACCATCTACAATAAAATGGTAAGCATAAATATCCGGGAGGAGGGGGCCTATCTTTAGCTCCCAGATATCATTCTCGCCTCGGGTGAAAGGTATTGGTTTGCTCTCTTTGTCTAAAGAGGTGGTAATAGCACCCGGTGCAAGAGAAACCTCTTTTGCATTAGGAGCTTTTAATTGGAAAGTTACCATACCCTGGTCATCTACATCGGGAGAATTCAATGGTGCGCTAAAAGGAGTGAGATTCTCCCGATTTTTATGAGGGTTGTAATCTAAATTAACATTTGCTTGTTGAGCAATTAATAAAGTTGGTATTATAAATAATACCCAAAAAACATGTTTCATAATTCTTGTCAGTTAAGTTCAAAAAAGTATTTTAACTAGAGAAACTATTTTAAGTTTAAAAAAAATATAGAACTTAAAAAGTATTTAACTTGAAAAAGTGTAAAAGTACCCTTTTCCTAATCTGACTAGGAGGATTAATCTATATTTATGGTGTACATATCTTTTAATTGTTACAATTCTACAGTAATATCAACACTTTT
>DHCC01000079.1 GCA_002398875.1 Bacteroidales bacterium UBA4912 | reverse complement strand
ATATATTTAAACAGGGCCGTGTCATATCCCTTATTCAAAGAAGTGTTTTTGGTAGCATATGTCTGAGAAATCAACGGAATAGATGCATCTGAAATTAAATCTGATGTTGCATATTGCTTTCTGTCCTTAGCAAGCTGTTCTCCTAATGAATCATCAACAATATCATAGATCTGACCACCAGCCATTGACATTTGATTAGTTTTTGCATCAACTTCGGCAGAAAAGAGGTCCTTGTTTAAAACTTTAGCCGTTGTATCTCCTGTCTTTTGGAAATGCTTTTCGTTGATTCCTAAACTGACAAGATTCTGGCCCTCTGTGCTACATACATAATCCATAACTTTTAAAATCTGTTTTAATTTTGCTTCATCTTTAACAGAAGTTTTTGAAATGGCGTATCCACAGTTAAAACCGGTTTCGGCTGGGATCCTAGGTTGTCCACTACTGTTTTTCATAAAAGTGTAACCATAAAGATCAGATCTTTTGAGATTCGGGTCGTTCTTTTTCTTGGAGATATACAGCGGATCTTGCAAACCTGGAATGGTATATGTCAGCCACAAACCAGCTCTTTCTTTATCAATGTATTCGCTGACCTGCGAAGTTGTTTTGGTAATAGCAAAATCATCGCTGATAATG
Source organism: Bacteroidales bacterium UBA4912 (assembly GCA_002398875.1). GTDB lineage: Bacteria > Bacteroidota > Bacteroidia > Bacteroidales > Dysgonomonadaceae > Proteiniphilum. The sequence continues at coordinate 2,899 of DHCC01000079.1, read as the reverse complement.
CCTTCTGAATGCATATTCCGAAGTAACTTTATGGTATTCATATATTCTGGGGTAGTAACATAGGATACAACTTTTCCATCCCGAACTCCCCAAGTATTTAAGCTTCCATTAGCAACCGTAAGTTCTGGCAAGCAGTCAATCGTCTGGCCGCCTCCATCACTCACAGTACCCAGAAGCAGGCCAATTGTATCTTTTTTGCCGTTTCCATCAAAGTCTCCTGCTGCAAAGGTTTTAGCCATTTTATATAGCTTATCGATTGTATCCGGCGCATCCAGCCCAGCTTTTTTAGCCCAGTCAGCTCTCCAACACACCATTCTTCTTTTTATGACCCTTTCTCGTGGCAGAATATAATTTTTGCCATCTGTCTGGGTGTTTTTTAGTGTAACCGAGTTAAAATTTTTGAAATTAGGAAATTCACTACTATCGCTTAGGTAAGAAGTCAAATCCCAAAACTGATTTCCTTCCACAGCATCCAGATAAGCAGACGATTTTAAATCAGTTACAAGGAAAACATCCGGCAGCTGACCAGAACTTAAAAGAACATTATATTTATCTCCATAAGAAATCATCGGTGTCCATTGAATACTAATTTTGGTATTTGTCTTTTTTTCGAGTTCCTGAATAACTGAATTATTATCTGACGGCTGCTCACCACTATACGTGACAATCCAGCTAAATGAAACAGGAGTTGATTGTCCAGCAAGAGATGAATTTTTCGTTGATTGTTCTCCGGTAGAGCTTTGTGATGTTTTACCGCTGCATCCTGAAAAAGCACCGGTAAGCAACGTTGCGATGCATAAAATACTTATTGTTCGAAACCACCCTTTTTTCCACAACATAAAAATCCTCCTAAATTTTATTTGATTTTAATTCCTGTCTTAAAAGCATATAATTGCTTTTACTGGAATTTAATCACACAGCAATTATCCCTTAACGGAACCCAACATAAGACCTTTTGTAAAATATTTCTGCAGAAAAGGATAAACAATCAATATTGGAACTGTAGCAATAACAATCACGCAATAGCGCACCACATCCTGCGGGGGAGTATAATCTTCACCCATCATCAGACTGTCTCCAATAGATGAATTAGATGCTGACAGAATATTTCTGAGGATAACCTGAACTGGCCACTTGTTTCCATTATCTATATAAAGAACATAATTAAACCACTCATTCCAATGGCCTACAGCAAACAATAAAGTAAATGTGGCCAGCAATGGCGTAGAAAGCGGTAAAACGATTTTCAAAAATATCATGAAATCATTACACCCATCAATCTTAGCTGCTTCTTCCAGTTCACTTGGAATCGATCGAAAGAAACTAATAAACACAATTAATGTGGATGCACTAACTGCAGTAGGAAGTAAGATTGAACTAAAAGAATTTAACATACCATAAGTGGAAATAATTAAATAAGTTGGAATCATGCCACCGCTAAAAACCAATGTAATTGTTACCAATCGCATAATAACCTTGTATCCAAATACATTAGAGTGAGATAATGGATAAGCCATCAAACTGGTAACCGCTAAATTAATGAGTGTTCCTCCTATTGTCATAACTACAGAAACAACCAAACTTTTTTCAATTGTATTTGTGCTTAGAAGAACATATTTATAGGAATTTAGTGTGAATCCCTTTGGAATTATGAAAAAGTTATATTTTGCCAATGCATCTGGGGAACTAAAAGAGGCGGCCAGTACAAACAAAAATGGCAATAGGCAAAGTAACGCCATTATCAAAAGTAAACCCATATTAACAATGTTAAAAACAACCGAATTGGATTTTCTGCGCATATTTATTTCCTCCTTTCCTCAATAAATACCCTCTTCACCTAGTGCTTTTACAACCTGATTTGATATGACAACCAGAATGAAAGAAGCAACTGATTTAAAAAGTCCAACAGCCGTCGAATAACTCAGCAATCCGTTGTTAATTCCTTCTTCATACACATAAGTATCATAAATATCACCCACATTTCTTGTAAGTGGGTTCAACATTAGCAAGAACTGCTCAAAGCCCATGTTGAGAAAACTGCCCATTCCCAAAATAAACAAGATGGCTATTGTTCCGCGAATTCCAGGCAAAGTAACATGCCATAATTTTTTCCAGCGTCCCGCCCCGTCGATCTCTGCTGCCTCGTACAGTTGGGGGTCAATTCCCGTTAATGCTGCGAGATAAATAATGGTTCCCCAGCCGGTTTCTTTCCAGATCTGCTGCAGAATAATTTCTGGACGAAAAGTGGATGGATTGGCTAGGAAATTAATATGCGTCCCCATTATATTGTTAACGACACCGTTATCTGACGCAAAAAAAGTCACGGTAAGGGAGGCAACAACAACCCATGAAATAAAATGCGGTATGTAAATAAACGTCTGCGTCAGCCGCTTATACCAGTTTACCTGGACTTCATTGAGCATTAGTGCGACAATGATCGGGAGCGGAAAGACAAAAATCATTTTATAAACTCCGAAAATAACTGTATTCCGAAGCAGCTGGAAAAAACTTGGATCGTTAAAAAACGTCTGGAAATTCTCCCAGCCTACCCAACGGCTGTGGAAAAAGCCCAGGTAAGATTTGTAATTCTGAAATGCGGCAACGAGCCCAAACATAGGGACATATTTAAAGAGAATAAAAATTAGAAGACCGGGAAGCAACATTCCCAGCATCCATTTGTCGCGCTTAATCCGCTTCCATGCGCTTGGCTTGGAAACCGTAACGGCCGACGTGTCTGCGGGGGGAGATGGCGATACAGATGTAACTGAACTGTTCATTTGCAAAACTCCTGTTCCTAAAAAATCAACATTCATTGAGGTAAAGTCCGGATAAACCGGGGCTTCTAAATTGTAACCTGCTATAACAACCTGCTATGTTTTAGATTTTAACTAATTTTTTG
>DHCC01000019.1 GCA_002398875.1 Bacteroidales bacterium UBA4912 | reverse complement strand
TCTCACCCTATGGGAGCATTATACATATTGGTCATCGTTTGAAGTGATTATCTTGTGCACTGATTGTCTTCAATTAGGAATTACTATATTATTAAGGGGGAAATAATTCGTGGATAGTGAGCTTTATCGAAATCGAGAAGCAGCACTTGAATGTATGGCAAACGCGGAGAGATTGCATGAAGATGCTAAATTGTTGCTTGTGAAAAATCGATTTCCTAGCGCAGCGGCCTTATCTGTTATTGGCTTGGAGGAAGTTGGGAAGGGTTTGATATTGGCACTAATCCCAATGGGTTTATCCAATAAAACTAGTGATTTACTCAACTATCACAATTTCAAGGAGTATTACTCAATGATTTGTGTAGTTTGCGCAGGGCTAATCACAGAACTGCTTACTGAATTGCAAACAGAATATGAGGCGACAATTACAGATGAGGAATGGGTAATTGAGTTTATTGAAAACCTTTTTAGGGATGAATCCTACAAGCGTATTCTTGTTACGACCGAGCTTTCTTTAGAGAAAATAAGGAAGGCGATTGATGCTGCGATTGATGATATTTACTTTGATGACTTTTCAGGTAATAAAGGGTGGAATAAGAACAAAATAAAACAAGCTTCTCTATATGTTGATATAGCTAAGGATGGTTCAATCCGAACTCCTCTTTCAATGACTAAAGATGAGTGTGAGGAGTGTGTTAATGAATTCGGATTCTCATTAAAGGTGCTTTCACGGTTAATGCGGGTGATGCATTCCGAAAAGAAGTGGGCTGAAATTGCCGATGCGATTAAACGTCGTGAGTGAAGTTATAGCAAATGCACTGAAAATTTCAGACCGAAAATGCGAGACTCGTTTATTGAATAACGAAGTGCGCGGACACTGAATTTCATCTGACTAGCATGGAATCAATTTGCAGGAAACCTCTAGGTCTCCTGCATTTTATTAAAGGGAAAAAATGCCTCGGTAGCGAAACACTATATTGAATGGAATGTGTTTTTAGGAGGGTTTGCGGTGGACATTACAACAATCCAAAAGCATATTGATGTTGTATCAAACCAATACAATCGGTTGGTTTTCCTGGTTGGTCCTCCTGACAGCGGGAAATCTTGGTTGCTGCGTCAACTGGAGAATGCAGAGTATATTAACCTCAGCCAAGAGCTAGCTAAGGCCTTGTTGCCCATACCCCATGGAGACCGTGCATTGTAGCTAAGCAAAGTCGCTGTAACACGAGCCGATTGATGTGACGTAGAGTTATTTTATTACAAAAAGTAGAATTTGAAATCCGGATACAAGTTTGCCAGGCAATTGTTCAGCGGATTTGTGGTGAACACTGCAGACGTTTGTTTAACCTTGAACAATTCTAGGGGGAGAATAAAATGCACTAGCAGGATATCTTTGAACTGCTTGGGATAAATGGGAGAGAGGATAGTTTTACAGATTAGTGCATTTAATCAACATACCAGTTTTCAGAAAACCTTATTGCTAATATGGGACTAACTACAGATGTAGCAGCCAACCAGACTGAAGATTATGCTCTCAAGGAGTTTGGCAATAAGGGTGTGGAGGATTTAGACATAAAAAACCATATTAACTATTTTTATTTAACCCTAGACGGGAGCAAGCCCTTGTCTAGAGCTTTTCAATCGATTACATATGGAGAAGAAATTAGGAAGTCTATCCCGAGCAGAGGAACAGGGAAGATATATTTGCTTCTCGATGAGCTTCGAATACGTATTAATGAATATAGAAAATGGCCAGCCCCTAGAAGTAATGATAGGGTAATTAATATTTAGATAACACTTTAGATTCGTATCGCCTTTCAAAGTGCTTTCTTTAGCCCTCAAAGAACTAATTTTAGAGGTTCTTATAGAACCAACATATAGTTCGACAGACTATGGGGAAATTACCTAAAGGTATGATCTATAAAAACCAATACTTAATGGTTGCTTCTATGACTTTCGATACCAGTAAAACCTTTGGGGAGCTTAGCAAGGAAGTTAGCCAGATTATCAATAAGAGTGTGCCAATTATTGATCAAGCAATAATGTAACATATACTCTTAATCTGTGCGGTGGAATTCCATTGAGTTATTTTAAAGGATTCTATCAGGATAGGATGAGTCTGATAAGATGCCTAAGTTAGATAATAAATTAAGTATTCGAAGGAAAGAAGGGGGAGGACTATGTTCATCAAACAGTTATTGATTTTGGTAATTTTACTACTTGTATTGTATCGAGTCTTTCGCCCTCAAATTAAAGGTTATATAGGTGAAAAAATTATAGCATTTGTGTTAAAGCGGTTGGATAAGGAAAAGTATACTGTCATTAACGATGTAATGGTGGAAGTTGAGCGGGGGACCAGCCAAATTGACCACGTCATAGTGTCTAATTTTGGGGTCTTTGTGGTGGAAACAAAGAACTATTCTGGATGGATATTCGGTGACGACACCAGTCGTTATTGGACTCAAGTAATCTATAAGCGCAAAGAGAAGTTTTATAATCCGATTCGCCAGAATCTAGGCCATATCAAAGCATTGAAGAAAGTCCTTGCGGACTACCCGAACCTTTTGTACATTCCTATAGTGGTTTTCTCAATAAATGCTGATCTAAAAACCAAGACCAGCAATCATGTTGTATATAGTACTAAATTGCTGAAGACAATTCGGAGGTACGATGAATCTGTAATTAGTGATACCGAAAAGAAGGATATTGCCCAACGGCTTATAATGCCCCCCGTTGGCAAGACACAAAAGTTATTTTGTAAGTTGTCCTCCTTTCTGAATTTGAATTCTCAGGCAGCCATGCT
>DHCC01000037.1 GCA_002398875.1 Bacteroidales bacterium UBA4912 | reverse complement strand
GTTGAACATACAAAAGCAGAATGATTCATCATTTTATTTTGGTAAATTAACGAATTACTTACGAATTTCCGTATTATTCATCAGTTTGTTTTTATTTATCATGACATCACAGGCAAAAGCCATAGCACAGAACGAGCTGATAGATCTTAAACTCAATAATACCACAATTATTGAGGCTGTAAAAGCTGTTGAAAAGCAGACAAATTACAAATTTGTGTATAATAATAATGATGTGGACGTTTCGCAAAAAGTTACTTTGAATGCAATAAACGAATCTATTGAAGATGTTGCTAAAATAATTTTTGCAGGATATCATATCGCGGTCAGAGGAAATAATGTGATAGTTACACGCAAGGCTTCTTCAGGAAGCAACATGAATATGATGCAGCAACCCACAAGACGAAATGTTGTCGGTCAGGTAATCGATGCTAATACTCAAGAGACCGTTATTGGAGCAAATATATGGATCAGAGAAAGTTCCCGAGGTACCGTAACCGATATAGATGGAAATTTCTCAATTCCTGTTACAGATAATTCCACCGTGCTAATTATATCCTTCATTGGATATAACGATTTAACGGTAGAAGTGGGAAATCGCACTGATTTAGGTATCATCAAGCTGACCCCATCGGAACAAACATTGGATGAGGTTGTGGTTGTTGGTTACGGTACACAAACCAAGGAAAGTGTGATTGGTGCCATAAGTACAATAAGTGTTGATGAACTAAAAGTACCATCCAGTAAAATTAGTAATATACTTGCCGGCCGCCTGGCAGGAGTTGTATCTGTAACCCGTTCAGGTGAACCGGGAGCAGGATCTGAATTTTATATACGAGGGATATCTACATTTGGTGCAAATAAAAATCCCTTGGTTTTGGTTGATGGAATTGAGCGCAGTCTTGATTTAGTAGATCCGGAAGATATTGAATCTTTCTCGGTACTTAAAGATGCTACAGCCACTGCTGTTTATGGTGTTAGAGGTGCAAATGGTGTTATTATAATTACTACGCGAAGTGGAAAAGAAGGTCGGCCTCGTATTAACTTAAGGGTTGAACAGGGTATGACTGGTCCCACCCAATTGCCAAAAATGGCAAATTCCGTTCAATTTGGTGAAATGTATAATGAGGCATCAAATAGTAGTTATTATACAGCTGATGTTCTTGAGAAATATCGCACAGGTTCAGATCCGGATCTGTATCCAAATGTAAACTGGATAGAGAGCTTATATAATGATTTTGCTCACAATACCCGGGCAAATATAAATATTTCTGGAGGCGGAAGCCTTGCAAGATATTATATTGCAGGATCTCTTTACGAAGAAGGTTCAATTTTTAAAACAGAGCAGGAAAATACATATGATTCATCGTTGAAATATAGGAAAATCAATTTTCGTTCAAACATCGATTTGAATCTAAGTTCAAGCACCATACTTAATGTGAATCTGGCCAATGTGTATGAAACACGACGTAGGCCGGGGCATAGTATGAGTGATATCTGGTACTATGCGTTTGCAACTTCTCCTAATGCATTTCCCGATCGCTATTCCGATGGAAGATTCTCTGGACCACAGTCAGGTTCGGGATATAACCCCTATAATCTGCTTATGCAATCGGGATATGCAAATGATTACTGGAACTCTGCCCAGTCGCTGATCGGTATTACACAGGATTTTAGTGAAATGATTACACCTGGACTTAAAGCCAATATCAAATTTTCATGGGATGCATATAATTCAGGTACCATAACTCGTGGATTTAATCCCCAGCAATGGCTGGCTACAGGACGTAATGAGGATGGTGAAATAGAGTATAACGAGACCAACAGGGGAGGTGAAGCCTTAGGTTATGACAGAAGTCTTGATGGACGCCGTACCTATTATCTGGAAGGTTCTGTCAATTACGATAAGGTTTATGCAGGTAAACACCGCCTTGGCGCACTACTTCTATATAACCAGAAACAGACAAATTTATTAAATGCCGGTGATGGATTGGGAAGCTTGCCCTATCGTACACAGGGTATTGCAGGTAGAGTAACCTATTCATTGGACGATACATATTTCGCTGAATTTAATATGGGATATAATGGTAGTGAAAATTTTGCCAGAGGACACCGCTTCGGATTTTTCCCTGCAGGTGCTTTAGGTTATTTAGTTTCGAACGAAGAATTTTGGGAACCAATAAACCATATTGTTGATGTTTTCAAGCTAAAATCTTCTTATGGATTAGTCGGAAATGATCAGATTGGTGGTGGACGACGTTTTATATATGAAGAGACAATAGTATCGGAAGGAAATAACTATAGTTTTGGGAGTACCGGTCAATACGCTCCCGGGCGTATAAGGATGGGCGAACCGTCTAATACGATGGTGAGCTGGGAGAAAGCTTACAAGTTCAACCTGGGTGCTGAAATTTCATTGTTTAACTCATTGCGTATTGAAGGTGATTATTTTCATGAGAAGCGTGAAGGAATTTTCATGCAGCGTGCTGGTCTTGCGGGATTGGTGGGGTTATCAACTACGCCATGGGTGAACGTAGGAAAAATGGAAAATCAGGGATTTGATGCTTCATTGCAATTTAATCGTAAAATTAATGAAGTACATTTATCAGCATTAGGTAACTTTACCTATTCTCAAAATATTATCGTTGATAACGATGAACCAGATTGGAATTATAAATATCGTAACCGTATTGATAAACCGTTTGGTCAGCCATTTGGCCTGATTGCTTTGGGGTTGTTTGAAAGCCAGGAAGAGATTGACAACAGCCCAAGGCAAGATTTTGGTACTGTTCGTCCGGGTGATATAAAATATTTAGATGTGAACGGAGATGGTGTGGTAGATGTTTCTGATGAAATAGCTATAGGATATCCATCTACACCACAGATTAATTACGGATTTGGGTTAAACGCACAATATAGAGGATTCGATGCTTCTGTGTTTTTCCAGGGAATAGGGCGCACATCACTATTTGTAAGCGGGGGTTCAATATATGGTTTTACTTCCGGAAGTTTAACCCGTGCAGCAATAAATGAAGATGTTTATTACAAACGCTGGACAGAAAATAACCCTGATCCTAATGCTAAATATCCTCGTCTGGATCAGCAGAATAATCAAAATAATAATCGTAACTCTACTTATAGAATGCACGATGCCAGTTTTTTACGATTAAAAAATGCTGAACTGGGGTATACTATACCGCGAAATATTACAGAGTCGTTTTATGTTAGTAATTTGAGGATTTATTTATCTGCTATTAATCTGCTTACATTCAGTAAGTTTAATCTTTGGGACCCGGAACGCGGAGGAGGTGAAGGTGCTGCCTACCCACCAAACCGTATGTTTACAGTAGGGTTAAACATTTATTTCTAATCAGTAAAAACAGATAAAAATGAAAATATATAATATTAGATTGTTCTTTTTAAGTATCCTTTTTTTCTCATGCTTTACCTCGTGTGATAGCTATTTAGACAAAGAAGAAGACTTACCTATGAGTTTTCCTAAAATATGGGAAAAAAGAGAAACTATAGAACGGGCGCTCAGTAATGTTTGGGGTTATATGACATCGCCGGACAATATGGTTGATGGGCACCCTTTTATTGGTGCGTCTGATGAGGGGTCAGCTACTTACAACAGAGAATACAGATTAATGAATTTCGGTACATGGAATCCGTCAAGCATACCCTATTTAAAATGGGACCAATATTATCGCGGAATTCGTGAAGCTACCATTTTTATGCAGAATGCGCCAGAAGCACATGCAAAAGATCTGGAGGCAATAGAAAGAGAACAATGGCCGATAGAAGCCCGTTTTGCAAGAGCATATTATTACTATCAGCTGGTTCAATTATATGGTCCCGTGATGATATTAGGTGACGAAATACTCGATTTTAACTTACCTATAGCTGATCTGCAAAGACCAAGAAATAGCATGGATGAATGTGTGGAGTACATAGTTACGGAATTAAGGGAATGTGAAAAAATTTTACCTGAGGAACAGCCTGCCCAATACTATGGTAAGCCCACAAAAGGAGCATGCAAAGCAATTATTTCTGAACTGTTGCTCTTTTATGCAAGGCCACTGTTTAATGGAAATGAACTTTATGCAGATTTAAAAAATGAAGATGGAAAGGAACTTTTCCCCGGAATAGCTACTGTAAAAAGTGATCGCTGGAAAAGAGCTGCTGATGCAGCGAAAGAAATTATTGATATGCAAAAGTATGAATTGCATAAGGTTCAAACCAACGGTAAACATGATCCGTTAAAATCGTACCAAAGGGTATTCCTTGAACTGTGGAACGGTGAAATCATATGGGGCCGTTATCTGGGTGGTTACTATACACGCGTTCATACAACTCCCAGAGTAGCTGGAGGCGTTGCTTACGGCGGAGTCAGCCCCACTCAGCAGCAGGTAGATGCGTACTCAATGAAAAATGGTCGCTATCCCGTTATAGGTTATCAATCGGATGGAAGTCCAATTATTGATGAGACATCCGGCTATAATGAAGATGGGTTTACCAATTTTGAGCATCCGATTGATAAAGGTGGAGCTAAACGGACATTTAACATGTACAAAGACCGTGAGCCTCGGTTTTATGCTACAGTATTATGGAGTGGAAGCAAACTGCCATATACCGGATCAAGCGCGATTGTGAACTTTGGTTTTAACGGAAATTCCGGAGGTGGTGTGAGTCACGACTATCCAAAACCGGGATACATGATGAGAAAATGGACTGATCCTACACTGAATACAGCTGGTGGTCAATGGGGTAATATTACCTGGCCTATTTTCAGGTATGCAGAAGTTTTGCTTAACTATGTTGAGGCACTTAATGAATACGATCCAGGCCATACCGATATTATAAAATATTTAAATGAAATTCGTGAACGTGCAGGAGTACCAAATATCGAAGAAGTATATCCAGAAGCAATAGGAAACAAGAATAAAATGCGTGAACTGATTCGTCGTGAGAGGCAAATAGAACTGGCTTTTGAAAATAAACGATTTTTCGATACTCGCACCTGGATGATTTCAGAGGAGGTTGACGGAGGGCCCATGTGGGGAATGGACACAACATCTGCAGCTCCTTCACCAAATGCCACTACAACTCCAGAATCATTCTGGAAACGCACCATCTTCGAAACACGTGTTTTCGAAACAAAACATTATCTCTATCCTTTCCATCAGCGCGAACTTGATAGAAATAAATTGATTATTCAAAATTATGGATGGTAAAAAATAATAAATATGAAAAATAATTTCTTTATCATTGTAAGCTTCGTAATATTATTAAATATTATGTCCTGTGCAGACAATAGACTTGATCATATTACACCACCAAAAATTTATATTCCACAAAGCGGAAAGGTAGATCTGACAATATATAAAACCGGGGAACCATTTGTTTTTAAACTGGGTGTATTTAAATCGGGTTATGAAAAGGTGTCGGCTGATGTTCAGTTAAATGTGATGAGTGAGGCTGAATTAGAAGCGTACAATTACTCCAATAATACGAGCTATAGGCGATTGCCTGATAACTGTTTTCAACTCAACGATAAATCGTTGAATTTCTCTGAGGAGAGCAGGTTAGAATATGTAGGCATATTAATTGATTATGAGGAAATAGATAAAATTTCGGACTTCGATGAACAGAACTCGGCAGGCTATGTGATTCCGGTAATTGTCACACAAGCGAGTATAGATAAAAATGAAGAAAAACTGGAAACTTTTATTAAACCTCTGATAAGAGATCCCTTGATATACTTCAGAACTCTTAGTTCGAAAATCTCAATTGAAGCAAAATCAACATCCAAATACAGTCAGGAACTTCTGCTGGGAGTTGATTTTCCCAATGAATGGGATATCTCAGTTAACTTAAAAATTGACCCGGATTTGGTGGAAAAGTATAATTTGGATAATGATAAAAAATTATCATTATTACCAGCTAATGCTTATACCATAACGGAAAATCCAGTGATCATTGAAAAAGGGAAAAAAACAGCTGAAAGTACAATAATTTTTGATTCAGAGAAAATTGATTACGATGATTTTGTACTACCTGTAGTTATTGAAAACACTTCAAAATTCTCTGTTGATCCTGAGAGAAATGTTCATTTTGTAGTTATCTCCAAGCCTGCAATGCGTTTCGATAGAACTGGATGGACAATAGCCGGCTTCTCTTCGGAAGAGGCTGCAGGTGAAGGAGCTGGCAATGGTGTAGCTTCATGCATACTTGACGGAAATTCTTCTACCTACTGGCATAGCCAGTGGGCAGGCGGGACAGGCCAATTGCCGCACTATATTACAGTAGATATGAAAAAGGATCTTATGGTAACTTCAGTGGATCTGCAGCGCCGCCCTAATCAGCGAGATACAAAAGCCGGTAATTTTTATATCAGTTCAGATAACGTTACATTTACAAAGATTGGTACATTTGAAATGGCCGAGGTTAATGAAGCTCAAATATTTAAAGTTACAACTACACGCGGACGATACATTAAAGTGGAAATCACGGAAAGCAGGCGTCCTCCTTTTGCAAACTTGAGTGAATTATATATAAGAGGAGTTGAATAAAGGCAAAATAATTAATAGTGATTTTTTATCTACCGGAAGCAGTACTGCTTCCGGTAGATTTCTCAATATTAATAGTTCTGTAAATAATCATTTGACGCGTACATTGCTAAATGATTATTTTGTTTTTAGAAAGAGTTGGAAAATCTGATTATTAGCTAGATAAAGGCGACACTTTGTAAAATGCCTAACTATTTTTAATAAATAAACATATAAAAAAATCAAATGAAATCAACAAAGCTCACACTTCTATCGCTTATTCTGGTAATTTTTTCCGGATATTCGCAAAATTCATCAACACTTATTCCGTTAAAGAACATAAAACTTTCTCCCTCAGGTATTGAACAGCCTATTTCAGGAATAGAGAATATTGTTGACGGGAGAAGAGACTCAGATGCAGATATTTTTCACACTTTGTGGAATGGAATTCCAAAACAAGAGATAATAATTGAAGCTGATTTGGACGGTAAAGGAAAGCAGTTGGACAAAGTTGTTCTCTCACCTCGTGGAACCGGAATTAACGGTATAATTAAAACAGCTGAAGTGTGGGTGATGAAAAAAGGGATTTATCAAAAAATTGCATATGTAGAAGCCGAACCTTCAAACTCTCCAGTTCAGGTTGAATTGGACGAACCGATAAAAAGTCCCGAAAAAATTAAATTAGTTATAACTGACGCTTTTACGGATAGAAGGGCTGGAGATTTATATATGGTGAGTCTTGGAGAACTTGAGTGCATGATGATGCCGAAAGGTGCAATTACCCGCGCCAGACTGCTCGATGAGGCTCAGGTGTTTGCCGATTTAACCGGTACCGCCTTGAAACCTGATATTAAGCGCAGGGAGATCTCAAGATTAAAAATTCCGGCAATCAGGAACCTGGCAATGCAGCTATATAAAAAGAAATATAATCCCGGATTGAGACTTGCAAGTTACGAACCATATCTTAACCCTGAAGTACTTGGAGAAAAAATGCGTATCGGAGATGGATTTAGCAAGTATGAGGGAATAACAGGTGTAATACTTGAAAAAGGAGAAAATATTGTATTTGTAGGTGAAACAAATGGCGCAAAAATTCGTCTTGTGGTTCCTGAGTGGACACGAAAAGCGCCCGAAGGAGTGAAGCCTGAAAGTGATCCGGCAGGGTGGGGCTTAAAAAATGAATCTCATGTACTACATGAAGGTGTTAACCTGATACATCTTGAAAAGGGGGGGCATGCTTATATTCAATATTTTACTGAAAGTGACCCTGATAATTATGAACCGGTGAACGTTCATTTCCCGACCGGGAAAATAAATGGCTATTTCGATCTCACACGTGGTGATACCAATGCCGATTTCAATGCTCTTTTAGAGAATGCTGTAAGCCCTATTATGGATTTGCGTGGAAAATATATTCAGGTTGCCTTTCCTGTTGACAGCCTTAAACGTTTTACATGGAGTAAAGGAGTAGAGCTGATTCAAAATTTTGATACCATTGTTGCATTGCAACGTCATTTTATTGGGTGGGACAAAGAAGGTTTTTTTCCTAAAAACAGGGTGTTGGCACGCATAAACTACCACTATTATATGTTTCGCGATCAAGATGGTGTTGCTTATATCGATTGGGCAATGCGACTTGTTGCCGATCCTGCAAGTATCATAAAAGGCGATCCGTGCTGGGGTTTCAGCCACGAGCTGGGGCATGTGCTGCAAATGCGCCCGCAACTTACCTGGGGCGGTATGACGGAGGTAAGTAATAATATTCTTACACTATATTCCACAACTATGCTGGGAAACAAAAGCCGCATTTCTGAAGAGAGTACGTATGCGAAGGCACGCGAAACAATCTTGGATAAGGGTATATCATATATGGATTTTCCAGGAATAGCAACCTCTTCAAATCAATATGGCGGGCAGGGGAATACTGATGTTTTTCAGCGGCTTGTCCCTTTCTGGCAACTACATCTCTATTTCAGTGAACAGGGATATCCAGATTTTTATCCCGATCTGATGATTGCCATGAGAAAGCAGAAACCGCTCGGAGAAGGTGATCGCAGTAAAAACTATCTGAATATGCTGGAATTTTGCCGGCTGGCATGTGAGGTGTCACAAACAGACCTTACAGAGTTTTTTGATCGCTGGGGATTTTTCTATACTGGTGATATCGATGTAAATGACTATGGCTTATATTTCTACAATGTGACACGCGAAGATGTGGATGCTGTAAAAAATGCCATTGCTGAAATGAACCTTCCCAAACCAAAAAAAGATATTACACTGATGGAAGATTAATTGCTAGGAGTACAATTTACTTATTTATCTATATAAGCTATGAAGCTAAAATCAATTCCATTTTTGTTCGTTGTGTTTTTAACCGGAATCTTGTTTTCATGTGCAGACAAAGAAGAGGCAATTCCTCCGTTTCTAACTGTTGACACTAAGACAGTAAATTTTAATGCTGCAGCTTCAATACTAGATGTACCGGTGAAAACAAGCATTGAAGACTGGACTGCAACCGTTCGGCCGGATGGGGCATCGTGGATTGAAGCTACAAGAAATGGCTCCATTCTTCACATTGTTGTTTCTGAGAATAAAGGATCCGACACTCGTAGGGGTGAGATCAAAATTATTGCAGGTAAACTTTCAGAGGCTATAGTTGTGGAACAATTGGGAAAGGAACCTGCAATTCTGGTTTCAGCTGAAATATTCAACATCCCTGTAAACGGTGGTGACTTAACTCTGGAGATAACTTCAAACATTGAATATGATATTATTATTCCCGCAGAAGCCGTATGGATAAAGCCCAAACTTGAAAACCGCTCAGGAGAAATGGTGAAAAAAGTTTACCAATACCAGGTGGCTTGGAATCCAAACGAAACAGAACGCAAGGCAGAGGTTGTTATTAAACAGAAGAACGGGGCGTTGGAAAAAAGAGTTGCTGTCATTCAAAAAGCACAATCAGGTTATTCCGGCTCATCAAATGGAGATATAAAGGATGATATCAAGGTGCTGGTAAGCCGTGGTAAAGCCAGTTCATTCCAACCGGGGGGAGAA
>DHCC01000013.1:6250-8090 GCA_002398875.1 Bacteroidales bacterium UBA4912 | reverse complement strand
TAAATAAAATAATCGGAAGCTAAATTAGCTGTACTTCACACAAAGCACCATCAATCCAACATCAATTCAACATCGTTGCATCATCATAATTTTATGATGCTGCGTCGTCTGAAGTAGTGCCGAAATACCCTCAAAACAGTTGCAGGAGTGGCGGTTTTTCGGTAAATTGCAGGGTAGAAAACAATATTTGTAGTATGGGGAAAATAGACTTGAACAAAATGGGACTGTCCGGCAGAATCGGACCGATAATTGCGTATGTCACTAAGGGCGGAAAGCAGGCTTTCAGACAATACACTGTGCCTTCGGATCCGAAAACGCCGAAGCAGCTTGCCTCGAGAATGAGGTTCGGACTTGCCAACAGTGCGCTCTCACCGCTTAACAGTATCATCAAACATGGATACAGGGATATGAATAATGCTTTCCGCAGCACAGTTTCAATGGTATTAAAAAACGCAATCACGGGCGAGTACCCCAACTACTCCATTGATTACAGCAAAATTCAGATTGCAAGGGGAAAATTGCAACCTCTGACCGGTGTGACGGCAACAGTTGATGAAGATTCAGGCACCGTGCATTTTAGCTGGGACCCGCAACAAGAAGGCACATCCCGACCCGCTAAAGGCAATGATCAGGTGAATATCGCCTGTCTCAATACAGCTGTATCAAAAGCAAAAAACTTTATCAACAGGGCAAAGCGGTCGGACCGCAGTGCAGCAATCGACCTGAACAGGTTGCCCGGAATTGAAACCGCTGACAGTATAAATGATTTGCATTTCTGGGTATATCTCACGTCGGGCGATTTGAAGAGTAATTCGGACAGTGTATATGTTATATGAGATATATTCATCGGTGAGAAAAGAAGAGTATTGTGTTTGGTACAGTTATGAATATGTTTATTTTGAGGAAGGAATGGAGAGATTATTGCATAACTCTGTTGGATTGACAATAGGTAAAGGATAATCTTCCAATGGAGTTGAAGTCATTTTGGCGACAAGTATTCCTCGTATTGTACCAATTGCTATACCAACTAAAGTTGGCGTTATTCCTGCTTTATCTTCAATTTTGTCTCCTTTATCTTCAATTAATCCTTCCATGTCAATTATTTCAAAGATATTTGAAGTTTCTATTTCCAGTATTTTATCATCTTCATTTGGACTACTTTGATATTTGACTATAAGTGATAAGTTCAAGGTGTTTTTTAACATTTCAGGTTTTATATTTAATCCAAACCCAATTTGCAGATTATTTAAATCCTTAGTTTCTATTTTTTCAAGCAATGAGGAATTTAGAAAAAAGCTTGTTTCTTTAACCTTTACAAGACGAATCTGAATTTCTTTTTCTAAGTTATCCATTTTTATTAATTATGACTGTATGTTTTTCCAACTTTAGATATATCATTAAAGTTGCGGGTGAAATCTACTTTACTTAAAATTTCGACACTCTCTTTTCTTGGTAAAGTAATATTAGAAGGCATACTAATAAATACATATCCTTTTTTGTCCGGCTTTCCCACAACTTCAATTATTCGCTCACCCAATGCTGTTTCAATTTTAGCCAGAGTTTTACAGGTAAAATTATGGGTGCCTCGCATCCACTTACTTATTTCAGCTTCGCTTTTACCTAAAGCTTTAGCCAAGTCTTTTTGGGTGAGATTTTTTGATTCCAGTATATAGTGAATACGATTAACTATGTCAAATGATAAATCGATTTCTCTTTTTATATCATTTGAAACACTCTTTCGCATTTCTTCCATCAAAGGGTTTTTTTTCATATATAATAAGTTTAATCTTTAGTATAAAACGAAATGTTTCCACTAAATGTTCTATCTTTTATTGTAATA
>DHCC01000013.1:5578-5928 GCA_002398875.1 Bacteroidales bacterium UBA4912 | reverse complement strand
AGCTCCAGTTTGCCCTATCTTATCAATCCAGTAAGTAATTCTTGATAAGTCCTTTTTAAACTTGATTTCTTGATGCTCCTTAATAAATTTCATAAACTCTGAATCCTCATCACCCTCAAAGTGAACAGTATAGAAATTTACTGCTTCTGATTCCTCAAATAATTCAAGATAAAATTTACGCTTAGTATTCACTTATAAGTTAAGTTGTGCAAATGTACTTATTTTTCTTTATAAAAAACATTTTGCCGGGTTTATTTGCAAATGTAATATATTTTTTAACATAATTACAATTTAATCAACCACCAGTAAAATTTCTTTCTCCCTACCTAATCTTATAAAATGTCTCTAAA
>DHCC01000013.1:5132-5394 GCA_002398875.1 Bacteroidales bacterium UBA4912 | reverse complement strand
ACAGCCGTGGAAGCGCATTTCCATAACATTTTACAGTCTAAAATATTCAAATTTTCGTTATATTTGTAAAACAGGTAGTTAATCTATCCATGGTGAAAAATTGTAATATTATCGGGAAAATATCCTGATATTTTTATATAATATCAAAAAAAATTAAAATCATGAGGAGCAAGGAGACCCTTGAAAATGAGAAACCAAGTTTCTTACACTACAATCAAGTTAAAAAAGCTATTTATGATCTGTACCCAATGCGTACAGATAA
>DHCC01000013.1:3614-4786 GCA_002398875.1 Bacteroidales bacterium UBA4912 | reverse complement strand
TCTATACCACTGAAAGGACATGAGCCCAAAACTCTTGACAAAAACACACACAAAAATATTAAAGAGGTAATTAGAAACTACAAGGAGGATTATCCTAAAAACAGTCTGTGTAAATATCTAACAGATAAAGATAATAAGGAATACCACGAGAATAGTATCTATTATCTAAAAAAAAGTAACAGTTGGTGGATTAAGGCTTTTAACCTTGCATACAAAGTTTTCGACAGTATCAGGGTGAGAACACAAACTACTTCGGAAGCAATTAAGTTTGTGGAAGAGATTAACACCGGAGATGAACTTCTTGACACTGTTACGAGGGACATTATCTGCTATATGTCAGAAAATTATAGTTACGACACAACTGAAGAGCAGAAAATAATGCTGGGTATGTTGTCGTGCATGATAAAAAATAAATATCAGGAGCCGGAAATTAAAGCTGATGTGGTTTGTGAAGCTGATGAGGATGATGCTGTAGGCGGTTTGACCTGCGCTCAGCAGACAAAAGGATTATTGTTTCTGTTTGATGCTTTGGGAGTTAATGAAGTAAACACAAAAAAGATTGAATTAGCTAAAATAATACGGCTATTTACCGGAAAGAATCTGCGAAACATTCAGAACAGAATGAAAATAGATTTGAATAAACCTAAGGATGTCAGCGATCTGAAGTTGTTGTCCGATTTGTTAAGAGGTGTATTTCCTGAAATTTCCGATAGAATAGACAATTATAAGGGTCCTAAAAAATAGAGATTACTTTTAGACTAAACCAAAACCTTACTATTTTTCCTGACAACTTACAGATTTTACGCAACCCTATTGTTTAAATATGCTAAATCAATACAAACTAAGCTAAAATGAGTAACTCAATGAGTAACCTGGGTTACTCATGAGTTTGTATTGGCTTGTTTCCAACCCTTATATTCGTAGCCAATAAATTTTATATGCTATGAATGATGACAAATTATCAAACTGGATGGATTCGCAGGATGTGTTCCGTGAACTGCGGATATCGCCGCGTACTTTGCAGCGATGGAGAATAAACGGGCTAATACCTTACTCAAGGATTAACGGTATCTGCTTTTACAAGAAATCGGATGTGGTTGCTCTGCTGGACAGGTATTATAACGGCGAGAAAGACGGCGGTGAGAAAGGGGGTCGTGATGAGTGATGTGACG
>DHCC01000013.1:3188-3336 GCA_002398875.1 Bacteroidales bacterium UBA4912 | reverse complement strand
TTATAAACCAAAGGGTAGGAAGCTGAAGCATTCTGAGGTGCCGGAGTATATCTACAGCTATATTCAACCGGTTGACTTCCGCAGTGAGGCGGGACTGATTGAGGATAAGGATAAGCTCAACATCAGGCATTTTCTTTTTACATGTATC
>DHCC01000013.1:1423-2924 GCA_002398875.1 Bacteroidales bacterium UBA4912 | reverse complement strand
AACGGAGAGTACTGGAAAAGATTCCCCATACCTTCGTTTCAGTCGTTCCTGGGCAAGTCGGCGGTGAAAATGGGTGTCACAAAATTCCTTGGCGGGATATATTCTTTCAAGGAGCAGCTGGCAAAGCAGTTTATGTCGGTGGCACATATTGATGAATTTGATGATGATGCTGACAGCTGCGAGAAGGCGATGATCAACTTGAGCAACGGCACTTTTGACATTGAGGGTACCAATATGCGATTGAGGAGACCAAGGAAAGAGGATTTCCTCACTTACCAACTGAAGTTTGCGTACAACGAAAATGCAAAGTGTCCGATGTTTGATGATTTCCTTGATACCGTATTGCCCGACAAGAGTCTGCAGATGATCCTTGCCGAGTATATCGGTTATCTGTTTATCAAGACAGAAGATCTGAAGCTGGAGAAGGTGCTGCTGCTCTACGGATCAGGAGCCAACGGCAAATCGGTGGTGTTCGAGATTGTTTATGCTCTCTTGGGAGGAAAAAGCAATGTCAGCAATTTCTCACTGGAGAATCTTACTAATGCCAACGGTTATTATCGTGCCATGCTTGGCGGTAAACTGCTGAATTATTCAACAGAGATAAACGGAAAGCTCAACGAGTCGGTTTTCAAACAGCTCGCCTCGGGTGAGCCGGTTGACGCGAGGGTGCCCTACGGTGATCCGTTTACAATCACCAACTATGGCAAGATGATGTTCAACTGCAACGCACTGCCCAATACAACTGATCACTCTGATGCTTTCTACCGCAGATTTCTGATAATACCGTTTAATGTAACAATACCAAAAGAAAAACAGGATAAGCAGCTGGCAAGAAAGATTATCAACGTAGAACTTCCCGGGGTGCTCAACTGGGTGCTGGAGGGGCTCAAGCGACTGGTGGAGCAGAGAGGATTCACTGAAAGTGAGCAGGCAGATGCGGTACTCAATGATTACAGAGTGCAGGGTGATTCGGTTGCACTGTTTGTTGATGAGATGGGGTATAAGCCTTCAGAAGATTGTATAGCGATCGGGGAACTATATAGAGAGTACACAGGCTTTTGCATAAGAGGAAATCATATTCTGGAAACAAAACAGACTTTTAACCAGAGGCTGAAAAATCAGGGTATAATTTTGAAGCGCAGAAACTATGGTTTGGCGGCATATATAAAAAAGGATGTTACTGAAATGACAGCACCAAATACACTAAATACACCTATTTAATCAATACTTAGTGTATTTGGTGTATTTGGTGTAGAGAAAAACGAAACATATTATGACAACATATAAAATGCCATATCTGGAACCATATCACGGGAGGGACAGCAGACATGCCTGTCCGGCCTGTAAGCAACAGAAAACATTCACCTTCTATATTGACGGTGAAACGGGCAGACCAATAAACCCCACCGTGGGGAAATGCAACCGTGAGATAAAGTGTGGTTATCATTATACTCCCAGGGAATATTTCAGGGATAATCCTAAGCCGAAACGGTACTTAACA
>DHCC01000013.1:0-1226 GCA_002398875.1 Bacteroidales bacterium UBA4912 | reverse complement strand
GGTAATTTGTTTGAACAGAGTGATACTGGGAGTAGTATGTATAATAATACAGGGAGTAGTATGTCTAATAATGAAATAAGAAAAGAAAGAGAGAATAGGGGAAATACACTGGTTGGTGGTCAACCTAACCAACTCAATCAGACTAATAAAATCAACCAAACAGGCAATCTCAATTACGTTGAGATCCTTCAGAACAAGATAGACTGCATTTCACCAAGATACGTAATCAGTTCGAAGTCGTACAACTCCAATTTTGTTGAATTCCTGCACAACTACTTCCCTCGTGAGAAAATCAGAGAGGCAGTTGACAATTATGCACTGGGGGCAGCAAGCTACAAGCGTGTGATATTCTGGCAGATTGATAATAATGACAATGTGAGGACAGGCAAGATTATGCAGTACAACCCGCACACCGGCAAGCGTGTGAAGAACGAAAAAGGGGGTATCAACTGGGTGCATAATATCATAAAAAAGAGAAGTGCGGTATTCGAACACTATAACCTTTGTCAGTGCTATTTTGGTGAACATCTGCTGAATCTTTATCCCGATAAGCCGGTGGCAATCGTTGAAGCTGAGAAGACCGCTGTAATCGGGAGTATGATCTACTCCGACTTCATCTGGCTTGCTGCAGGTAATCTGCACGGACTGAATTCGCCAAAGTCAAAAGTGTTACGGGACAGGTATGTTTTGCTTTATCCTGATGCAGGCTGTTATGAGAAGTGGAAAGCCAAGCTGAAGAAGATCAGCAGCGACGTGCACTGCACCATGGAGATATCTGATGTGGTGGAGAAACACGCGACGGAGCAACAGCTTGAATATGGTTACGATATTGCAGATTATATTATTGATAAAATAAAGGAGGAAAATGAAACGGCTGAGACTGAAAACGGTTGTGTAAGCAGACCTGAACACAATCTTGATAATACCTTTGAAAACACTCCGGAAGAGAAAAAACAACCCAGTCCGACTCTTGAAAAGATGATGAGCAGGTATCCTTCACTCACAGAGTTGATTGAGAAATTGGGGCTGGAGGAGTGCCAACTACAGCCAACTACAGCCAATCACGGCCAATCACGGCCAATCGCAGCCAAATGCAGCCAAATCGACCGATAATTTTTTACCTCTCCTGAAATGCTGAACTTCGCTTCCGGATTAGAGAAATGGCCATTCGACGTCCGCAAGTTTAACATTTTAAAGATTACAAATTATGGGTACTATTAAAAAAG
>DHCC01000043.1 GCA_002398875.1 Bacteroidales bacterium UBA4912 | reverse complement strand
GATATGGCACGCTGCCTCTCCTTACCTTCCCAATAAGCTTTTACCAATG
Organism: Bacteroidales bacterium UBA4912; assembly: GCA_002398875.1. Classification (GTDB taxonomy): domain Bacteria; phylum Bacteroidota; class Bacteroidia; order Bacteroidales; family Dysgonomonadaceae; genus Proteiniphilum. Next base: position 2,965 of record DHCC01000043.1, on the reverse strand, counting down.
CCAAGCTTGCGGGCATGATGGCAGCAGCAGAAAGTCCCTGAAATATACGACCGGTAATCAGTACCGCCTCAGCAGCGTTGCCTACTGGCGTAAAACCCACTAACAGTGACCCGATAATACTAAAATAAAATCCTATACGAATTATTTTCACTCGTCCCACCTTATCGGCTAACCCTCCAAAAACAACGATAAAAATACCAGAGAACAGTGCAGTTATCGATACCGCAATATTCATCATCGATGCATCCATGCCGAGATCTTTCGCCATGTCAACATTGATATTTAAAGTGGTTTGCGCAAAGAGCCAAAAAGCTAAAACGCCGAGAATGATACCAAACAATAATTTATCATTTCCTTTGAACTCGATTGAATTTGTCATGCGGCAGATTTTTAAAGGTTTGGATTAATATTGTTTACGGAAATTAGTAATACTAAGGTAGTATTTTTTCAGATAAGCCAAGAAAATTGAAAGGAAAATATATCTATGACACCCGATTTACGAAAAAAGAGCTGTTCTTTTGGAACAACCCTTTTTAAAGACTCAAAATCTGTAATGAAAAATGAAAATGAAAATATTCAATATCCTAAACCATCATTCCAACCATAATTTTGCGTAAGATTTGGATTAAGTGTTCGCTCATCAATTGGAATCGGGTATAAGTAGTCGCGTTCTTCGTTAAATCCGTTGCGCTCCGCATTATGGTGATAATTCAAATAACCTTTTGTCCCCTCTGTAAGAATGAGATCTTTATCCAATTCATAAAGAGAAACGCCCTCTCTTTCCGCAGGCTTCTCTTCTTCTGAAGTATAAAGAATCAAGTCGACATTACCGTCACCCGAAAGGTCATACTCACCCGGTCCTTCAAAATATGCACCGGTAATTGGCTGATCAATGCTCTTGCCTGATTTCCAGCGACACAAATCAGCAAATCTCAATCCCTCCTGCAGCAGCTCGATAGTACGTTCGCGTCTGATTTCCAGAATCACACCCTTATTATTTCCGCTTACATTAGGATAGCCATAAGTGGCTGAAGAGAGGTATTCATCAGGGTTCGCATTAACATCCGCCATATTCAGGTTAGGCATACCCACACGATCACGCAGCTCCTTTATCGAGATATCAATATCATTCTGATTAAGAGTGCCAAGCTCTGCTTTTGCCTCAGCATAGTTAAGCAAAACCTCAGCATAACGGAATACAGGCATATCCACATCCGACGAACCTGTCCTGTCGTTGTTACCACTGTTTGAAGCAGGATCCTGCACAAACTTCACAGGCTGATATCCTGTGGTAGCAACTTCAAGCTCAGGAGCCAGCATTGTTGTCTTATTGATGCGAGTATATCCGGGAGTACGCATGCTTTGCTTCAGTCGCGGATCACGATCACTTGTCTCCTCGTTAAACGACATCACTTCCCATCCATTCTGATCTGTAAATCTTGAACCATCTTTCATCAGGTAACTATTAACAAACTTACGAGTCAGCCCCGGACGCCCCTGCGAAGTCAGCAGTGTATATGCCGACGCATTATTGCGGATGCCAAGTGCATAATCAAACTTTATTGCAAGAATATACTCATCAGTGTTAGCATCAGGAGTAGCAAAAAGCATCAGATAGTCTTTGTCGGGATTACCTGTAGAATGAATCTTGTAAGGACCTTTTTCAATAATCTCCAAAGCAGATTTTGCTGCCAGATCAAGATAATATTTATAATCTTTACCCTCAATCTCCAGATTGTGATATTTACGATAAGTACCTTCAAATAGTGTGAATCTTGATTTCAAAGCCAGTGCCGACCAGCGGTTTACTCGATAAACGCTCTTTCCTGAAGGTAAATTTGCAATAGCATAATCAATATCCTCAATCATTTTGCTCATTATAAGCTCTCTTGAATCACGCGGCTTGTAAAGATCTTCATCTGTAGAGTTCAGCTGCTTATCATACCATGGCACATCACCAAAACGCTGAACCTTATCAAAATAGAAGTAAGCACGAAAGAAACGTGCAACAGCAGTGTACTTAACAACCGCTTCCTTATCTTCACTCCTGTCCACATTCTCCAACAGTGTGTTAATACGGCGCAATGTACCCCAATTCCATCCGCCGCCCGAAGCAGGAACCGTGCGTCTCTGTCCGCCAATCAAAATCTCATCCAGGATTGCGTTTACAATCACATCGCTCTGCTCGTCAAAAGGAGATTTGTCCAGCAGATCATTGTAGAATGGGTTACTAAACAGCTCAAGTTCAGTAGCATTCTTAAAATAGTCCTGGTCAGACATCTTATCTTTAGGAATCAAGTCAAGCTGCTCGCATGATGCAAACCCCGTTAAAAGTAAAATAACTGAAAATATTATTGATATTTTTTTCATTGTCTTCATATTAAAAAATTAAAAAGTGATATCTATACCAAACATATAAGTTGCCGGCCATGGATAGAATGCGTTGTTGTTAACTCCGCTGGGGCGACTGAACGCCGCTTCCGGATCAATATATTTAGTACTCTCTTTTAGAGGAGACCAATAGTGCAAATTCTCTCCTGAAGCATATAATCGCAGATTTTCAATACCAACCTTCGATGTTAAGTTATCCGGAAGAGTATAACCTACTGTCAGATTCTTCAAACGCAAGTATCTCAGATTCTGCAGATATTTATCGTTCACCTTAGCAAGATAACCACCAGTAGCCCCGTAAGCGCGAGCTCTCGGGAAGTATGTGTCGGGGTTCTCTTCCGACCATACTTTATCAAGAAAGTCTTTAGGAAGGAATGAAACATAAGAGTAAGAGAAACCGCCCCAGAAATTCATATTATGACCACTAGGATACCAGTAGTGGTTGCCCGTTCCTTGTAAGAAAACCGATGCATCAAATCCCATCCAGTCGAATCCTGCATTAATACCATACGATAATGTTGGCAGTGAGTTACCTAAAATCTTACGGTCACCCGGGTTGTCAACAGTATTTTGT
>DHCC01000061.1 GCA_002398875.1 Bacteroidales bacterium UBA4912 | reverse complement strand
ACCCATAATCGGCGCCAATATCCTGATCCAGGGAACCACAACAGGAACAATTACCGATTATGATGGTAATTTTATGATTCAGGTACCTTCGGATGCGATACTGGAAGTCAGCTACATTGGATATGTACCTCAAACAATTCCCGTCAACAACAGAACCACGATTAATATAATCCTTCAAGAGGATACAGAATTGCTGGACGAGGTGGTTGTTATAGGGTACGGGTCAGTAAGAAAAGATGATGCCACCGGCTCTGTTGTAGCTGTAGATGCAACTTCACTCAACAAAGGTTTGGCTACTAATCCTTCAGATATGTTAGCCGGTAAAGTTGCCGGACTAAGCATAATATCTTCGGGTGGTGCACCGGGTGCAGGCTCAACGATACGTATCAGAGGAGGATCTTCAATGTCCGCAAGTAATGATCCACTTATTGTAATTGATGGAGTTCCGGTGGATAATACATCCGGCGTAAGTGGAATGTCTGATCCGCTTAGCAGTATCAACTCAAATGATATTGAAACTTTCACAGTACTTAAAGATGCTTCTGCAACTGCAATTTACGGCTCACGTGCTTCAAACGGTGTAATCCTGATTACAACTAAAAAAGGACATGCCGGAAAAACTACTGTATCTTATAATGGCAATATGTCAGTAAGCACCAGAACAGGAAGTGTAGATGTAATGGATGCACCAACTTTCAGGAATTATGTAATTAATTCTTTCGGTGCCGACAGCCAACAAGCAGCAGCTTTAGGTAATACTGCCACTGACTGGCAAAGCAAAATCTTCCGCGTTTCGGCAAGTACCGATCAGAATCTGAGTGTATCAGGATCTGCCGGTGACTATTTACCATACCGCGCTTCACTTGGGTATACCAACGAAAACGGTATTCTTAAAACGTCAAATCTGGAAAGACTTACGGGTAGTATCAACCTATCTCCAACATTTTTTGATGATGATCTTAGAGTACAGTTAAATTCAAGAGGTATGTATATTACCAATCAATTTGCTGATCATGGTGCAATAAACTCTGCTACACAATTCGATCCAACTATGCCGGTATATTCACAAACGGCAAGTCCCTATGGCAACGGGTACCACATGTCACTTAAACCCGACGGTACTCCAATTGATATTGGTCTTGCAAACCCGCTGGCAATCTTAATGCAGAAGCACGATAACTCAAAGGTACTAAGAAGCATAGGTAATTTGCAGCTCGACTACAGAATGCCTTTCTTGCCAGAATTAAGAGCAAACCTTAATCTTGGATATGATATTTCAAAAAGTGAGGGAGATGTTATTATTGAAGACAACTCTCCAATGTCATATACCTGGGGAAATTATAAAGCTGGCTGGGGAGATAATAGAACATACTCACAGTACAAAAGTAACACTCTTCTGGATTTCTATCTAAACTATGCCAAGGATCTAAACGTACATCGCTTTGATGTAATGGGAGGTTATTCATGGCAGCGTTTTTATAGCGAAAGTGAAGATTCTTATCCCTATTCTGCTGCTATGCAAGCTGAAACAGGAGATAAGTTTTACAGAGAAATGAACGACTATTCAACAGAAAGTTATGTAGTATCCTTCTTCGGACGTATCAATTACACACTCTTGAACCGTTATCTGCTAACACTTACGGTAAGAAATGACGGGTCTTCACGCTTCAGCCCGGATAATAAATGGGGACTTTTCCCATCTGTTGCACTTGCATGGAAGATCAATGAAGAAGGTTTTATGCAGGATCAAAGATTATTTTCAGATCTTAAATTACGTTTAGGATACGGAGTAACAGGTCAGCAAAACCTTGGAAGCGGAGACTACCCATGGATGGGAAGATACAGTTACAGTCAGGCAGGGGCTAATTATTTCTTTGGAGATAATATGTACCGACTTATCAGACCTGTTGCTTATGACGAAAATCTGAAATGGGAAGAAACTACTACTTATAACGCCGGCTTGGATTATGGCTTCTTAAATAATCGTATAAGTGGTGCTGTTGATGTTTATTATCGCAAAACTACGGACCTTCTTAATACTGTAGGTATTGCAGCAGGCACAAACTTTAGCAACCAACTATTAACAAATGTTGGAGAACTGGAAAACAAAGGTGTTGAATTTACAATTACAGGTAGACCGATTGTGAGCAGAGATTGGAACTGGAATTTAAGCTATAACATAACCTACAATAAAAACCAGATCAATAAACTAACCATAACAGATGACCCCAATTACGTTGGTGTTAGATTTGGAGGAATTGATGGTGGTACCGGAAACAATATTGCAATACACCGAATTGGCTATCCTGCAGGTTCTTTCTATGTATACGAGCAGGTATACGATGAAAACGACAAGCCTCTTGAAGGAGTATACGTTGATCAAAATGCAGATGGTATGATAAACGAACAGGATTTGATTCCTTATAAAAATCCGGCTCCGGATATATATATGGGACTATCTTCACAATTATCATACAAGAACTGGGATTTTAATTTCTCTGTGCGAGCCAATCTTGGAAACTACGCATATAACAACATTCAATCAAACCGTGAATCAAGAAATACGACTTTCGACCCCTCAGGTTGGTTGAAAAACAGGGTAAATAGTGCAACATTCACCAATTTCAATGCGGTGCAATATCAGTCAAGTCACTATATCCAGAACGCCTCCTTCATGAAGATGGATAACATAACTCTTGGTTACAACTTTACACACCTTTTGAATAATGACAATACAGGTAGGATATTCTTTACAGTTCAGAATCCTATAGTCATCTCTGATTACGATGGTTTGGATCCCGAGTTTACTAACAACGGTATCGACAATAATATCTATCCTCACCCAAGAGTGTACATTATGGGACTCAGTTTAAATTTCTAATTCTTGAATATTATGAAGACAGTAAAATATAAATTTCTATCCATTTTTATTATCGGCTTAATGGTTGCCGCACTCTCGTCTTGTGTCGATGACCTGAATACGATACCTCTGGATGAAGACGAATTAGTTTCAGATGTAGTATTTGGCAGTGAAATAGAACCATATCAGGAACTATTAGCTAAAATATATGCAGGATTGGCAATTAGTGGAAATAGTGCAGGTGACGGAGATCCTGATGTAGCAGGTGTAGATGGTGGTAGTCAAGCTTCTTTTCTTAGAGGATTATGGAACCTACAGCAGTTGCCCACAGACGAGGTGCTTTGTGCATGGAACGACCCGGGAATACCCGACTTGAACTATATTACCTGGACCTCAAGTAACGTATTTATCAAAGGGCTCTACTACAGACTATATTATCAAATAAATCTTTCAAATGCTCTTTTAAGGGAAACTACTGAAGAGGTATTAAACGGTCGCGGTGTAAGTGCAAATGACCAAGCCGAAATTAAACGATTTCGTGCTGAAGCTCGTTTTCACAGAGCACTTTCATACTACTATCTGCTCGATATGTTCAGAAACGTACCTTTTGTTGATGAGAATAGTCCTGTAGGAAGCACACTTCCTCCACAAATTCAGGGTGCTGATCTGTTTGATTATATCGAAAAAGAACTTCTGGAAAGTGAAGCAGATTTGATTGCCCCATTCGTGGGATACAATAATCAATACTACGGTCGTGCTAACAAGGCTGCCAACTGGGCGCTGCTATCAAGACTTTATCTGAATGCTGAAGCATATATTGGTGTAAACAAATACACCGAAAGTATTACTTACAGCAAAAAAGTACTTGAAGTTGGATATGAACTGGAACCGATTTATGCAAATATGTTTAAATCAGATAACAACAAATCGACTGAAATGATTTTCCCTGTACGTTATGAAGGTGCCGAAACTCAAACTTGGGGAGGTATGACATTCCTGCTAAGTAGTATGGAGCCTTCTGATATGCAAGAAGAAGTTAACGCAGTCGGAGCATGGCAAGGTAACCGTGGACGTGTTTCTATGCTTAAAACATTCGAAAGAGAAAATCTGCATGAAAATGATAGCCGTTTTGATATGTTATATGTTGATAAAACAGAAAACGTCGAGATAGATGATCCTTCGCTGTTCACAGACAACGGTATACCTGTTGTTAAATTTTATAACAGAAACAGTGATGGCTCATTACCTCCAAGTAGCATAGCATACACCGACTTCCCACTTTTCAGATTAGGAGAAATCTATCTTAATTATGCTGAATCAGTTCTTAGAGGCGGCTCAGGAGGTGATCAGACAACTGCACTAAACTTAGTAAATGAACTTCGTGAACGTGCTTATAAACAGGCTCCTTATACAATAACAGCTGGTGAACTCACTCTTGATTTCTTACTTGACGAAAGAGGACGTGAATTATTCCTTGAAGCACAGCGCAGAACCGATCTTATCAGATTCAACAAATTTACAGGATCTTCTTATGTGTGGACATGGAAAGGTAGTGTCAAGGAAGGCAGATCTGTTGCTGATCATTTTAAGATTTACCCTATACCTGCTGATGATATAGGTGCAAACGATAATTTGATTCAAAACACCGGTTATTGATTAATGTCCAAATTTAACTTGTAAAAAGATAAACGATGAAAAAGATATATAGTATAATATTATTATTGACTGCCTTCGGTTTCCTATGGTCGTGTCAGGAAGATGAAAAGGTAGTTTTGCAACAACCGGATAGCTTTGTGCTGAACGTTCCAAAATATGTTTCCGGTATCTACGACTTGAAAAATATGGAAACTATTGAGTTTTCAACCTCTCAACCGGGATATGGATTTACAGCTGCTGCCACTTACAGTGTTGAAATCTCACTTAGTGAAAGTTTTAGCGAATTTGCTGCCATACCCGGAACATACACTACTGCAAAATTTGATGTTCAGGCGGCGGATGTGGCACTTGCTTTAATGGGATTGCTTGGTATTGAAGAAGAAAGTGAATATCCCGAAGCTCCTCATCCACTATATGTGAGATTGAGATCTGTACTGAATGATAAAAATGATGGTGAAGTAAGGTCAAACGTGATAACGCTTCCAAGAGTTAAAGGTTATTTTGCTCTTGATCCGAAGGAGATGCCGGAAGAAATGTTTATTATCGGTAACGTTGCGGGCAACTGGAGCTGGGACGGTGCTACAGAAATGATTCCTGTATGGGGCGCTGAAGGAAAATTCTGGGCAATGCAATACCTGGGTCAGACCGGCGATGGAGGTAACGCAGAAATCAAGTTTAACACTGCCAAAGCATGGGATGGTAACGAATTCGGCTTCGGAGGTACATCTATCAATCAAAATGGAGGTACATCTGATGTTGGTGCTACTGACTCGGGAGGTAATATCGGAATTGGCAACCCAGGATGGTACATTGTAGTGGTTACAACCACTATTACAGGTCGTGATTATGACTATGCAGTAGATTTCTTACCGCCGCATGTCCATCTGCAAGGAGAAACAGCTTCGGGTAACTGGGATACAACAGATGAAGCATATCGTTTTGCAATCCCTGAGCTATCACTTGGAGCTAATGCAGAATTCGTTTCACCCCCATTTTCTAACACTGCAGAAGTAAGAGCAAGCATCAAACTGCCAGGGCATGACTGGTGGAATACAGAATTCCTTGTATTTGACGGTGTATTTGTTCCACGCGGTGCAGGTGGTGATCAGGAACGAATTACTGGCAAAGCCGGTCAGAGATTATATATCAATTTTACCGAAAGAACAGGTAAGATACAATAAATAAGTTAACTGTGGGAACCCTTTCTCAATACAGTGTTAGGGTTCCCATAATAAAAAAATACAAACATGAACAATAAATTATATTTAATTGTGACACTGTTCGCGGTACTGTTTTTGGGAGCATGTGAAGATGTTTATGATCATGTCGCTGCAGACCCTCAAACAAATGAACAGGAAGCAGAACAATCAATAAACGGTTTTTCTTTTACTATTGGATCAGACCTTATTTCACCTTTAGTATTACAGGAAGAAGACCTTGAAGATGTATTGGTGGCAATTAATACAACTGCAACTCCGCAGCTTGCAGAAGGAGCTTACGTTAAATTTTCAATTGAAGCTTCAGATACAGAAGATTTTGCAAATGTCGTCGAACTCAATTCTGCTTCAGATGGAAATAATGCTACTATTCTGGCATCGGATCTTAATGAAGCAGTTAAAACACTTTATGGGAAAAGACCGGACCCTCGTAATATTTATTTGCGTGGAACCTATTACATAGTTGATGGCTCTACTTCTTCCATGATGCCAACCCCAATTATTTTAGGTCCAGTTAAAGTTACACCTGTTGCACCTGTAATTGAAACTGAATACTACTTGATAGGCGATCTAAATGGATGGAATATTAACGAACTTGATGATTATAAATTTGATCATAGTGGTAAAGATGTATATGAAGATCCGATATTCACAATACTTGTGAACTATTCAAACGACAATAACATCTTTGGCAATTTTAAAATAGTTCCAAAATCCAGTAAAGAAAAGGCTTCTTGGGATGGCGTTTTGGGTAATCCTACTGATCAAAACATTGCTCTTGAAGGTGAACTTGTTATAGAAAATGGAGGCTCAATGAAAGTGGAATTACCGGGATGGGTAAAAATTACCATTAATATGATGGAATACACTTATGAGATTGACATAATAGGTGAAATGAGCTTATTTCTGTATGTTCCGGGTGGACATCAGGGATGGAAGCCCGAAATTGCTCCCACACTTTACAGTCGTAACTTTGACTTCAAATATGACGGATTTGTATACTTCCCCGAAGGAAATACAGGATTTAAATTCACAGCAAAACCTAACTGGGACGGACCTAACTATGGTGACAGTGGAACTGAAGGCGAGATTTCGGAAGTTGGAAGTGACCTTATAATGAAAGATGCAGGATACTACAAAATGACTGTCGATCTTTCCGGAACTCCTTACACATATACAGCTACAAAAACAGTTTGGGGAGTTGTTGGTGGAGCTACAGCAGGAGGATGGGATACAGACACTGAAATGTCATATGACCCTGTTTCAGGTAAATGGTCTGTAACTACTGATCTAACTGCAGGGGAATTTAAATTCCGTGCAAATAATGACTGGGGAATAAATTATGGTGGAGATTTAAACAATCTTGCGTTTGATGGATCGAATATTAATGTTCCTATAGCCGGAAACTATACAGTCACTCTCGACTTTTCAAACTCTGAGCAGTTTAAAGGCACATTAGTAAAAAATTAAATTGAAAAGAAAAGGCACGGCATAATTTATAGCCGTGCTTTTTTTTGTCCTACAAAGAAAAAAAATGAAAAAGCTCATTTTAAAATCACTATTATTATTCACTACGCTTCTCTTAACATCTGTTGCTTGCAAAAATCTTGAAGAAGGAGAAAAATTTGCTAATGACAATTTAGCTAAAGGAGGTGATATTAGTTGGTTACCACAAATGGAAGCTAGTGGATATATTTTTTACAACGACAAAGGAGAACCCGAAGATTGTTTTAAAATTTTAAAAGATCACGGAATTAACTCTGTTAGATTGCGAACATGGGTAAACCCTTCCACTCATCCTCAAAGCGGGCACTGCAGCAGAGACGAAACAGTAGAAATGGCAAAACGTGCTAAAAGCTGGGGTATGAAGGTAATGATAAACTTTCATTACAGCGATAGCTGGGCCGATCCGGGCAAGCAAAACAAACCTAAAGATTGGGAAGGTCTTAATTTTGAAGAATTAAAACAAGCATTATATGATTATACCTACGATGTGATGGATGCACTAAATAAAGAGGGCATTTCACCTGAGTGGGTACAACTTGGCAACGAAATTCCAAGCGGCATGATACACCCCGAAGGACATACCGATAATTGGGCACAATTAGTACAATTACTAAACAAAGGTTATGATGCGGTCAAATCTGTAAGTCCATCTTCAAAAATCATTCTTCATGTTGATCAGGGCAACAATAACGAACGTTTTCGTTGGTGGTTTGACAATGCGGAGAAACATGGTGCAAAATATGATATCATAGGAATGTCATTCTATCCATGGTGGCTGGAGGGTAAACCAGATTACAAAGAGGTTATAGACGACCTGGGTAACAACCTGTCAGATATGGCAAATCGATATAATAAAGATGTAATGGTTGTTGAAGTTGGAGGAGAAGATAGTAAACCACAAAACACTTACTATATGCTTAGAGCAGTAATCGAAAAAGTAAAAGCAGTCCCTAACAGTAAAGGCTTAGGTATTTTTTACTGGGAACCACAGGGAGCCCGATCATGGAGTAATTATGCACTTAGTGCATGGGGTAGAGACGGTAGACCTACTAAAGCATTGGATGCATTTATAGATTAGAATGAAAACTAAGAACTAATATAAACAGAATGAAAAAAATAGCGTTATTT
>DHCC01000068.1:4663-14472 GCA_002398875.1 Bacteroidales bacterium UBA4912 | reverse complement strand
CTGGCTACAGGAATGAGTCCTGATAACGCGATAGTAGGCCCGATAGTGACAGTTCTGATATTTGTTATAGGTCACGCTATTAATATATTCATGAACTCTCTGGGTGCTTTTGTGCATCCATTGAGGTTAACATTCGTGGAGTTTTATAACAATTCGGATTTTACGGGTGGAGGCAAAAAATATAACCCATTCAGAAATATAGAAAATAGAAAATAGAAATCAATAAATTTAAAAGCAACTAAATGGAAACAAATTTAATAATTGCCTATACAGGTATAGCAATTATGCTGGCACTTGCAGGTATTGGCAGTGCGTATGGAGTTACTATAGTGGGTAATGCAGCTATAGGTGCAGCAAAGAAAGTAGATGGCAAGTTTGGTAATTTTTTGGTGTTAACGGCACTACCGGGGACACAGGGATTATACGGTTTTGCCGGTTATTTTATGTTCCAGAGTATTTTCAATATTCTGACACCCGAAATTACAGCCATTCAGGCATGGGCAACTTTGGCTTCAGGTCTTGTTCTGGGTTTTGTTGGTCTTCTCTCAGCAATACGACAAGGGCAAGTTTGTGCTAACGGTGTAGTTTCAATCGGACAAGGTCATGACGCTTTTGGCAACACTCTTATTTTAGCAGTATTCCCCGAGCTTTACGCTATTATTGCACTTGCAGCTGCCTTCCTTATGGGTACTGCTGTTGCATAAGTAAATTCAATTTAATTTTTGCCGGTCGATACCGATATCTATCATAGATACCGGATCATCGATCGGTTCAATATGCGTAGCTACTGTTACTGGTTCATCGAACATATTTACAATAGTTTCTTCAACTTCATCGGCATAATCGTGCCCCTGTTTTACAGTCCATTTGCCCGGAACTAAAATATGTACTGAAATAAACTTTCTCTGTCCGGCTACTCGTGTCAATAAGGAATGGTATTCAATTTTACTGGTTTTCAATGAATCAAGGTAGCTGGTTATTTTCTCCAAGTCTTCTGATGGGATGGTAGCATCCATCAAACCACTAGCAGAACGACTAATGAGTTTGTATCCGGTAAAGATGATGTTTATTGCGACCAAAATTGCAATAATCGGGTCTATTATCAATAAACCGGTAAACTTTACAATAATAATCCCGGCAATTACTCCTACTGAAGTCCACACGTCTGTCATCAGATGTTTTCCATCAGCTTCCAAAACTACAGATTTTCTTTTTTTACCATTTTTTATTAGGATCTGCCCCACTAACAGGTTCACTAAAGAAGCCAATAGTGAAAACAACAAACCTGTATTGATGTTTTCTAGTGGTTTTGGATCGATAATTCGAGGTATTGCTGACCAGATAATGCTTAAAGCGGCTACTAGAATTAATGCACCTTCAACCGCACTTGAAAAATACTCTGCTTTGCTATGACCAAACTTATGTCCATCATCTGCCGGACGTTGAGATACATTAAGAATAATCAAAGCAAATATTGCAGCAAACAGGTTAACGAACGACTCTAATGCATCCGACAAGAAACCCATTGAATCTGTTATGTAGTATGCATAAAATTTTAGAAGAATGGTTACTATAGCGGCAGCAATAGATAAAAATAAAAATTTCTGGAGCGAACTTTGACTTCTCTTAGCCATGAACTGAGATTTTAATTATTTAATCAAATAGCAATTTATTTAATTGACAAATTTAATCATTTTAACCCGTTAAACTTTTTATAAAACAGTAATTATTTTAAATCTTATACTTTGCTATTTTGAGTTTTGTTTTAAATAAAAATCACGATAACAGTATAGACTTCAAAATTTTCTGAAATAATCCTTTTTCATTATCTTTGTGTTATATAATTGGAATTACAAAATATCACATACCATCAATTTGTTATATTAAATAAAAATAGAAATTGATTGATGGAAATAAACCAAATCATAGAACAACATGTTTGAAAATTTAAGTGACAGACTAGAAAGGTCGTTTAAGATATTAAAAGGTCAGGGTAAAATAACCGAAATCAATGTTGCTGAAACACTCAAGGAAGTTAGACGCGCCCTACTTGATGCCGACGTAAACTACAAAACAGCTAAGGAGTTCACTGAGAAGGTAAAGGAAAAAGCATTAGGTCAGGATGTTCTTAATGCTGTGAAGCCTGAGCAGATGATGGTGAAAATAGTACACGATGAGCTTGCAATACTCATGGGTGGCACAGCATCAGATATCGAAATAAATGGTAATCCAGCTGTCATTTTAATGTCAGGTCTGCAGGGGTCAGGTAAGACCACTTTCTCGGGGAAGCTTGCCAATATGCTTAAAAGCAAACGTGGAAAAAGTCCACTTCTTGTTGCCGGTGACGTATATCGACCTGCTGCCATTGAACAGTTGAAAGTATTGGGTGAACAGATAGGTGTTCCGGTATATTCAGAGGAGGATAACAAGAATCCTGTCAAGATTGCTAAAAATGCAATTCAATATGCACGCCAGCATGGACGAAATCTGGTGATAATTGACACTGCGGGACGTTTGGCAATAGATGAGCAGATGATGGATGAAATCGAATCTATCAAGAATGCTGTTAATCCTCAGGAGATTTTGTTTGTTGTCGATGCAATGACTGGTCAGGATGCTGTAAATACAGCTAAGGAATTTAATGAACGTCTTAATTTTAATGGAGTTGTACTTACAAAACTGGATGGCGACACTCGTGGTGGTGCTGCACTTTCTATTCGTTCAGTAGTAGATAAGCCCATTAAATTTGTTGGGACAGGTGAAAAGCTTGACGCAATTGATGTTTTCCATCCTGAACGTATGGCAGATCGTATTCTTGGCATGGGAGACGTGGTTACACTCGTTGAAAAGGCACAAGAACAATACAACGAAGAAGAGGCGCGACGTCTGCAGAAAAAGATTGCTAAGAATCAGTTTGATTTTAATGATTTCATTAGTCAAATACAACAGATAAAAAAGATGGGGAATCTCAAAGATTTGGCCTCAATGATTCCCGGTGTTGGTAAACAAATTAAGGATCTTGATTTTGATGATGATGCATTTAAAGGCATTGAAGCAATTATCCGCTCTATGACTCCTCAGGAACGTTCGAATCCTGAGATAATAAACGGAAGTCGCCGTGCGCGTATAGCCAAAGGAAGCGGTACTGATGTTCAAGAGGTTAACAGGCTTATTAAACAATTTGATGAAACTCGCAAAATGATGCGTAAGATGACTTCAGGTGGCGGAAGGCAAGCCTTGAAAAATATGCGCAGAAGATAACAGTTATTCTTTATTATCAGAAATATGAACTTAATAGACGGAAAAGCTGTTTCAGCACAGATAAAAATTGAAATTGCCGAAGAGGTAAAACAAATAAAAGCTTCAGGTGGTAAAACACCTCATCTTGCCGCAGTTTTAGTTGGCCATGATGGAGGTAGTGAAACTTATGTTGCTAACAAAGTTAAAGCTTGCGAGCAGGTAGGATTTAAATCAACACTTATCCGCTATGAAGACGATGTGACTGAGGAAGAGCTACTAAAATGTGTAAATCGGCTAAACAAGGATACTGATATAGATGGTTTCATAGTTCAGCTACCCCTACCTAATCATATATCTGAAATTAAAATAACAGAAGCTATAGATTACCGCAAAGATGTGGATGGCTTCCATCCTGTTAATGTTGGTCGTATGTCTCTTGGAATGCCCTGTTTCCTTTCTGCTACTCCATCAGGAATATTGGAACTGCTTAAAAGGTATAATATAGAAACAAAAGGAAAGCATTGCGTGGTATTGGGAAGAAGTAATATAGTCGGGAAGCCTGTTTCAATGCTTATGATGCAAAAAACTTATCCGGGCGACTGCACTGTAACTGTTTGCCATAGCAGAACCAATAATATAAAAGAAATATGTCTTCAAGCAGATATAATTATTGCTGCACTGGGAGTTCCAGAATTTCTCACAGGCGACATGGTTAAAGAGGGATCGGTTGTTATTGATGTAGGTACAACAAGAGTACCGAGTAATAAAACTAAATCAGGATTTAAGCTTAAAGGTGACGTTAAGTTTGATGAAGTTGCGCCAAAGTGTTCTTATATTACTCCAGTTCCAGGGGGAGTTGGTCCTATGACGATTGTTTCATTACTGAAAAACACACTTTTGGCAGGTAAAAAGGAAATTTACCCTCCTTCTATTTAAGATAGAAAAAGAAAGAAATTTTGAGTAATATTTATTTGATTTTGCAGATTTGGCAGGAACTAACGCTTTTCTGCTTTAATTAGCAAAATGCCAATTACTGTCCAGAATAGTTCTCTCATTCTCTTGGATATGCTCACAAAAACTCCATAAGCCACAGGTATTGAAAGAATGCCATAAATAATAACAAATCCTCCTTCACGTGTACCCATCTGCATTGGCATAAAGAAAAACAAATTTGAAATGAGTGACTGAATTGATTCTATTAGAACACTCTGAACAAAGGTAATAGGAATATTGATTGCTTTCATCATTAGAATAATCTCGACACATATAAGAATACGTGCAATAAATTCAATGAGCAATGAAGCAATAAAGTCTTTTTTTCTGTTATTAAATAGATCAGCTATCAATACATCCATCTGACTGATCTTGTCCTGATGTTGTCTTTTGTATATTTTAATTTTTTTTCCAATAAAAGGGAGTCTGCTTGATATGATTAATGCCCTGTTAACGCCCCCTTTAGTGTAGATCCTATATGCCCATAGAAGTAATAAAAAGGCAGTACCACCTGATATAATTAATCCTATTTCTATTGAATCTGAAATTACAGGTACCAAAAAAAATAACATAGGTATAGTTACCACCCAAAAAATAAAATGAGAAACGAAGTGCATCATTGTAGCTAACAAAACAGATGAGGTAGCTTTCTGTATTCCTATATCCTGCTTAAGTTCGATAATCTTATAAGGTTCACCTCCCATTAACCCGAATGGAGTAATATAATTAATTGCAAAGCCGCTAACCGTGAGCTTAAAAAGTCTGATAAAGCTTACATTTTTGGTTTCAGGAGTACCATCTCGCAAAATAATGTAAAACGATAAGGTATTCATGAGATATACCACAATCCACATTCCGAGGATAGGTACATACCACCATCCGGTCTGTTTAATATCATTCCAGATGTTGTCAAATCCGATTTTGTAAATCATTATTCCTAATGCAAGCGCACCAAGAATAAAAAAACTATTCTTTGCTATTCTTGTTTTATTTCCCATAAGACCTGGAGAGGAGCAAGTTGCTTTTTATTTTCTGAAAGGAGGCTTAACTACAACAGCCTTTAAATTTCTGTTACGCACCTTTATGAATATTTCAGTTCCCTCTTTTGTATACTGCGGTCTGACATATCCCATTCCTATACCTTTTTTCATCATGGGCGACATGGTGCCAGAAGTAACATTACCAATAATTTCCGCTTGTTCATTTACTATCTCGTATCCTTGACGTGGAATACCTTTATCAGTTAATTCAAAGCAGCATAATTTGCGAGATATACCTTCAGACTTCTCTTTTTCCAAAACGTCTCTTCCAATGAAAGGTTTGTTATCAGCAAATTTTGTTATCCATCCAAGACCAGCTTGAAGAGGAGTAGTAGTATCATCCAAGTCGTTACCGTATAAACAATATCCCATCTCTAAACGTAAAGTATCACGTGCTCCAAGTCCTATTGGTTTAATTCCAAATTCGTCTCCTGCTTCAAATACAGCTTCCCAAATTTTCATGCCATATTCAGGATAGAAGTAAAGCTCAAATCCTCCTGCACCGGTATATCCGGTATTTGAAATAATAACATTTTCTACTCCGGCAAATTTTGAAGTTGAAAATCCGTAGAAAGGAATAGAAGAAAGGTCTGTTTCAGTAAGTTTTTGCAAAGTTTCTTTAGCTTTGGGACCTTGTACTGCAAGTTGTGCAGTATGTTCTGATGCATTCTCCAACTCTGCTCCCATTGTGTTCCATTTAGTGCACCACTCCCAGTCTTTATCAATATTCGCAGCATTAACAACCATCAGATATTTTTCGGGTTCGTAATAATAAACGATAAAATCATCAACTATACCGCCATTTTCATTTACGAAACAGGTATACTGAGCTTTTCCAATTTGAAGTTTTGTAACATCATTACTGGTTACCTTTTGTAAAAACTCAACCGCTTTTGGTCCTTTCACCCAAAACTCACCCATGTGAGATACATCAAACACTCCTACAGAATTGACTACGGTTTGATGTTCATCTATAATACCTGAATATTCTATTGGCATATTATAGCCTGCAAACTCATGCATCTTAGCCCCCAGACTTATATGCATATCTGTAAAAGGTGTATGTTTCATTTTATTTTTTTATTTATATTTCAAATTACTTGTCTTAAACTAATTCTTAGTATTTAATGATTTCTTGCAACGATTTCTGCTATTTTCACTATTACTTGTGAAGCTTTTTTCATTGATGTAATAGGTAGAAATTCGTATTTACCATGAAAATTCATTCCTCCTGCAAAAATATTTGGACATGGTAAACCCATAAATGAGAGCTTAGAGCCATCAGTGCCACCTCTAATTGGTTTCACATTAGGTTTTATACCCAACTCCTCCATTGCTTGATAAGCATAATCTACGATGTGCATTACGGGTTCCACTTTTTCTCTCATATTATAATACTGATCATTAAGATTAAGTGTAATTCTGTTGTCATACTTTTTATTCAATAACCCTACAGAGCTTATCAATAGTTTTTTACGATCTTCAAATTTTATCCTGTCATGATCACGAATAATAAATGACAAATTAGCCTCTTCAACTGTTCCAGCCATTGAAATAAGATGGAAAAATCCCTCATATCCTTCTGTAAATTCGGGTCTTTCATTTTTTGGCAGAAGTGATATTAGTTCATTAGCAACTTGTAGTGCGTTAATCATCTTGTCTTTAGCATATCCTGGATGAACATTTCGTCCTTGTATTTCAATTTTAGCGGAAGCAGCATTAAAGTTCTCATACTCTAGCTCTCCCACCTCACTTCCATCCATCGTGTAAGCCCAATCAGCGCCAAACTTCTCTACATCAAATTTATCAGCACCGCGTCCTATCTCTTCATCAGGGGTAAAACCAATTCTGATTTTTCCATGTTCTATCTCAGGATGATCTATAAGATACTGCATAGCACTCATTATTTCAGCTATGCCGGCTTTATCGTCTGCACCTAATAATGTTGTACCATCTGTTACAATTATATCTTCGCCTTTGTGAGAAAGCAATTCGGGAAAATCTTTAGGAGATAGGATGACATTATTTATTTCATTTAATATAATATCCTTGCCATCATAGTTTTTAACAATACGTGGATTTACATTATTTCCACTCATATCGGGACTGGTATCAAAATGAGAAAGAAAGCCAATTACCGGTACTTTTTTTGAAGTATTAGATGGTAAGGTTGCCATTAAATAACAATTATTATCGAGACTAACATCAACAAGTCCCATTTCTATTGCCTCTTTTTCCACCTCTTTAGCAAGATTAAACTGTTTTAGAGTACTAGGAGTCTGAGTGCTATTCTCATCTGATTGAGTATCTATTCTGGCATATTTAATAAACCTATCTACTATTGTCATGATTAAACTATTTGATTGAAATAAATTTCCCAAAGTTAAAGTTACGTTAGTATTACAAAGATAAAAAAATGACTTGAATAGTAAAAATCAATACACTCTTTTGTATCTACAAAAAATATCTTATCTTTGCAGTTGGGTAAGTCCTATACGGCCAGCTCCCGATGAATCCCCCAGGTCTTGACCGAAGCAAGGGTAATTGGTTGTAGCGGCGCGATATAGTAAGCTTACCCTCTTTTGTTTGTATATTCAAATAACAAGATATAATTAAAATCCCCCTTCTTTGCTAAGAACAAGAAGGGGGATTGTTATTTAAACTATTAATAACCAAATATTATTCTAGGCAATCTTTGGAAGTAATTTTGTATCTATTGAGTATTTACCTGCACCAATTAATATTGAACCTGTGAATACTATTAAAAGATCCAGTGCATGACCATAGACCATAAAACTATCACCCATAGAGAGGTGCGTAATCATTGCTACAACCATTGTTCCTGTCAACATAATCGCTGCAGGTCGAAACAGTAGTCCCATAGCAAAAAGTAAGCCCCCCACTGTTTCAGATAATGCTGCTATTAAACCCCAAAAAGCATGCCCTGAATCAATCCCGAAGTTTGACATTGTAGCTCCTACCATTTCCCAAGTCTCAGAACCTCCCATTATTTTCGGTAGTCCATGTAAAAATATTGATATACCAATACCCACTCTTAATATTAACCATCCAATATGTAATAAATTATTCTTTCTATTCATTTTTTACTTTTAATTTATTTCATGACTTTCTATTTTATCTCATGAATTTGTTTGTTAATTAATAATCGACGCGAATTAAACCCCTTAGTTATATGAATTGTTTATCTTTGTTTTATAAATAATATTTATATGTCAACATTCGCCCCATTCGCTAAACCACTATATGTAATGCTTAAGCCAGTAGGCTCAAAGTGTAATCTGGACTGTGAGTACTGCTATTATCTGGAGAAAGAAAATCTGTATAAAAAGAAGAATCAATTAATGAGTGAAGAACTTCTTGAAAGGTTTGTAAAACAGTATATCGACTCTCAAACAATGCCTGATGTTATGTTTACTTGGCATGGCGGTGAAACTCTTATGCGACCGCTTTCGTTTTACAAAAAAGCAGTAGAACTGCAAAAAAAATATGCAAACGGAAGAAACATTGATAATTCAATTCAGACAAATGGTACACTTCTGAATGATGAATGGTGCAAATTCTTCAAAGAAAATAATTTTTTAGTTGGTATATCTATTGACGGACCTCCAGAATTTCATAATGAATACAGAAGAGACAAAATGGGACGTTCATCATTCCATCGGGTGATGAAAGGAATAGAGTTACTAAAAAAACATGATGTAGAGTTTAACTGTATGGCGGTTGTTAATGATTATAACGTAGACTATCCCCTTGAATTTTACCGTTTTTTTAAGGAAATAGGGTGTCAATACATTCAATTCACACCAATTGTAGAACGTATCCGAAACAACAACTCATCTGATAATATTTCGCTTCTTAAACTGGCTACTGCAAAAGAATCTGAGCATGAAGCTGATCTTGCACCTTATACTGTACCTGCAGATAAATGGGGTGACTTTCTCTGTGCTATTTTCGATGAATGGGTTAAGGAAGATGTAGGTAAAATCTTTATACAAATATTTGATTCAACTTTAGCCAACTGGGTAGGAGAAAATCCTGGCGTTTGCACGATGGCAAAAACATGTGGTCATGCCGGTGTTATGGAATTCAACGGAGACGTATATTCTTGCGATCATTTTGTGTTTCCGGAATATCTTCTGGGTAACATTTACAATGAAACACTCACTTCAATGATGTATTCTGAGGTACAACAAACATTTGGAAATGACAAGTTTAATAAATTACCACAACAATGTCATGAATGTGATGTTCTTTTTGCCTGTTACGGAGAGTGCCCAAAAAATAGATTTATAAAGGATAAATATGGCAATACAGGATTAAACTATTTATGTAAAGGATATTACAAGTTCTTTAAACATGTAATGCCTTATATGGATTTTATGAAAAATGAATTATTAGCACAACGCCCACCTTCTAATATTGTGAAATGGTTTAAAGAAGGTAATCCTAAATAGTTGATAAGGATAGTTATACTTAAAAATAAAAATAGAATGATATATATATAGAGAGAGAGAG
>DHCC01000068.1:1447-4410 GCA_002398875.1 Bacteroidales bacterium UBA4912 | reverse complement strand
GATCATATTTTGACCCGGTTTTTTTATATTTATAAATTTTGAATCAGTCTTAATTCTCGCCTTTACGGGCAGAGTAACTTATCTTTAATGCATAAGCTTGTCTTAATGCTTGTTTAACATCAGTGATATACTGCATGCGAGTATTTTCATCTGCTTTTATTGAAACAGTCATTAATGGCTGATCCGCTTCGTTCATACTAGCTTTTTCCTGTGCAATATAGTTCTGAATATCAGCAACCTGTGCGAATCTGTCATTCAATTGCATCTGAGTACCTGTACCTAGTCTTGTATCTAATGGAGGACCAATGTTTATATAGGTCACCAAAGATTTCTTCTCAAGCTTCTGTACTTCTGATGCAGTTGGAAGCTTCATTCTCACCATCAAAGTTTCAGAACGTAACGTAGTTGTTATTATAAAGAAAAAGAGAACAGCGAATACGATATCCGGCATTGATGAAGTGTTCATCTCTGGGACCGCTCTTTTTCCACTTTTATTAAATTTTCCCATATCTATTCTCCTCCTCCATAATTTTTTGGTTCAGCTTCAGAGATACGTTGTGGATAGAGATCATCTATCTGTTCTTTCTGTGCGATGGTTAGTTCATCATACGAAGTACCAAAATATCTTCTGGCACCCTCGCTTCTAAGCTCATTGTAAGCTCGAACAACTTCATTCTGGACCGCTATATAAGCGCTGTACCTAGTAGTTGCGTCATTCTGTATTGATATTACGTGCTTAGAAGTAACCGGTACAGTTCCTATTGGTGCCCCGAAATCCTCTTCAATCAATTGTGGTAAATCCGGACTGTTTGAAGTATTCAAGACGAATTCTTTTACCACATCTTTCATTGCAGGATTTCCAGAACCGCCTCCTAATTCGGTTTCATTTGCATACAATACGGTTCCTTGCTGATCCTGAACTAATATCTCATTTTGAGAATTCACCAATACAACTAACAAATTTCTACGCTGAACATCTACTGATGCCTGTTCTTCCTGACTTTGTGGTGGTGGTGGTAAACGTCGAGCCAATCCTGAATCGACATCCATACTTGACACCATCAAAAAGTAACAAAGTAACAGGAAAGAAACGTCAGCCATAGAACTGGCATTTAGCGCCGGAACTTTTCTTTCTGATTTTGGCATATTTAAACCTTTTTTTACTGATCCTCTAAGAGAATCTGCTTTTATACTTTAAAAAAACTATTTCTTCCTGGTTACTAATGGCATGATGATTATCGCAAATACAGTAACAGCCAGCATGAAATACATTGAATAAAGCCACATATCAGTCATCTTGAGTATTGCAGGCACATTGTCAGTCCCTTCGTAACCCGGGATCGAGAGTAAAGTACCATCACCAATAACATAAGTTACTATTAATAATGCAGCAAGTGCCAAAAGTGCGTAAAGACCACTAAGTGCCTTTTTGGGATTTTCTTTCAATCCTCTTACAAAATCAACTATTGCAAAACCTATAAGCACTACTACGGTAATTACCAGAAGTGCATACATCCAGTATAAAAGAATATCTGTAAAAGCAGGCTGCGCCATGTCAGCACCAATCTTCTCATGTTCCGGCACTTGTCCGCCGAAAAAGAAAAGAGCCAATACAATAACAGATATTATTATTGATATTATTAGGGTTAGTCTGGATGTTCTGTGTATTTTAGTTACAGCCATTATATTACAAATTTTTGTATTTAACGTTATATTTTATAACCTGATCTAGGAATGTGATTGAGGCATCTTCCATTTTATTTAGGATACCTTCCATTTTGGAAAGAATATAGTTGTAAATAATCTGAAGGATGATAGCAACAATCAAACCACCTACAGTAGTGATCAACGCAACTTTCATACCACCTGCAACAATCGTCGGGCTCATATCCCCTGCTCTCTGGATGTCATCAAATGCCATAACCATACCTACTACAGTTCCCAAGAATCCAAGTGATGGAGCGATACCGATAAAAAGGGTAATCCATGAAAGGTTTCTTTCAAGTAGTCCTGATTGTACACCCCCGTAAGAAACTATTGATCTCTCAACCTCATCAGCACCCTGATCCAGTCGTAACAGACCCTGATAAACAATTGAAGCTATTGGTCCTCTAGTATTGCGTGCTAGATCTTTTGCAGCTTCCACATCACCTCTATCCAATGCATCTCCAACTTTGCTAAGGAATGCGTCTGGATCAACATCTGCTAAACTCAGGTAAATAATTCTTTCAAGACTGAAAGCCAGACCAAGTATCAAACAGATAGCGATGGTACTCATAAAACCTGCACCACCTTCAATAAATTTAACTTTAAGAGCCTGATGAAGACCGCCTGTAACTTCTTGAACTTGTGCCTGAGTAGCGGCTACTTGTTCTGTTTGTTCTTCAGGAGTGGTTTCTTGTGCGAAAAGAACCGAAGACAATCCTACAGACATCATTCCGAAGATTGCTAAAATTGCAAATAACTTTTTCATTGTGTGTTCAATTTTGTTGATTAATGATCTAAATTTGTTTGTTTTATAAATGATTTAATTTTCTTTCAGTATTAATTATATAAATAAATCCTTATTCGATTTTTCCTTATTAAAATTGAGCGGAGAGAGCGGGATTCGAACCCGCGATACACTTTTGGCGTATACACGCTTTCCAGGCGTGCCTCTTCAACCACTCGAGCATCTCTCCTAAAGAGGTACATCCCGGAAATGGAGTGCAAATTACAAAAAATATTTCATTCCCGCTCATTTCAAGGGGCAAATTTACTGAATTTATCAATTATAAGCTACTTCAATACGAAAATATTTTTTAAATAATACCCATTATGGATGTTTTAGCTAATTATTTAATCCAAAAATCTTATTAGCATTGGTATATGTAATTATTTCTACGTCTTCTACACTCTTTTGCCATATTTCAGACAATTTACTAACAATTAAACTTATGTATGATGACTCATTACGTTTTCCC
>DHCC01000068.1:0-1398 GCA_002398875.1 Bacteroidales bacterium UBA4912 | reverse complement strand
TTTGAATGTGACAACACCATTTACCCCTATCATAAAATTATTTAATTCCAAAATTGCGTTTAGTTCGTCTCTATTACCTCCAAAACTATGAAACACACCCCTTATCGATTTCTCCCCTACTCTTTTAATACTGTTAATAACTTCTTTCGTGGCATTTCTAAAATGAATTGATGTCGGCAAATTCATTTCTAAACTCCATTTTAACTCTTCTTCGAAAACATTAGTCTGTTCACTTTTAAGTGATGTATCCCAGTAAAGGTCAATACCTATCTCACCTATAGCGTAATACTTAGATTTTGTCAGTTCATTATAAATTGGTTCTATCTGTCTTTTCCAATCTTCTTTAACACTGGTTGGATGAAGCCCCATCATAGGTATAAAAAATGCCGGATCTTTAGATAAACATTTATTTAAGCTTTCAATAGTTGATTCATCTATATTGGGCAGTAGAACATTCTCAACCCCAGCTAATTTAGCCCTGTAAATAACAGTATCAATATCATTTTCGTAATCTGCCACAAACAGATGAGCATGAGTGTCAATAATTCCCATCAACTTAACTCTCCTTTTCTGTAATAATACACAACACCATATTCTCGATTTCTTTCAATTCGTTGTTCTACAGGAATATTATTACTACTTCTCTCCACCTCTTCCCAAATATCGTATATAATTTTGTCAACTTTTTCTCGGTACTTTGCTATTTCATCCATAGCTCTCTGAGTAGCTTTTTGATGTAGTTTTTGTGTTTGATATCCCTCCTTAAAAAGTAAATACATAACTCCTACTTTTGCAATAGATGGGTTGTAAATTGGAACTCCTCCTTGCGAAACACGTTTGTTTTCTCCGTCAATAATTCTTTGTCCCCAATCCAGTAATTGCTCATTTGTAGATAAATCGGGAACTATTAGGTTTGCATTCTCAAGTTCATAAAATTCCAGTTGTTTTTCTTTTATCTCCTCACGAACAATCGACATATATAATACTTGCACAAAATGTGAGATATACATACGGGCATTTTTCATTTTCCCAAGAAAAGACTTATTGGCTTTAACCTGAATCTCATAAAGTTGTCGGTATCGAGCACATAAGCCTTCAAAATGCTTCAATGCTCCTTTAGCTGAATTCAACACTTTTGTTGATATCTGTAATTCCTGGAAATCAGTATTGTCTGCTTTCTCTATAGCAATTTTTAAAGCTTTAATTCGTGCTGCGTCAGTATTGGGTAATCTTCTGTAAGGCATTCAACTTTTTGTTTAAGCTACTCTCATCTTTCTCTGAACATCAGATCTTCCGAAAGCTCAATTAATTCTTTTTTTTGTTCATCAGGTACATCGACAGATGATAAACATTCCAAAGATGCAAGATAATACTTTTCAATGAGATTTTCAGAAATTG
>DHCC01000060.1:33850-36282 GCA_002398875.1 Bacteroidales bacterium UBA4912 | reverse complement strand
TGTCAGTTGCAAAAATTGAAAATTAAAGTATCTTTGTACAGAGCCCTTTGGTAATATTAATTATTCACAATTGCACTTATTAAACGTATCATGACAAACAGCAGTATTATGAAAATTACTCTTTTTTCTTTGCTCCTTTTGCTACTATTCAATGTTAATACGGATGCATCTGAGAGAAAAACAAATTTTAATAAGAATTGGAAATTCCATAGAGGTATTGTTGCCAATGCGGAACAACCGGAATTTAATGATAATCAGTGGAGACTTCTCAACCTGCCTCATGACTGGAGTATAGAACCGGCACCCAAACAAATAGATGGTATAACCATAGGTCCTTTTTCCAAAATGACTGAGGGTGGTGCCGGCGGAGCTGATACAGGACAAACTCTTGGCGGTGAGGGCTGGTACAGAAAAGAATTCACACTGGATGAAAAAGATAAGGATAAACTCATTTCACTTTATTTTGAGGGAGTTTATAACCAGTCGGAAGTATGGATCAATGGAAAGAAAGCAAACTATAACCCTTATGGATATACATCTTATAAAATTGATATAACCCCTTTCTGTAACCAGGTGGGCACACCTAATGTGATAGCAGTTAAGGTAGTTAATTCAGGTGAAAATAGCCGTTGGTACTCAGGTTCAGGAATTTATAGAAATGCATGGCTTATAAAAACAGATAAAGTGTATTTAGATGAGTGGGATACTTTCATTTATGCTTCAGATTTGAAAGGTAAAGAGGCTTTTGTTAATTTCTCAACAAAAATATACAACAAAACAGCACAAGATTTATCCACTACATTAAATTTAAAAATATATTCCCCGACAGGTAAGGTGGTCTATGATAATTCTTTTAGTCAAGATGTTTCAGAAACTACACCTTTATCAACCTCTTTTACTGTTAATAACCCAGAATTGTGGTCAGTTGAAAATCCTGTATTATACAGTGCAGAAATCACTCTTTCTTCAGAAGATACATTCAAGGATATTATATCCATACCTTTTGGAATTCGTACAATTGAGGCTACTGCCGAAAAAGGATTTTTATTGAATGGTAAAAGTATAAAACTGAAAGGAGCATGCATTCATCATGATAACGGATTATTAGGTGCTGCAGCGATTAACAGGGCGGAAGAACGAAAGGTTGAACTACTGAAAGCAAATGGTTATAATGCTGTAAGATGTGCTCATAATCAAGTTTCTGAGCATTTCCTGGACGCATGTGACCGATTAGGCCTTTTGGTAATACACGAGACGTTTGATCAGTGGCAGCAAGCTAAGAGAAATGATGATTATCACCAGTTCTTTGACGAATGGAGTGAGAAAGATATAATAGCTTCAGTACGTCGTGACAGAAATCACCCGTCTATAATCATGTGGAGCATTGGCAACGAAATTGCCCAACGGGCAGATTCCATCGGTGAAGTTATCGCTAAGAACCTTGTCAATGCTATCCACAAATATGATACAAGCCGCTTTACAACGGTAGGCGCCAATGACTTCTGGGATCGACGTCATGTTGGGTTTGAATGGGATAAAGATATTTATCGTGCATTCAGGAATGTGGATATTGCAGGATATAACTATATGTGGTGGAAATACGAAAGTGATCATGCTGCTTATCCTGACCGGATTATTTATGGCAGCGAGTCTTTTCCTAAGGATGCCGCGTTGAACTGGAATCTGGTAGAAAAATATCCTGCAATAATTGGCGACTTCGTATGGACAGGAATCGACTATCTTGGCGAAGCAGGTTTAGGGCATGCACTTGAACTAGCTGAAGGCGAACACAACCCTCAATTCATGGGCTGGTCCTGGTATAACGCCTGGTGTGGTGATATCGATTTCTGTGGAGATAAAAAACCTCAGTCATATTATCGTGATGTCGTATGGCGAGAAAGAGAAATAAGTATGGCTGTGCGTCCCCCTGCTGCTCAAGGGAAGAAAGAGGTAGTCAATGGCTGGGGATGGACAGATGAGCATCTTAGCTGGAACTGGGAAGGTCTTGAGAACCAGCCAATGAGGGTAAATGTATATAGTCGTTCTCCTAAGGTGAGACTTTATCTTAACGATATATTGATAGGAGAAAAAGATACAGGCAGTGAAGATTATACTGCCACTTTTGAGGTGCCATACCAAAAAGGGACACTTAGGGCGGTATGTCTCAATAAAAGTAGAGAGACATCTTCCGTAGTATTAAAAACAACAGGAAAGCCTGTAGCAGTAAGGCTGGTGCCTGATAGAGATAAAATTCAGGCAGATTTGAATGATCTCTCATACGTGAAAATTGAAATAGTTGATGAGGAAGGAAACATTGTTCCTGATACAGACATTCCAGTGAACATAGAGTTTTCCGGATCAGGTTCAATTATCGCTTCTGGAAATGCAGCACCCGACGATATGGAAAGCTTCCGATCATTAACCCCAAAAAC
>DHCC01000060.1:29762-33566 GCA_002398875.1 Bacteroidales bacterium UBA4912 | reverse complement strand
AAACATAATGAAAAATAGTATTATAACACTGTTAGGATATCTGATGATTTCTGCAGTAGTTTTTGCACAGCAACAACCACAAAGAAGATTTCAATCACGGGAAAATGTACCATTAGACTCTATAGTATTGAGTGATCCTGCAATTCTTGCTGATAAAAAAACTAATATGTACTACATGACCGGAACCGGAGGTCGCTTATGGAAAAGCAAGGACCTGAAGTTATGGTCGGGTCCATACCGGGTAACAGAAACTGATCCCAATTCATGGATGGGTCCGGATCCGATGATATGGGCAGCAGAATTGCATGAATATAACGGTAAATACTATTATTTTGCTACTTTCACAAACAGGGATGTAATCATTGATACAGTAAAAGGAAACACCATTGAGCGTCGTGCCAGCCATATTTTGGTAAGCGATAATCCGGACGGCCCTTATATACCAATGGAAGATCCTATTTACCTACCTGCTGATAAACCCACACTTGACGGCACCTTCTGGGTAGATACTGATGGAAAACCTTATATGATCTATTGCTACGAGTGGTTGCAAAACTGGGATGGTACAATAGAAAAAATTGAATTGAAACCTGATTTGAGCGGTTCAATAGGAGAAGGAGAATTACTGTTCCGTGCAAGCGACTCACCATGGAGTGCAGAGAATGAAAACGGTCAGTTGAGGCGCAACAAAGTGACTGACGGACCATACCTGTTTCGTACGGGTACCGGGAGATTAGGAATGATCTGGACAAGCTGGATATTTGATATATATGTTCAGGGAGTAGCTTACTCTGAAAGTGGTACACTTGATGGTCCCTGGATACACGAAGAGAAAACCATTACACCGCCCAATTTCGGTCACGGCATGCTGTTCCAAACTTTAGAAGGGAAATGGCTGATGTCGGTCCACAGCCATAAAAACATAAACGGGCGTTATCACAGGATCCCTCATCTGTTTGAAGTGGATCTTACAGGTGACAAGTTGATAGTGGGTGATTTATATAAATAATTAAAGTCAATTCACTGCGCTCCAAAAACACCCCAGACCTCAACCGGATAATCAGACTCAATAATATCAGGTTTGTAAACTGAGTTTTCAAACTCTCTGATATATGCTGCCATACGCTGCTCTGTAGTTCTCTGCCTGTCGTGTGTAGGTGCAAAAGAAACCATACACCTCACACCATTTGCATGCAGTTTTTCTACTATATGCCTGTTTGACTCATCAATACTCTGCCCTACATAAGCAATCATATTTTCCCATGGTACACCTGAGATAGCAACATCCTCATACTCTGCATCATTTCTTGCAAAGACTGAAAGCATGACTCCCGGCAGGCGGTCGTGATAAAATCTTGCTTGCGCACCGGTATGTACGGTAAGCATTACATATTTCTCAGCTTTATTCTTCTTAATGAGATCCACAATCATCTGATGTGGAACATCTTTCCTGTCAAGATTTATAACTGTCTTACCCTTACTCCAATCAAAAACTTCCTCAAGTTTAGGTATCATCGTAGCAGTAATATTTCCTTCATGATCTTTCAGCCTGATTGACAATAACTCATCATAGTTATAATCCGATAATTTACCTGAAGCGTTGGTTGTTCTGTCAATTGTTTCATCATGCATAAGCACTATTACACTGTCTTTGGTTAATCGCGGGTCAACTTCAAAAAATAGTGGCATACGAGTCAATGCATGCTGGAATCCCTCAATACTGTTTTCAGGAAATCCAGCCTCTTTTGTACCCCTGTGCCCGCTTATAAGAATGGTGCTGTCAGCTTTATAAGCAAAGTACTTTTGTGTATCGCTCAGCTTTTTGAATTTCAAATAATACTCTTCTCCCTCTTTAGGACCGCAGCCTGTAACTGAAAACAGCACAACTGAAGTGATTGCAACCAGAAATAATCCTTTGATTCCTTTTCTTTTACTTGAAGTCATAATTATTGATTATTAAATCGCCTCAGCTTCAAAACCTGTTCTTTTAACTGTTTTCACGATATCGTCTGATGTGAGATCGTCTGTCTCCACAGTCAGAATCTTATCAGGGTTATCTATATCCACACTCCACGATTCTTTCCCAACCTTTTTGTCGAGGAATGGAGTTACTTTTGCTACACAGTTTGAACAGTTTATGTTAGTTTTAAATTTGATTGTACTCATAATATTTATTTTTACTCTAATGAAGTGAGCAGACCTGGTATTATTACTGAAAACATCCGCTCGATACAAATATTGTATAAGTCGAAAGGGAGCGTTAAGTTGTTTACAGTTTCCCTAGGTACAACAATATTATTCAAATATAACATATTCTAAACGTTTTAGCTCAACCATTGTTGATAAAATTTATAAATTTACCGGCAAATGAAAAGAGCAAAATATAAATACAGGACAAAGCAAAGAGCAAAAAAAGAAAGAAGGAAATTAATATCATTATTTATTACCATTCTGACGGTTTTTTTAGTGATCTTTATTTTCAGTCGCGCCCCTTCTCTTTCTGAATGGTATATGCAAAACATTTACCCTAAAGTTGCAGCAATTTTATCCACAGCTTCAGGACTGTTTCAGTTTTCACTTTATGACCTTTTTATTATTGCTGCATCACTTTATCTGTTGAAATTAATACTCTTTGTAATTATCAGAAGAACAAGCTTTAAAAGGTTTCTGTATTCATTAACTCGTTTTGCGGTAATTCTGATCGTTTGGTTCTACTTTGGTTGGGGAATATCTTATTTCAGGGATGATTATTACAAACGCACAGATAATCAGGTATCTATGTTCAATGCTGAAAATCTAATGAATTTCACCACCCGCTTTATTGCTGATGCCAACAATTCTTACGTTGATTTCGATGTAATGGAAAAAGAGGGAATCAGGCAGGAGATAGAAAGATCTTACAATAAACTTCAGGATCCTTTATCAATTAGCTATCCCAACGGAAAAAGAAGACCAAAAAAGATGATTTTTGAATCACTCTTCACCAAGATGGGAATTTCAGGATATTTTGGTCCTTTCTTTAATGAAATTCATGTCAACAATTATAGTCTCAACTTCACATACCCATTTACACTCGCACATGAAATGTCTCATCAGTTTGGTATTTCTAAAGAGTCTGAGGCAAACCTTTATGCTTTTTTAGTTTGCAATAACAGTAACGACGAAAGAATAAGATACAGTGCTTATGTTTCAATTATAAGTTACTTGCTGAGTGATATTCGCTCTCTCCTACCCGATGAGTATGAATCGCTTGTCAACTCTATTCGCCCTGAAATTATAGCCGACCTGCAACGCAACCGTGAGCATTGGTTATCTGTCAGAAATGATGCACTATCCGATATACAGGACAAGGCCTATGATGCATACCTTAAAACCAACAGAATAAGCTCTGGACGAGAAAACTACTCTGAAGTTGTCGGACTTCTTATTTCAAACTACGATATGTATGTATCGTCCTGATTTTGGTCTTACCTGAGACTTATCTGAGCCTTACCTTGTCCTTATATTGCTCTTTTAAAAGAGGCCTTTATAAGAATCAGTTCTGATTAATATTATAGTTAACACAAACCGAGTAATACATAAGTCCCTCTCATTTGTTATAATACCGGATGTTTATTATAATGGGGTTACTAATTATAAGATTATGAAAAAGATTATACTGCTAATAGCAGCAGCTTTTATCTTTGCCTGTTCAGGACCAAAGGGTATGGTTAAAATTGAAAGTAATGGCAATGAAGTTACACAGGCAGCTACAGTAACTGAAGAAGACTCAGTTGAGTATGAACTGATTGTCATGGATCCGGA
>DHCC01000060.1:11643-29526 GCA_002398875.1 Bacteroidales bacterium UBA4912 | reverse complement strand
CAATATTATGAGAGTTGGAACCGTCAATATGTATCGGCTTGGAACGCACTGGCAATGAACCCGGGCAGAAGGTCATTCTTCCAGACAATAATTGGTTACGAGCCCAATGTTGATTATGGTTTTAAGCTGAATCACAAGCTGTTCTACTATTTTCAATATGTAGAGCATAAATTGAGGATTCCAATTCTGAGCAACGGCCCTGTGGGTGTGGTTATTTAACCTGCTGGTGTGATGTTTTAAATCTTCTTTGATTTGAGTCTTAAACTATTGGTTACCACACTCACTGAACTAAGGGCCATAGCAGCTCCTGCAATCATCGGATTAAGCATAAATCCGGTGAAGGGATAGAGTATGCCGGCTGCAATCGGGATACCAATAACGTTGTATATAAATGCCCAAAACAGATTCTGACGGATTGTTTTTACAGTTGCCTTAGAGAGATGTATTGCTTTAGGAATCTTCTTCAGGTCAGAGGATATAATAGTCATTTTTGCCACATCCATAGCAATGTCACTTCCTGCTCCCATGGCAATGCTTACATCGGCTTGAGCAAGTGCACCACTGTCGTTGATGCCGTCACCAACCATTGCAACTTTCTTACCTTGATTTTGCAGCGCTTTAACCAGATCTGCCTTTTCCTCGGGCAAAACTCCTCCTTTAAAGTTTGTTATTCCAAGCTCTCCAGCAAGTGCGGCAGCCACTTTCTCGTTATCTCCGGTATAAATTGCTACATCTATACCCATATTTTTTAGTGTGTTGATTGCTCCTTTTGATGTTGACTTCAGTTTATCAGTTATTCCAACAACACCATAAGCTTCAGTTTCATCAGCAATTATTGAGATTGTGTGGGCTGCATCAAGTTCTTTCCTGATCTTCTCCTTTAACTCGTCAGGAATCACAACTCCTTTTGAGTTGATATAATGCTCATTACCTATATAATAAGTTTTATTTTCATAAGTGCCTTCTATACCCTTACCGCTAACCTGTTGAACGGAAACATCCTCAAGAAGAGTACTGCTCTCCTTAAGTTCTTTAGTGATCGCATCTGCCAGAGGGTGTTCCGACTGATGTTCAATACTATAAAGAATATCGCGGTGTAAGGGAAGTGAGCTTGAACTCCAAGCGATATCTGTTACCTGAGGCTTGCCTTCCGTGATGGTTCCTGTTTTATCAAGCACAACAACATCGATATCCTTTGCCATCTCAAGACTTTCAGCATCCTTAATAAGTATTCCCTCTTCGGCACCTTTACCTATTGCAACCATAATGGCTGTAGGAGTGGCTAGTCCGAGTGCACAAGGACAAGCGATAACAAGTACCGTTACCATTGCCATTAGTCCATATACAAAGCCTGTATCACCGCCAAATATCAGCCATATCACAAAACTCAGCAAAGCAATACCTATAACTATCGGAACAAAGATACCTGCAATCTTGTCAACCAATCCTTGTACAGGAGCTTTGCTTCCTTGTGCCTCATCAACAGTTTTAATTATTTGCGCGAGAAGTGTATCTTTCCCAACTTTTTTAGCTTTAAAACGGAAACTGCCCTTCTGGTTGATTGTGCCTGCATAAACTTTTTCTCCCTGTATCTTCTCAACATGAATCGGTTCACCCGAAATCATACTTTCATCAACAAAAGAGTTGCCTTCTATAACTTCACCATCTACAGCGATTTTTTCACCCGGCTTAACAAGTACAACATCATCTATTTGTACGTCAGCGATTGGTATCTCAACAGGCTCTCCGTCGCGATAAACAACCACAGATGAAGGTTGCAGTCCCATCAACTTTTTAATAGCATCAGAGGTGTTGCCCGTTGCCCTTGCCTCCATCAGTTTTCCAAGCAAAATAAAAGCTATTATGACACCTGCGGCTTCAAAATAAACATGAGCTTCTAATCCTCTTCTTTCCCAAAATTCAGGATAAATCATATTGAACAGGCTGAACAGATACGCAATACCGGTACTAAGAGCAACCAACGTATCCATATTTGCTGAGCCATGTTTAGCCTGTTTCCATGCACCAACAAAAAACCTTTTCCCGAAAATAAAAAGTATTGGTGTTGACAGCAGTAGCATTATTTCATTAGCATAAGGCATGTTCATAAAAAACATACCTATAACTACAAGAGGTATTGCCAGTACTATTGCCCATATAGTGTGTCTGCGCAGCTTTTTATAGTTTTCTTCTTTAATATGCTCTACATTCTCAAACGACGATTCTTCTTCTTCAATCAGCATGTCATAACCTATCTCCTGTAATGACGCCTTCATATCGGCAGGTGCAACTATACCGGGCAGGAACTCGATATTTCCTTTTCCGTTGCCGTAATTTACAGAGGCAGTTATAACTCCAGGAACAAAAGTCAGTATATTCTGTGTGCTTGAAGCACAAGCAGCGCATGTCATATTCAGCACAGGTTGAGTGATTTTTTCTGTGACCACTTCACTACCTGAACTACGTATACTTGTAACTACATTCTGCAGAATCTCCGCAGCATCGTCCTCATGTTTTTTGTTAATAGTCACATAGACAGTACTTTCTCTGTTGTTATAAATTACAGAATTGACACCTTTTATATTTTCGATTGATCCTTTTGGGGGGAAAACTTTGCCTTTAAGTTGTATATTGAATTTTATATTATTTTCCATTATTACACTCCTTTGTTTGCATCCATTTATCTGCTATATATTTGATTTAAACAGCGGGATGACATGTTATGTTTAAAAAATCAACTAATGAAACTATTTGCTAAAAGAAAAATTTGTATTTTTGTTAATTAAACATTAAAGTTTTCATTAACACAGTCCTAAAGCCTGATATCATAATTGCTTAATGAAGCAGACCGGGCAGGAAAAAGTAAATTCTTTTATTATGCAAAAGTCTCTCCTTATATCAATTTGTATCCTTCTTATCACTACTACCACTTTTTCTCAGAAAAAACAACTCGACCATTCGGTTTATGACGGATGGAAAAGTCTGTCTGAAATGAACATCAGCAAGGATGGTAAAATAGTAAGCACATTAATTTCACCACAGGAAGGTGACACAACACTTTTCATAAAAAATACCGATAATGGTCGCTCTGCTACTTTTGACAGGGTAAGGAGTCACAAGATTTCTACTGACGGCAGATGGACTGTAGGTTTGCTTAAAGCATCCTTTGCTGATCGTCGACAGGCTCGTATCGATAAAAAGAAAAAGGAAGATATGCCTGAAGATTCACTCCTTTTAATTGACAACCTCACTTTTAATTCAAAAAAGATTCCGGGTGTTAAATCTTATAAAACCGCACCCGAAATGAGTTATCACGTGGCTTATACAATAACACTTACCGAGGATACAGTTGGCAAAAAGGATGCCAAAGATAAAGAGGCAGTGATTCTAAGAAATCTGCTTACTCAGAAGGAAGATACTTTCAGAAATGCTAAAGAACATATCTTTAACAGGTATGACAACAGCTTCGTTATATCAATTCAACCGGACAGGAAAGATTCCACTGATTTTCCAAGAGTTGATTTTGTAAACCTCAGCAATGGAATCAAAAAAACTTTGTCTAACGAGAAGATGGAATATAAATCTTTTGCTTTCGATGAACCTGGTACACAGCTTGTTTATCTTGCTACGGGTGACACTTCTAAAGTAGAACAAAAGGTTTTTGATCTGAGGTATTATAAGTCAGGCAGTGATTCCGCAACCGTTTTAGCCGGTGTAAACATATCAGGAATGCCTGAAGGTTGGATATTTAATGAATTTGCATCTCCAAGATTCAGCAAGGATGGAAAGCGTATTCTTATTGGTTCGGCACCCAAGCAGGAACCAAAAGATACCACGATTGTGGACTTCGAAATGGCGCAACTTGATATATGGCACTGGCAGGATCCTGTTGTTCAGCCTCAGCAGTTAGTGGAAAAAAGCAGTGATGAAAAGCGCACTTATACTGGTATTATTTATCCTGATAAACCAAATCACTTCATACCCTTAGCAAATGAAGTGATGCCCATTGTCATTATTTCGGATGAAGGCAACGGACGTTATGCTTTACTATTGTCGGATATTCCTTATAAAATTGAGAGCCAGTGGGATCTAACTCCCAAATATGATGTGTGGGTTATGGATTTAGCGGATTACAGTCTGCATAAAGTTGCCACAGGACTTGACAGCAGACCATCTTTATCACCTCAGGGAAATTATTGTTACTGGTGGGATTATTCTTTAAGAGAATGGTTTACTTATGATAACAGCAACGGAACAGTGGTTAATATCACAGAAAACATCCCCGTAAATTTCTGGAATGAGAAGCATGACACCCCAAGTGCACCAGGCGCATACGGGATAGCAGCATGGGGAGAAAATGATGAGTATGTATTTGTGAATGACATGTTCGATATATGGAAAATAGATCCTAAGGGTGATGAAAATCCGGTAAATATTACGGGACATATAGGACGCACTGATTCTATTACTTTCAGTTATGTGAATACTGATCCGGACAAACGTTTTATTGAACCGAAAGATGAGTTACTGTTGTCTGCTTTTGATAATGTTAGCAAAGAAAGAGGATACTATACTCTAAAGCAAAAAGGACGTAATCCACTCCAGAAAAAAGTGATGGAGGGTTACACATACACTGGGCTTCTAAAAGCTAAAGAAAACAATATATTTGCTTTTCAGAAAAGCAACTTCAATACATCCCCCGATCTATATATTACAAGTCATTTCTGGAAGAGATCAGAAAAACTTACTGATATAAATCCTCAGATGAGGGATTACAACTGGGGTACAGCAGAACTGTTTTCATGGACCTCTTTTGCAGGAGTGCCACTTCAGGGAATTGTTTATAAACCGGAAGATTTTGATTCCTCTAAGAAATACCCTGTAATGATATATTTTTATGAAAAGCATTCTGACCAGTTATACTCATATTTTACACCGGCACCGAGTCGCTCAACCATTAACATCCCATTCTTTGTCAGCCGTGGTTATATAGTTTTCACACCGGACATCGACTATACTGTTGGACAACCGGGTATGGATGCATATAACTCTATTGTTGCAGGCGCTGAAGCTCTTGCCAAAAACAGCTGGGTAGATGCGAATAATATGGCAATCCAGGGACAAAGTTGGGGTGGCTATCAGGTTGCATTTTTAATTACTAAAACAGATATGTTTAAAGCTGCCGGCGCAGGAGCACCAGTTTCAAATATGACAAGTGCTTATGGCGGAATACGCTGGTCGACAGGTAGAAGCAGACAGTATCAGTATGAAAAGACTCAATCGAGAATTGGTTCAACTATGAACGATTCACTACAACTATATATTCAAAACTCTCCTGTATTCTATGCAGAAAATATTGCAACTCCGTTACTGATTATGCATAACGATGATGATGGAGCCGTTCCATGGTATCAGGGAATAGAGCTTTTCATGTCTATGCGCCGTCTTGGCAAACCTGTATGGATGCTTCAGTACAATAAAGAAGCTCACAATCTGCTGCATCGCAGGAATACTAAAGACTTGTCGATACGTTTACAACAGTTCTTTGATCACTATCTCAAAGGGGAACCAGCGCCTGTTTGGATGACAAAAGGGGTTCCGGCTATTGATAAAGGAAAAACCTGGGGATATGAAATTGAGGAATAAACAGTTTTATCGAACATTTCTCTGACGCATTGCTTCGAAAGTAATCACTGCAGTTGAAACAGAAACATTGAGCGAGTCAATTTTACCCAACATGGGTATTTTGATTCGCTTAGTTGCATTATTAATCCAGAAAAGTGTTAAGCCATCAGCTTCTGTTCCCATAACTATTGCTGATGGTTGTCTGAAATCAATATTCTGATAGAACTCTGATGCTTCCAGTTCCGCGGCATAAATATTTACATTGAGACTCTTGAGCCATTCAAGAGCTTCTTCTGAAGAGCATACAGCTGTCTGTACTGTGAATAATCCGCCTACTCCCGATCTGATAACATTAGGATTATAAAGATCAGTTTGAGGGTCACACACGATCACAGCGTCTGCAGCAGCTGCATCTGCAGTACGAAGAACAGCTCCCAGATTTCCCGGTTTCTCTACAGACTCCAGAACTATTATAAATGGATTTTGGGAGAGCTTAATATCTTTCAGCCCGTGCGTTTTTGGTCGGGCGAGTGCAACCAACCCGTCTGAGTTCTCACGATATGCCACCTTTTCGAATACAGCGGGTGAGATATCGATTACATCATTCTCAGGTATTGAGTCCAGCACTTGGGGATATTTTGTATCACGAAACTTTTCACGACAAACATACACAGCTTCAATCTTATAGTTGCTCTGTATTGCGAGTGAAAGTTCACGCGCTCCTTCTATTACGAAAAGTTGCTGCTCACGTCTCTCTTTACTCTTAGAAAGTTTAGTGATATTTTTTATGGCAGGATTCTGAAGGCTTGTTATCATACAATTTCGCTCTGTATTATATTACAATCAGAGATCAGTTTTTTCATCTTTCTTTAAAAGGAAAGTATCAATAGCTTCTTTGAAAGACTTTTTGGGCAGGGCTCCCATACCCATCTGTGGCTGATCATCCATTGGGATAAACAAAAACATGGGGATACTTTGTACTCCAAACACTTGTGCCAACTCAGGCTCTTTATCAACATCTATCTTATAAATATAGATTTCTTCTCCATACTCGGCAGCTAATTCTGTCAGAATGGGTGATGTAATCCTGCATGGACCGCACCATGTTGCATAAAAATCAACAATTGCAGGCTTATCGCCAATGTATTTCCATGCTTCGGGGTTATTCTCATAGTTGAACACTTTCTCCAGAAAGGTTGCTTTTGTAAGCTCAATTGGCTTTGCGGTCTCTTTGCTGACCGGCTCAGCAGCAAAGACAGTCGCTGATATTACAAGTGCTGCAATTATAGTGGTAATTCTATTCATCGTTATAATAATTATTTAATAAATTCGGATGTTATCGGTAAACATCCGAACAGGAATAAAAGTTTAAAAAACAGTTCTATCCTTGTACTTTATAGCTTTTACTCCTGGCACACCATATTCACGGGCAGCTATATCCTGAATATCTACTTTCCAGATCTTTACATTCCTGACTGATGGTTCAGAGTAATTAAAATCCCTGTCGGAATACTGACTCATAATAATGTTCAATGCTTTTACCTTTTCGTCGTAATCCTCCTCAAATAACACTACTCCATTACATATTATACTCTCGGAACGTACTCGATAACTGCAAGCAACCTCTTCATTTTGCCATACAAGTTTTGGCTCTGTGCAAAAAGTGATACAAACATTAGGATTTTTATCAAGTATCCTGATAGATTTACCCTCTTGTGCTGAATGAAGATAAATTACATTGTCTCTGTAACCGAAATTCATCGGCAGTACATACGGAACTCCTTTCTCATCAGCCATTCCGACATAACAGACTTTGCTTTTTTTTATTATACTCTCAATCAGCTCCTTCTCTTCCAGTTCAATAGTTCTCATAGTGATATATTAAAATTCTTTTTCATGCGTAGAGGGACCTTCAACAATCAACCTTCCCTGGTCATCAATTCTCATTTCATCTATAAAAACTACTCTTTCACTACCTGTCTGTTCGGTGCGACCGTGATATACACAATACATTTTATTGTTGTCTTTCGACCAAAATACCATATTATGGCCAGTACCTGTCACTTCACCACCTGTAGCTGTATTTTTTTCAAGAACAGGGTTTTCTGTTGCTTTCACAAAAGGACCTAAAGGATTGTCTGACACTGCATATCCAACTGCATAATGCTCTCCGCCAAAGAAATTTGCTGAGTACATCATGTAAATTTTTCCATCATGCACAAATGCAAAAGAGCCTTCAGTCCATCTGCGATTTACTTCTCCACTTGTTACTGAACGACTCTCCCACTCTGTCTGAGGATTACTCATCTCTGTAGGTGGCTGTAGAAGTAAAACCGGTTCACCAATTACTTTAGTGAAATCATTTGAAAGCTCAACACCATAAACCCAACTTTCTTCAATCTCATCAAAAAGACCAGCTGTACGTGCCCAGTCGGCAACTTCACTTTCTACGGGGTGCTTATAACAGCAACGTGAATAGTAGAGATACGTTTTACCTTCATACTGAAGAATATTTGCATCAATAATTGGATAACCTGGATCAAACAGTGGCTCGTTTGACATCTCTTTGAAAGGACCTTTGGGACTATCTGAAACGGCTATACCAATGCGAAAGTTCTCCAGTTCATTATTGGGATTAACTTTCCAGTCGGCACTGAAGAACATGTAATATTTATTATCAATCTCATATACTTCAGGTGCCCAATAATTCTTAACAGTCCACGAATCTGGTTGATTACCTGAATATACCTCACCCTCTAATGTCCAGTCAGCCAAATTTTCGGAACTATATGCTACAAAGCCTTTTTCGGTTCCACCAGTACCATACATATAATACTTGCCGTCGGATGCTGATAATATAAACGGATCTCCAAACTCAACAGGCAATGGGTTTTGGTAAACTATTCGGTCTGAAGTTTCCTGTTTTGTACCGGAAGCACATCCGCCTAATAAGAAGCTTAATAGAATTGCAATACTTAGTTTGTTGTAAAAGTTTTTTGTTAACATAATAAAGATGATATTTTCGTCTTCGTTTTATTTAAACACAAAGATAACATTGTAATTTTCAATTTTTGCATATAAAAACAAAAAGGAAAAACCTTCTTCAGATTTTCCCTTTAATATTAAATCAACTTTTAGCTGATTTTATTTTACCTTATCAACAATTGCTTTAAAAGCTTCCGGATGATTCATTGCCAAATCGGCAAGAACCTTACGGTTGATATCGATTTCATTTTTATGAAGCGCACCCATCAGGCGAGAATAAGACATTCCATTTTCGCGAGCTGCAGCGTTAATACGCTGAATCCAAAGTGCTCTGAAGTTGCGTTTTTTGTTTTTACGGTCACGGTAGGCGTAAGTCAGACCTTTTTCCCACGTGTTTTTGGCTACTGTCCACACATTTTTGCGGGCACCTATATAGCCTCTTGTTAATTTTAGAACTTTTTTCCTTCTGTTGCGTGATGCAACATGATTTACTGATCTTGGCATAATGTTACTTGTTTTGAACGATAGCGTTCCCTTTATGGGACCCTTTTGAGCATATACATCCTGTTAATAAATCTCTTTTTGGAAGCGTCAGAAATGACGGTTATTTCAAAGCTAACAGAGTCTTAATGCTGTTTACGTCAGCTTTGTTTACAAGACCTGATTTAGTAAGATTTCTCTTACGTTTCTTGCTCTTCTTAGTCAGAATATGACTTTTATAAGCATGCTTCCTCTTGATTTTTCCTGTTCCGGTAAGGGCGAACCTCTTTTTGGCACCGGAGTTAGTCTTCATTTTTGGCATTTTGCTGTAGTGAATTTGAAATTATAATTAATTTTCGAATCTTTATGTCCGAAAAAGTTTGCAAAAGTAATGATTTTATTTTCGTTACACAAGTAATATCAGTTATTTTTATATCGGAAGATATTACTCATTACCTGTGTTTTCTTTCTTGGCGGTTGCCGCTCCTTTCTTTGGTGTCAGCATAATTGACATTCTTTTACCTTCCATAATAGGCATGTGTTCTACTTTTGCATAATCTTCCAAATCGTTGGCAAAGCGCAAAAGCAATACCTCACCCTGGTCCTTAAAAAGAATTGAACGCCCCCTGAAAAACACAAAAGCTTTTACTTTTGAGCCTTCTTTCAGAAAGTTTTTAGCATGTTTTAGTTTAAAGTTATAATCGTGATCATCAGTTTGAGGACCAAATCTGATTTCTTTTACTGTAACCTTAACAGCTTTAGCTTTTTGCTCCTTCTGCTTTTTCTTTTGCTGATATACAAACTTCTGATAATCTGTGATCCTGCATACCGGAGGATTGGCCATTGGTGCAATTTCAACCAGATCAAGTTCCTGTTCATCTGCTATTCTCATTGCTTCTCTAGTAGGATAAATACCCTCAGTTACATTATCTCCTACTAATCTTACTTCAGGAACTCTTATTCGTTCATTAATTCGATGTTGATCTTTTGAGTTATTTCTCATTCAATACTTTTAATTTTTTCTGTTACTAAAATTTCTTTAAATAATTATTATTCTTTTGTTAAGTAAATTATTACATGTCGGATCTACCGGCATTCATCATCTCTTCCACTTCAGCTTGTATATCTTCTACAAATATACTCAATTTTACTGTACCTTTATCTTCTCCTCCCTGTTTTCTTACCGAAACCTCCTCATTTTCTGACTCTTTCTCTCCGACTATTAACAAATAAGGTATACGTTTAAGTTCATTATCGCGAATTTTACGGCCTACTTTCTCGTTACGGTCATCAACCTCTGCACGAATATCA
This sequence comes from Bacteroidales bacterium UBA4912, assembly GCA_002398875.1. Lineage (GTDB taxonomy): Bacteria > Bacteroidota > Bacteroidia > Bacteroidales > Dysgonomonadaceae > Proteiniphilum. The sequence continues at coordinate 19,125 of DHCC01000060.1, read as the reverse complement.
TTTTTCTTGAGCACTTTCACAATATCATAAGCATAATCGTTGAATTTCTCACTCACCGGAAGGACTACAGCTTGTGTAGGTGCAAGCCATAGAGGGAATTTACCTGCTGTATGTTCGATAAGCAAGGCCACGAATCTTTCCATAGAACCAAAAGGAGCTCTGTGAATCATCACCGGACGGTGTTTCTGGTTGTCTGCACCTGTATATTCAAGTTCAAATCGTTCGGGCAGATTGTAATCAACCTGTATAGTGCCCAGCTGCCAGCGTCTGCCCAATGCATCCTTGACCATAAAGTCCAGTTTTGGTCCGTAAAAAGCCGCTTCTCCAAGCTCAATCTTAGTTTTCAAGCCTTTTTCTTCACATGCTTCAACTATTGCACGCTCAGCCTTCTCCCAATTTTCATCAGATCCAATATATTTATCTTTGTCATTAGGATCGCGGAGAGATATCTGTGCCTCGAAATTCTTGAAGTCTAATGCATTAAATATAATAAAAATAATATCAACTACCTTAAGGAACTCGTCTTTTACCTGGTCAGGTGTACAAAATATATGAGCATCATCCTGAGTGAATCCACGCACTCTTGTCAGTCCGTGTAATTCACCACTTTTTTCGTAACGGTACACTGTGCCAAATTCAGCTAGTCGCAGAGGTAAATCTTTATAAGAATGAGGGAATGACTTATATATCTCACAATGGTGAGGACAGTTCATTGGTTTCAACAAAAACTCTTCCCCCTCTTCGGGTGTTTTAATTGGCTTAAAGGAATCCTCTCCATATTTTGCGTAATGACCAGATGTCACATAAAGCTGTTTATGACCGATATGTGGTGTAATCACCTGATCATAATCAAACTCACGCTGAATCTTTTTCAGGAAATCTTCGAGACGCAAACGCAGCTGAGTACCTTTAGGAAGCCACAATGGGAGTCCCGATCCGACTGTTGGAGAAAAAGTAAATAACTGAAGTTCCTTTCCTATCTTCCTATGATCACGTTTTTTTGCCTCTTCAAGCAACTCAAGATATTCATCCAGCATCTTCTTTTTTGGAAAAGTGATACCATAAAGACGGGTTAACTGCGGACGTTTCTCGTCACCCCTCCAGTATGCACCTGCTGCAGATAACACTTTAACTGCTTTGATATAAGATGTATTCGGAACATGTGGGCCCCTGCACAAATCGGTGAATTTACCTTGAGTGTAAGTGGTTATTGTTCCATCTTCCAGCTCATTGATAAGTTCAACCTTGTAGCTCTCATCACGATCTGAGAACTTCTTCACTGCATCTTTTTTTGAAATACTTTCTCTGCGTATCTCTTCTTTTGCAGCTATAAGCTCCATCATCTTTTTCTCGATAACCGGGAAATCAGCTTCTTTGATAGAAACACCTTCTCCCGGATCGACATCATAGTAAAAACCGTTTTCGATAGCTGGTCCTATTCCAAACTTTATACCCGGATATATCTCCTGAAGTGCTTCTGCCATAAGATGAGCAGATGAATGCCAGTATGCATGTTTGCCTTCAGCATCTTCCCACTTCAATATATTAACATCAGCATCATCATAAATAGGGCGTGTTAAATCCCATGTTTCACCGTTAACGCTAATTGCAAGAGCATCTTGAGCCAGACGACGACTGATGTCCTGAGCTATCTCTAATCCTGTAACACCTTTTTCATATTCCCTTACCGAAGCATCAGGAAATGTAATTTTTATCATTTTAATTAATTATTTTTCTTTTCGTAATGCAAATGTAGTTATTTTGTGGAAATTAATTCTATTGCATCCTCTTTATTATGCTATATGATTGCACTATACCAAGTTCACCCGCTTTACGAAGATCATCCAAACCTTCAGAAGTTTCACCTATTGCCAATTTTGAGATACCACGATTGAAATAAGCCTCGGCAAACTGAGGTTCAATCTCAATTGCTTTGGTATAATCTGTGATTGCTGCACGATAATCTTTTTCGATAGTAAATATCTCTGCACGATTATAGTAAGCGTAAATAAAATCAGGATCAATACGAATTATCTCTTCATACTCCTTGAGGATTTCGTCATATTGAACAGATTTTATTGATATTTCAGGCAGTTTAAGTTTTCCTGTAATATCATTGAGACCGGTAATCACATTATTCTTGCCAATGTCAGAAAAGGCAGATTCACCCGAGAGTTTATAATCATATTCCAACTGTGCAGTACGCAAAATAGCACGTGCAAAATACCCTACAAGTAAATCCGGACTCAACTCAACAGCCTTATCCATATCTTTAATTGCATTTTCATAATCCTGGATCTGCATAAAGTCCATTCCTCTACCGAAATAAAGATATGCATTATGGGGCTCAGACTCAATTCTTCCTGAATAATCTTGAATAGACCTGAAATGAGTCTGAATTTGCACTTCATTTAATGGAGCCTCATTATTAGTGACTTTAAGAATCCAATCTAGACTTAGTCTGTTGTTTGCCCTCTCCATCGTTTCGGAGTAGTAAACAGGTCTTCGAACATCAAAACTGCTCTCATAGTAAGTAAGCACAAATTTTGGCTCCAGCTCAACTGGCACGTTCATGTTCTGAACCCTACCCCTGCTCTGTCGCTGATACTTTGTTGTCTCTGAATCTTCTTCACCGGCTGTTACAAGTAAATTAAATTTTTCTATATCAAGGTCAGTTTGATCACGTGTCTCTTTCTTCTCAGTGGTACCAGAAGCATCAGCTAATTCAGTATTACTCAAAGAAGAGGTATGAGCATTAGCTTCCAGATTTCTGGCAAGGTTGTAATCCCTTTCCGCACCTCTCAAGTCATTTAATTCACGCTTCAACTGAGAGCGCATGTAATACCCCGTAAAAAAATCCGGGTGAGTCTCCAAAACTATATTAAGGTCACTTAATGAACCTTCCAGATTACCTATCTCATTATTTAAAATTGACCTGTTTAGATATGCAATAGTGTTATCCGGCTGTAATTCAATAACTTTATCGAAATCTCTTATAGCCCTATTATTATCCGCTACCTGAGCTCTTAGTAATCCTCGGTTGAAACGTGCAATAAGATTATCTTCGTCCATCTCAATCACCCTGTCATAATCAGCCATTGCCCCCCTTAGATCGTTAAGATAATATTTGACCAAACCTCTGTTTATATAGTTTCCTTCAAAATATGGATCCAGTCTGATTGCTTCATCTAAATCAGCAAGAGCCATATTATACTCACTTTGCTGAAAATAAAGAATCCCGCGTGTAGAGAAAGATTGTGAAGTATATGGATCAATTTCAATAGCTTTGTTAAGATCCGCCAATGCACTTGTTGTATCTTTCATCTGAAGATACATGTGTGAACGAGCAAGATATCCGGGTGTATAATCGGGAAAACGGCGAATTAATACATCAAAAAACTTATCTGCAATATCATATTGCTCCATCTCAATATTTACAATACCCATATTTACGAGTGTAATTTTGTCTTCAGGATAGAACTCCAGACTTCTCTGATAATCCGCAGCAGAATCTTCATATTTTTCCTGATTCTGCCGAGCTGCACCTCTGAGTTGATATGCAGCAGTATAGTATGGGTTGCGCTGTAAACAAGCTGAAGCATCTTCCTCAGCACCCTTAAAATCATCTAGCATAAATTTCGAAACAGCTCTGAAATAGTAAGGCTCCGCTAAATATGGTTTTGCTGTGATAATCTGATTAAAGTATTGAATAGCCAAAACATAATCCTCAAAGTATAACGCATTCTTACCAATAATCATTACACGATCTGTGTCAACCTGCGCAATTGAGGAAAAAGAGGAAATCATTACAATGAAAGCAACAATATATTTTTTCATTCTATATTTTTTGTAATACTAATATACAATATATTATGTATTTATATTATAGTTTTGTTTCAATAAGAGCTATATTTTACTTTTTCGTTTAAAACAAGGTTATATATTTATTTATATGCTTTTAATATTTCTACTGCCATCATCCTGTTCCTGTATTGATATTTTCACTGTATTCTCAGGTAAAATAGATTCAACCAGTTCCGGCCATTCAATAAAACATAAGTTGCCACTATAAAAGTAATCTTCATAACCAAAATCATAAACCTCTTCCAGTTTATTTATGCGGTAGAAATCGAAATGGAATATTGGTCTACCCTCACCATCTTTATACTCATTGATGATTGCAAAGGTGGGACTACTTACAGCTTCTATTACACCCAACTCCTCACAAACTGCTTTTATGAAAGTTGTTTTACCTGCACCCATGCTTCCGTGAAAAGCGAAAACCTTGTTGTCACCCATAACTTTAATAAATTCTTTGGCAGCTGATCTAATATCTTTTATATTTTCTATTACAATTTCCACAACGTACTATTTTGGATTTAATATAACAATAGGTATCATCATCTCTTCCATTGAAATACCCCCATGCTGAAAAGTATTTTCAAAATATGACTCTACTTGACTATAATTATTTTGGTAGACAAAAAAATCACTATTTTGCGCAAAAATATATCTCGTACTTATATTTGGTTCCGGTAAACCATAGTTACCCGGATGAATTATGTCGTAAACTTTTTTAGGATCATAAGCCAGACTCTTGCCAAGCTTGTAACGCAAATTAGTGTTTGTATTTCTGTCACCAACTACTTTCAAGCCATTTTTCACGCGTATTGAGCCATGGTCTGTCGTTATTATTGCTTTGTAACCGGCTGCTCTTAACTTCTTTAGGAGAGAAGAAAGAGGAGAGTGCAAAAACCATGACCTGGTTAGTGAACGGTAAGACACCTCATCAGGAAAAAGTTCTCTCAACATTTTCGACTCTGTCCTGGCGTGCGAAACCATGTCGATAAAATTATAAACAATTACGTTAAGGTCATACTTCTCAAGTTCGTGAAACTTACCTATAATTTTATCTCCATCTCTGTTATTGTTGATTTTATGATACGAAAATGTTTTTGTTCTTCCCGTTCTTTGCAGATGTGATCTGATAAGTTGTTCTTCTAGTTTATTCTTACCTTCTTCGTCTGTTTCTTCCACCCACATTTCGGGATAAATCTCTGAAATCTGAGCAGGCATTAGTCCGGAAAAGATACTGTTTCGTGAATAAGGTGTTGCGGTTGGCAGGATACTGAAATAAACATTTTCGTTACAATCGAAATCTTCAAGAGTTGTATCTTTTACTATTTCCCACTGATCAAGGCGAAAATTGTCTATTAAAATAAAAAACAGCTTATCACCCTTATCCAAAAAAGGAAAGACATGTTTTTCAAACAATGTGGGACTTACAACAGGATTGTTGGAATTTACCACATTAGTGTTTAATTCAGGAGTTATCCATTTTTTGTAATTTGCCTTTATGAACTTGGCAAAAGAAATATTCGCTTCTGCCTTCTGTAGCTTAGGCAGCTCTTTTACCGGATAATCATATCTCTCCAGTTCTACCTCCCAATACACAAGTTTTTTGTACACTTCTATCCAGTCATCAGCAGAGCGACAACTTTCAATTGCAGTATTCAACTTGCCATAATCTTCTCTGTAGCTTTCAGAGACATTGTCAGAAACAAGTCTTTTTTTTTCGAGAATTTTTTTAATTGTTGTTAGCACCTGTGTAGGATTGACAGGTTTAATCAGATAGTCTGCAATTTTTTTTCCGATAGCCTTATCCATAATGCCCTCATCTTCACTTTTTGTGATCATAACAACAGGTACATTAGGCGAATTCTCTTTTAATTCAGCAAGAGTCTCAAGTCCTGTCAGACCAGGCATATTTTCATCAAGGAAAATTAAATCATAGGTCTTAGAATTGCACTTTTCGATTGCATCTTGACCATTGGTGGCGCATTCCGTCGAATATCCCTTTTCTTTAAGAAAAAGTATATGTGGCTTCAGGAGGTCTATCTCATCATCGACCCAGAGAAATTGTGCTTTATTCATTTTTTATTACAACCAGGAATGCATGCTTACCCTTATGGGGCAAATTTATGCATTTCCAAACTATCTCACAATCTTTTTCGCTTTTTTAGTAGTCTCTGTCATAACAGTCTGAAGCATAATAAATCATATATTTAACACTGAACATTCATTTTTGTAAATAAAAAGTGTATTTTTGTGAATACTTGAATAATTAACATAATCAGATCTAAACAATTAATTAATATTTATTTCTTACGTATGAAATTATTAAAACTAAACACAACCTTTTTTTTGATGGTAATTCTGACAACAGCCTGTACGCAAAAATCAGGTGAGATATTTAATGGCAAAGACCTGTCTAATTGGGAATTTGTTGTGGAAAATGATGCAGTTCCTGCCGAGGAAGTTTATTCAGCAGAGGATGGCGTCATAATTGTGAAAGGCGAACCTCTTGGCTACATGTACACAATAGATAAATATTCCAATTTCACACTTGATCTGGAATACCGCTGGGCCGGTGAAGCAAGTAACAGTGGAGTATTCTTTCTTATAGAGGAACCTACTAATCCGTTTCCAAAAGGAATAGAATGTCAGTTAAAAGCAGAAAGAGCCGGTGATTTAGTATTACTTGCTGGGGCTGACCTGAACGAGTATGAACTACCCGAGGGAGTAGAAGAAAGACCAAAATTCCCTGTTTTACAAAAACAACAGTCAACAAGTGAGAATGCAACAGGGGAATGGAATAAGGTTCAGATTACTGTAGAAGATGGCTATATCACGATTTATATAAATGGAGTACTTCAAAATAGCGCGTCAAGCAATGTAAAGGAAGGACATATTGGCCTCCAGAGTGAAGGCAAAGAAATACATTTCAGAAATCTGGTTATTAGTTAATTGATAAAATGATGATGTCACCAAAATCAAAACAGTGCATTGATCAGGAAGAAAAGTACGGTGCTCACAACTATCATCCTCTGCCTGTTGTGCTATCACGTGGCAAGGGATGTTATGTGTGGGATGTTGACGGGAAAAAATATTTTGATTTCCTGTCAGCATATTCCGCAGTCAATCAGGGTCATTGCCACCCTAAAATCGTAAATGCACTTAAAGAACAGGCTGATACACTCTGCCTCACATCACGAGCATTTTATAACGACACACTTGGTCCGTACGAAGAGTATATACATGACTACTTTGGCTATGACAAAGTGCTTCCTATGAACACAGGAGCGGAGGGGGTTGAAACAGCACTTAAACTGGCCCGTAAATGGGGATATAAAAAAAAAGGCATTCCTGAAAATAAAGCAATTGTTGTTGCTTGCGAAGGAAATTTTCATGGAAGAACAATCACAATTGTTTCAATTTCTACTGATACTGATGCACGTGCCGATTATGGACCTTATACACCGGGCATAGAGATTATTCCATATAATAATACAGATGCACTTTCAGCAATTCTTCAGGAAAAGGGTGAATACATAGCCGGCTTTCTGGTTGAACCTATTCAGGGTGAAGCAGGTGTGTATGTCCCTGATGAAGGTTATATAAAAGAGTGCTATGAGCTATGCA
>DHCC01000060.1:0-11368 GCA_002398875.1 Bacteroidales bacterium UBA4912 | reverse complement strand
GGAAAAGCCATTTCCGGTGGAGTACTGCCTGTCTCGGCAGTGTTGGCAGATGATGAGATAATGCTAACTATTAAACCTGGTCAGCATGGGTCCACTTTTGGCGGATTCCCGCTAGCTTGTAAAGTTGCTACTGCTGCTCTTGAAGTAGTTAAAGAAGAAAACCTTGCAGAAAAAGCTGATTATCTGGGGAAGATATTCCGTGAAGAGTTGGGTAAGATTGACAGCCCTTTTATTAAAGAGATCAGAGGAAAAGGTCTGCTCAACGCGATTGTAATTGAACCTCATGATGGAAAAGAAGCATGGGATGTGTGCCTGAAGATGGCAGAGAATGGTTTACTTGCAAAACCTACTCATGGACATATTATCCGTTTTGCACCTCCTCTGATAATTACTGAAGAGGAATTATTGGAAGCAACAGGAATAATATCAAAAACATTAAATTCGATGGTATAAAACTTGTGGAATGCAGACAACTTCTAAACTTCTAATGGTTCGCCCTGCACGTTTTTCTTATAATGAAGAAACGGCTCAGAACAATTATTTTCAGCAAAAAACTGAACTTTCAGATCAGGAGTCTGAGCAAGACAGGATAGCTGAAAATGCACTCAGAGAGTTTGATGCTTTTGTCAAATTACTGAAAGCAAATGATGTTGACTTAACAGTTGTACAAGACACAGCTGAGCCCAAAACTCCCGATTCAATTTTCCCCAACAACTGGTTCTCATCACATTTCACCGGAGAACTTGTTCTCTATCCAATGTTTGCTCCTAATCGTAGACTTGAAAGGAAGCCACATATACTCAATCTGCTAAAAAGAAATATGAATCACCGAAAAGTAGTAGATTTGACATTTTGGGAAAATGAAGGTGAGTTTCTTGAAGGAACAGGCAGTATGGTTTTTGACAGGCGCAAAAAAATTGCATATTGCTGCCGGTCACCAAGAACATCAGAGAAGGTATTAGCAGATTTCTGCTCTAGAATGAACTACCAACCGGTAATATTTGATGCCATAGATAAAAACAACAATCAGATTTATCATACAAATGTGATGATGGAGATTGGTATGCAAGTTGCCATAATTTGTCTTGAATCTATCAAAGATAAAGAAGAACAAAAAAAGGTAATATCCCAATTAACCTCAACTGGAAAAATAATAGTTGACATATCACTAGATCAGGTGTCACATTTTGCAGGAAATATGCTTGAAGTAAAAAGTAGAAATGGTAATCCACTTATGGTAATGTCTGCATCGGCACATAATGCATTAACTGCCGAACAAGAAAACATCATTTCTACATATAACAAAATAATCAGTGCAGATTTAGAAACAATTGAAAAAAACGGGGGTGGATCTGCAAGGTGTATGCTGGCAGAGATATTTTATTAATTTCATTTGTTATTAAATATTTTTCAACCTAATTAATCAAACAAAACTATGTCATTTAAAAAAGAACTAAAAGAATTTTTGATGCGCGGCAGTGTCGTAGATATGGCCGTAGGTATAGTAATTGGAGGAGCTTTCGGAAAGATCGTCACCTCTTTCGTGAATGATATCCTTATGCCTCCACTTGCTTTACTAGGTGGACAGGGACAATTCACTGACCTTAAACTTGTTTTAAGGCAGGCTGTTATGGAAGGTTCTGAAGTTGTAACGCCAGCTGTTACTTGGAACTATGGCGCATTTGTTCAGAGTGTTGTAGACTTTTTAATTATCGGAACAGCAATCTTCATGGTTATCAAAGGAATGAATAACCTTAAGAGGAAAAAAGAAGAAGCTCCGGCTCCCGAAACTCCACCTGAACCAACTAAAGAAGAAGTGCTTCTTACAGAAATTCGTGATCTGCTGAAAAACAAATAAAATTTAAGCGATACCGTAAGAAGATAACTTCATGTAAGAAATCTTATTAATAGTCCCGGCTAGTTTAGTCGGGATTATTTATTCCCTTACATAAGGGGAACATTATCCAGAGTCTCCTCATAAAAATATGTGGTGGCTATCAAGAGAATATGAAGAGAGTATGAAGAGGCTTTGGTCTATATACGGTTAATGTATGAGCCTTGTATTAGCCTGTATTTTCCAGATGTAAGTATTAAAAACGAATTACACTGAATCACTGAATATTGATTATAAATATTGATCAACTGAAAAATATTTCATTATTTTTGTAACCAATCCAATCAAGTTGAAGTCCTATTGATGTAAACTAAAAATTCACTTTTAAAAAATTAATAATTATGGGCGAATTAATTGGATTAGTAGCAGTAATTTGTATATTTGGATTGCCACTTATAGCAGGCATAGTTCTGGGATTGAGAGCAATGAAAAACCGGAACCAAGAAAGAATGGGCTTAATTAATCAGGGAATAATTCCACCGGATACTCCCAAAAAAAAGTCTGATCCCAATAAAATGGTTTCCTTAAGAAATGGAATAGTTTTAATTTCTCTGGGCATCGGAATAATAGTCGGGTTCCTCTGTTCTGAATATCTGGTAATAGGACAGGGAAATGAGTTTTGGGTTACTGGTGCAAGCGTGGTTTTTTTCCTCGGAGTTGGTTATTTGATATATTTTCTGGTAACTCAGAAAATGCCATTATCGAAGCAAAAAGAAGAGCTGGAACAGGAATAACTCTTTGCAATGAACGAGAATCAGCGAGTGCAACAAGTACTCACAGGCAATACTTCCGCGTTTTCATACTTTGTCGAAACATATCAGGATATGGCAATCACAATCGCCTATCGGATTTGCGGCAATATGCAGGATGCGGAAGATGTGGTGCAGGAAAGTTATGTGAAAGCATACAAAAACCTGCACAGTTTTCGCTCAGAGAGTAAATTCTCAACTTGGTTGTATCGTATAGTTTATAATACAGCAGTTACACAAACAAAATCACAAATGTGGTTGAGTACAAGAGAAACAGAAGTTGAAAATGCTGTACATATTGGTTCAAATACTCTTGAGATTAAAATTGAGGATGTAGAGCGTAATGAAATGGTTGCTGACATCTTGCAGAAAATTCCAAAAGGTGATGCTCTTTTACTAACTCTCTACTATATGGAAGATAATCCCGTTAAGGAGATAGCCAGTATCACGGGATTAAACGAGTCAAATGTGAAAGTAAAACTATTCCGTGCCAGAAAACTGTTTAAGGAGTTGCTAACGAAACATTACCGGGATGAAACGGAAAATGTTTTTGTGAATTAATTAAAATGAAATGTTATAATGGAAAGAAAAGATAAATATAGTGAAGATGAATCTTTCAGGAAGATGATTGAGACATCTAAAATAATTGCTCCTGAAAACCTGAAGTATCGGATTATGCATCAGATTGAGACTGAAAAAGTATTCACCTCACAAGAAAGTAATAAACAGGTTTCAACCAGAAAAACTACAGGTAATGTTCTGAAGGATCTGACTTCAATTTTCGGGACTATGTATGCAGTGTTGGCTGTGATAATTGGTGTAGCCTACTTTTTACAGGGTGAAGAGTTTCTAAAGTCACCTCAGTTCTGGGGTACAATTATTTTAGTAGGCTTTATTTTCAGCCTGTTTTGGTTGATATCAAGGCTTGATGCTAATATGAAGGAAAAAAGATTAAAGCAGTTGAGTCAAAAAAATGAAACTCAACAATAAGATTATTTCTTTTACCGTTAAAGCTATTCGTTTAAAAGCCTTTCACGAGCCTTCTGCAATAACTCGGGTGATTCTGCAGGCGGGTAATGAAGATCAAGCGATTTGAACAGCTCAAGTATAATATCACCTACAGCGACACGGGCAAAAAACTTTTTATCTGCCGGTATAACATACCATGGGGCATAATTTTTTGATGTTTTTTGAAGCATCTCCTCAAAAGCGTTTGTATAGTCTTCCCATTGCGACCGGGCACTCAAATCAGAAGAACTAAACTTCCAGTTCTTATCAGGTTCATCAATACGGGCAATAAATCTCTCTTTTTGCTCCTCTTTAGATACATTCAGAAAAAACTTCAGTATTCTCATACCATTTTGATGCAGATGCTTCTCAATTGCATTTATACTTTCATATCTATCGTCCCAAAACTTCTGATTGATTTCATCGACTGACCCGTATCCGGGAATTCGCTCATTCAAGATCCATTGAGGGTTAACTTTCGTTGCAAGTACATTTTCGTAATGAGACCTATTAAAGATCTCTATCATGCCCCGTTGAGGCAATGCTCTATAATGACGCCAGAAATAATCATGCTCCAATTCATTCTTAGTTGGAGTTTTAAAACTATGAACCATACAACCCTGAGGATTGATTCCCGACATAACATGTCGGATCACACCATCTTTACCGGCAGCATCTCGTGCTTGCAAAATAATTAAAAGCGAATATCGGTCATCTGCATAGAACATCTCCTGAAACTTTTTAAGCTCCTTGATGTTTTTCTTAATCTCTTCTTTTGCAGTTTTCTTGGTAAAACCTCCATCCTCAAGTGTCGGGAAGTCTTTAAGACGGATTTTTGAGCCCTCTCTTACCCGAAGCTTACTGTAATCAAAATTCATATCCTTATGTTTTTGGTTAAATATATTTCATTGGTAAAATCAGAAGTTAGTAAGCATTTAGTTTACTTATCTAACTTATGTTCCTTGCAACAATTCCTTGTAACGATTATCGTCGGAAATTATCTTAAGACCTTCAAGGTAAATATCATTTTCATCATTAATAATCCTGTAGAAAGCTGATGAATCATATAGGTCACGTGCTATCAGGGCTTTTAACTGAACAAACATCAGGTTTTGTGATTGCAGGAACTCTTCTTCGTTCCATTCAACGTCAACCTCATCGGCAATAGTTTTTAATTTGTTGAGTAAATCTTCAGTAATTTCATACCCTTCATTGAAAGAATTCACATCAGGATAATTCATTAAAAGTTCTTTTCGGTTATTATCAACTTCACTAATTGCAACTCTGTTGATTACGCCTCTTGCATTTAAATTTGCATGCAACATTGTACCGGAAGTAGTGTCAATGGGCACAAAATAGTCAGGCATTATCCCGCCTCCACCATATACAGTGCGTTCGTTTATTAAGGTTTTATATTTTAATGAATCAGGAAAATGAATACTATCTACATCAAATAACTCTCCTTGATTATATCTGTTTATAAAATCCTGATTATACGCTTCAATATTGCCCTCTTCATACGGTTTCTGAATACTTCTGCCGGAAGGTGTATAATATCTCGCAACAGTAAGGCGTATCATTGTACCGTCGGGTAAAGGCAGTTGACGCTGAACAAGACCTTTACCAAAAGTCCTTCTTCCTACAATTACTCCCCTATCCCAATCTTGTATGGCACCTGCAAGAATTTCACTTGCAGAAGCAGAAGCACCATTTACTAAAATTACCAGATTCCCTCCACTAAGCTCATCAACACCTGTGGCGTTCATAGTGTATCTGGGTTGATTTTTACCTTCAGTATAAACAATCACTTTCCCGTCGCCGAGGAATTCATCTACAATCTCATTAGCTGTTTGTAATATACCTCCTCCATTATCTGTAAGATCAAGTAGCAGGTGTTTCATACCTTGAGACCTAAGCTTTTTTTCCGCCTCTTTAAACTCATCAGCTGAAGTAACGCCAAATCTGCTCAACCTAATATATCCTATGTTACCTGAGACCATGTATGCAGCATCTATGCTGGTAATTGGAATTTTATCCCTGACAATTCTAAATTCAATTAAGTCATCAACTCCGCGTCTAAGCACCTTTACATTCACGTTAGTACCTTTTGGTCCGCGCAGCATCTTAATAACATCCTGATTATTCATCTCTACACCTGCAATCAGAATGTCATCAACGAATATAATCTTATCGCCCGGCAAGATTCCTACTTTCTGCGATGGTCCTCCTGAGATCACCTCCATCACATAAAGTGTGTCAGTAAGCATATTAAATGAAATACCAATACCATCAAAATTGCCCTGCAAGGGCTCGTTCATGGCTTTTACATCTTCTTCATTAAGGTAACTTGAATGAGGATCAAGCTCACTCAACATTGCTCTCACAGCAGCATCTGTAAGTTCTTTAGTGTCTACATCATCGACATACAGATTGTTGATAAGTTGAAGCGTACGCTCTAGTTTTAATCCTTCGGGACTTGGTTTGAATTGTGCAAATGCACTAACTGATAGAAAGAACGCACTAAGCGCAATTCCAATTATTTTGTTTAGCATCTCTTTTTCTTTGTTGTGTAAATAATCACTATGCAATTACAAGGAATAGCTCGTCATTTAATTTTTAATTTCATACCTTTTGGGATAAAACTACTGATATCGCTTCCGTATCTCAGCAGCTCTCTGACATTTGAAGAACTTACATGAGTTAAGGCCGGTTCAGTGAATAATACAAACGTTTCTATTCCTGAAATAGTTCGGTTCATATCTGCAATAGTTTTTTCATATTCAAAATCGATTACTGATCTTATTCCTCGCAATATGTAGCGTGCTCCTACTTTTTGGGCGAACTCAATAGTTAGGGTATTGTAGCTCTGTACGCTTACACGTGGTTCGTCTTTGTAAAGCTCGCGAATCATCTCAATTCGCTGCTCTATAGAAAAATAGGACTTCTTAGATTCATTAACACCGATTGCTATAACAAGCCTGTCCATCAGCAATAAACCTCTGCGGACCAACGACTCATGCCCAATTGTAAATGGGTCAAATGTACCGGGAAATACAGCAACTCTCAAATTATCCGATGTTTGAACATCTCCTTTCACACTTATCATACGGTGACCTAATTCATTAAGGAATCAAAACATTAACCAGCACTATATCTTATGCAACAACATCCTCTTCAACTACCAGATTGTCAATGATAAATGCCTGTCGTTCAGGTGTGTTTTTTCCCATATAGAATTCTAACAACTCTTTAAACAGGTCCTCTTTCTTCATAGTTACCTTATCAAGACGAATATCTTCACCAATAAAATTTCTGAATTCATCAGGTGATATCTCTCCCAAACCTTTAAATCGAGTTATCTCAGGATTGGGACCAAGTTCATTTATTGCATTTAAACGTTCTTCTTCTGAGTAACAATAAATGGTCTTCTTCTTATTCCTTACTCTGAACAGTGGTGTTTGAAATATATAAACATGCCCCTTTTTAATAAGATCAGGAAAAAACTGGAGGAAGAATGTAAGTAATAAGAGTCTGATATGCATACCATCAGTATCTGCGTCAGTTGCAATAATCACCTTATTATAACGTAGACCATCCATATTTTCTTCAATATTTAGAGCAGCCTGAAGAAGGTTAAACTCCTCATTTTCATAAACAATTCTCTTAGTCAATCCGAAACTGTTAAGTGGCTTACCCCGAAGACTAAAAACTGCCTGAAGATTAGGATCCCTGCTCTTCGTTATAGATCCGCTGGCAGAATCACCCTCTGTAATAAAAATAGATGTCTCTTCACGCTGGTCACCCTTTGGATCATTATAATGAATTCTGCAATCGCGTAGCTTTTTATTATGCAGGTTAGCCTTTTTTGCTCTGTCACGGGCAATTTTAGTTACACCTGCAATAGCTTTTCGCTCTTTTTCTGAATCCTGTATTTTCTTTTGTAGAATTTCTGTAGCATCCGGATGTTTGTGAAGATAGTTATCAAGTTCTTTCTTAAGAAAGTCATTAATATACTTATTTATAGTGACACCATTCGGCTCCATATCCTTAGAGCCTAGCTTAGTTTTTGTCTGTGACTCAAAAACCGGTTCCTCTACCTTAATACTGATAGCCGCTACAATACCATTCCTAATATCAGAATATTCAAAATTCTTGTCGTAAAACTCTTTTATGACTCTTGCAGTAGCTTCACGAAAAGCTGTAAGATGTGTACCTCCCTGTGTAGTGTGTTGACCGTTTACAAATGAATAATACTCTTCGCCGTACTGATTAGTATGCGTAATGGCAACTTCAATATCTTGTCCGAAAAGATGAATTATTGGATATAACTCTTCAGAAGTCAGATTTTCGTTCAAAAGGTCTTCAAGACCGTTTTTAGAACTGTAATTTTTACCATTGAAGTTGATTGTTAATCCAATATTCAGGAAAACATAATTTTTCAGGAGTGGCTCAATATGCTCTTCACGATAATGATATTCACCGAATATTTCTTTGTCGGGTGTAAATTCAACTCTGGTGCCACTTGAGTTTTTTGAGACTTCTAAATCACCATCACTTAAAAGATTACCTTGAGCGAAAGACACCGTTTTTGACATTCCATCTCTTGAGCTCACCATAGAAAAGCTAGAAGAAAGGGCATTTACAGCCTTAATCCCGACACCGTTAAGTCCAACCGATCTTTTAAAGGATTTTGAGTCATACTTGGCACCCGTATTCATCTTAGAGCAAACATCCTTTACTTTGCCGAGTGGTACGCCGCGTCCATGGTCTTGCACAATCACACTTTCGTTCTCAACAATAACTTCTATTGTTTTCCCGAAGCCCGTCATAAATTCATCGATTGAATTATCGAGAACCTCTTTTAAAAGAACATAAATACCATCGTCGCTTGACGCCCCATCACCCAGCTTTCCGATATACATCCCGGGGCGACGGCGTATATGCTCTTTCCACTCTAGTGTGACAATATTTTCTTCCTGATAATTATCTTGTAATATCTTTAACTCTTTATTTATTTCATCCACTTTTTTTATTCTCCTCTAAAGATTTTTTATAAAGGCTCTTCTCCTCTTGTGCTGCTCAACTTCCAAGCCGTTCCATAATGAATGAACCCTGTTATTATCTTCTAGTTCAACATTACTTTCAGCCATTGTCATACCTAATTTATTTGCAGCAGGTATAAACTCATTAAACATTAACGCATTAACGCCCTTACCTTGATATTCAGGATCCACCGCGACCATTAGTAGGTCGAGTATGCCATTATGCCCTTTGCCTTTCAAAGCTTTGTAAAGATGATACCACCCATTAGGCAGGAATCTGCCTTTTGCTTTCCTGAGAGCATCCGACATGCTGGGTAATCCAATTCCAACACCTACAAGCTTATTGTCATTCTGCCTTAATACTAATGTTACAAACTCAAGGCGTATCATAGGAATATACATATCTATATAATAATCTATCTGCCTTTCACTCAGCTCTACATAACCATAAAGATCTTTATAAGCCCTGTTTATGAGTTTAAACATCTCTTTTGCGTAAGGGTAAACATCCTGTTTTCGGTCGAAATGTTTTACTATAAGCCCGAACCTTTTCTTAACTATGTCAGCCATTCTTGAGAAACGCTCCGGCACCTCAGAAGGAATCTGTATAAGGAATTCCAGCCAATCCTTATCTTTCATGTATCCCATTCTTTCCAAATGTTTGGGATAGTAAGGATAGTTGTATATTGTTGCCATTGTACCCAATCTGTCAAATCCCTCAATAAGCATACCTTCGTGATCCAGATCAGTAAATCCCAAAGGACCATGAATTTTCTCCATACCTCTGGAACGAGCCCAGCTTTCTGCTGCGCCAAAGAGAGCATCTACCACATCATTGTCATCTATAAAATCTACAAAACCGAATCTTCCATATTTCTGATTCCATCTTTCGTTTGACTTATAATTGATGAACACACCAATTCTTCCAACTATTTTTCCTTCCCGATAAGCAAGAAAATAGGAAGCATCACAGTGGTCAAATGCCGGATTCTTACTCCTGTTAAGAGTTGCTCTCTCATCATAAATCAATGGTGGTACGAAATATTCATTTTCTTTGTATAGATCGATACCGAATTGGATGAACTTCATTAAATCATCCTTTGAACTGACTTTTTTAATTATGACTGACATTTTTCAATATTTCAATAGATTACTCACTTTGATACAAACACAAAGATAATGATTTTTTTATTTAACTATAATTGAAAGCATCATTCTTTAATCCTTAATTTGTAGTGCTCCCATCTGTCAATTACATCAATAACATAGTTTACGGTTTCATCTCCCCTGAAATACCCGTTCTTGCATACGGGATCATTATAATACTGCTCAAGACGTTTAAGCTGAATATATCTTTCAACATTCCCATCCCAAATATCAGGATCAGCACCATATTTTTCTGCAAGTGCTCTTGCATCAAAAACATGCCCTATACCTCCGTTATATGCTGCCAGAGCCATTTTTAGCTGCTCTCCCAAATCTTCAACAGGACTAAATACATCATATAGCATCCTCAGATATTCAGAACCTGCGCGAATGTTAGATTCAGGATCATACAGATTGTTATTATCAACTCCTAAAGAAGCTGCTGTTGAAGGCATTAATCCCATCAGGCCGGCAGCTCCTGCCCATGAACTACCTTCACTCTGAAAGCTTGATTCCTGATATGCAACAGAAGCTAGTAAACGCCAATCCAAGCCGGTCTGTTCACCATATCGCTTGAAATAGACATCATAAGGTGAAATTACACCCAAGTTTAAATTATCATTAACAGACAATTGTCTGATTTCAGAATAACCTTTCGTCTCTTCAAAATAACGTTTTTCTATTCGAAGATAAACAGGCTCTGATTTTGTTCTCTCAAACCAGCTGTTTAAAGAATCAGCAAGTATCGGACTATCTTTTCTGACCACCCATGAAGATCTTTGATCAAAGCTTATGGGTAAGTGTACATCAAGGTTTCTGAAATATGTTTGATTTAACTTTGCGAGATCGTCATCCGAAACAGTAAACTCAAGCTCTCCGGAGGAAACCATGCGAATCAGGTCTTCAGCTGCCAAAGAATCACTATCAGCCCTATCAATTATTATACCACCACCAAGTTCACTATTCAGATTTTCTATTCTTTCAAAATATTTCGAATTGTCAATTACAGTAACCTCTTTACCGATAAGTTCAACTACATCAGTAAGCATAGAATCAACCTGTCGGACCCTCTGTATCAACACCTGATGAGATATATGCCTGAATCCCGCATACAAAAAGGAATCCTTCATCTCATTTGTAACAGGTAAATTATAGGCAATCACATCACCATCACCATTCAGCAGCATATTAGTGATATCATCTGCATTCTCAGCAACTATAATTTGAGGTATAAGTCCGTGTTGCCTGCAAAAATCAGAAATCATATCATAATGAAATCCCATCTGCTGATCACGATAAATAAAGTATGATGTTGATGTGTTAAGTGTAAGTACTCTCAAAGTGTCAGTTTGCACTATCTGAGGGAAATCATACACTTGATTATTTCTTCCCCATTTTCCACATGAAAGGTAAGAGATTCCAAGGATAAGTAAATAAAATATTACTCTTTTCATTGTCTTGTTCAGCTAAACAGTTGTAAAGATATAAAATTCCTTTAGTTGATTAATTGACTTAGAGAGTAAATATCA
>DHCC01000066.1 GCA_002398875.1 Bacteroidales bacterium UBA4912 | reverse complement strand
ACAAATCGGACAAAGTATCCGAATGCCTGAACCAAACCTTCAGCGGCACAGATATCGGTTACGATTTTGAGAAAAACTATATTGTTCTCTCGAAAAAGGCCCAACAAACCGCAAGCACAATTACAAATTTGGTGCAAACTCTTCAACAGCAAGGGAAAACCGTGAGGGGTACCGTTACCGATTCAAATGGAGAGCCCGTTATCGGGGCGACAATTGTTGTAAAAGATAAACCTTCGCAAGGTACAGTTACAGATATCGATGGCAATTATTCTATAACAAATATTTCTGAGACCACGACATTGGTATTTTCATTTATTGGGATGAGAGCACTAGAGTTTGTGGTAGGAAATCAAACAATAATTAATGTCCGAATGGAAGAAGAATCAATTAGCTTAGAAGAGGTTGTTGCTGTAGGGTATGGAACTGTAAAAAAACAAAATCTTACCGGGAGTGTTTCAAAAATTAAATCTGAATCCTTGGATTCAAGGGCTGTGGCAACTTTAGGTGAAGCTTTGGCAGGACAATTAGCCGGAGTTAGAGCGAGGGAACTTAGTGGTGAACCTGGAAAAGAACTAAGTATTTCTATTAGAGGTATTGGTACAATCAACGCATCAAATGCTCCTTTGTATGTTGTGGATGGAATTCCCGTAGCTAATATTCAAGACTTCAATCTTAATGATATTGAATCAATTGAGGTATTAAAAGACGCTTCATCTGCAGCAATCTATGGAGCGCGTGGTGCTAATGGTGTAGTACTGATTACAACAAAAAATGGTGCAAAACAAAAACCAACTTTTAATTTTAATGCATATTATGGGCTCCAAAAGGTTGATGGTGTTTACGATTTGATGAACAGGGATGAGTTTTTGGCTTACAATATTTGGGCAAAAAACATGAGTTATTTGAGAAGAGGTGGAAGCTTATCAGATCCTATGAGCGCTCGCACGGCCGCTGAACAAATTCCGGAAAGTTGGTTAAACGATCCTGAGTCACTGCCTGATACAGATTGGCAAGCTGAATTATACAGAATAGCACCTATACAAAACTATAATTTAAGTGTTTCGGGAGGTGGAGATATTGGGACTTTTCTTATTTCGGGGTCATATATGAAACAAGATGGTATTTTGATTGAAACAGGTTATGACAGGTTTAATTTTAGGTTAAATACGACACTTAACGTAGCAGATAACTTGCAAATAGGGATGAATATAGCCCCTTCATTTTCCACAAAACAACCGATAACGGGAGTAAGCAGTATTCATAGAGGAGCTGTTTTTCCTCCAATTGTTCCAATCGACGGAAATACAGAAGAAACAGGATATACAGAAGGTGCATTTGCATACGTAAATCCTATCCAAGAATTAAAACAAACTCACAGGGAGGACAAAATTAATAAAGTACTTACTAATGTATGGGGAGAATTAAAGATAACAAGTTCTCTTTCTTTTAGATCACAATTCGGGTATAATTATACTGAATCTCAAAATTCATTCTTCAAACCCAAAAATGTTAATGTAGGTAATCCATCTTACGGGAATGCAAGCGTGAGCCAGAATTATAATCCTTCGATACAAAACACATTAGTTTTTGCTCCAAAAATAAAATCACTATTTGATATTAATTTATTGGTAGGTCAAAGTTATGAAAGTAATAAATCTTATTTTATATCTGCTGCAGCAAAGGATTATCCCAATGATTTAATCTACACTCTCAACGTTGCATCAACCAAAACAGATGGTTCAACAACAGAAGCAAAAAATGCAATTGCGTCCTTCTTTAGTAGATTAAATTTCAATGTTGACGATAAATACTTATTAACACTTAATCTACGTAGGGACGGTTCTTCGAGGTTTGGACGTGATACCAAATGGGGTTGGTTTCCATCCGCATCTGTTGGATGGAAAATAGATAGAGAAAAATTTTTGCAAAATCTCGAATGGTTAGATCTTTTGAAGTTGAGGATAATGGCTGGAGTTGCCGGTAATGACAATATTGGTAATTATGAACATATTGCAGCGTTAGGCATAGCAAATTACAACTTTAATGGGGTTGTAGCCAACGGTTTAGCTCCCTCATCATTTGGTAATCCCGATCTTGGTTGGGAAACTAAAGTCACCAAGGGAATTGGTTTAGATTTTTCTGCATTTAATAATCGGATACAAGCTAATCTTGATTATTACATAGATGATACAAAGGATATGCTCTTGAATAGCAATGTTTCTTATATGACAGGGCATGGTTCTATGCGTTCTAATTTGGGTAAAGTGCAGAATAGAGGATGGGAGTTTGAACTGACGACTCACAATATTAGAAAGAACAAATTTAATTGGATAACTTCCTTAAACTTATCAAAGAATACAAATGAGGTAAAAAAATTGGGAATAGATGATGCTCCGATTATCATCTCAGCTTTTAGCAGTCCAGCCTTTATTACTAAAGTCGGTGAAGCAATTGGAAGCTTCTATATGTACAAAACAGATGGATTATTAATGCCTGAAGATTTTGACGCAAACGGAAATCCTCTTGTTCCTATTGTAAAGGGACAGGAAGCTGGTAATACAAAAATTGTGGATGTCAATAAAGATGGAAAAATTGATTCGAATGATTTGACGATAATAGGTAACAATCAACCTGATTTGATTTTTGGATTAAATAATAGTCTTAAATATGGTAATTTTGATTTAAATATTTTATTGCAAGGTCAAATTGGCTCAAAAATATGGCATCTTGCTCATCGATACTTCGATGGAGGGCAATTTCAAGGAATGAATTCCTTACAACATTGGGTTAATTCATATAAACCTGATTCTCCTAACGGTGAAAACCCATATCCTCAAAATCCCTACTTAGCAAGTGTAGATTTATCGTTTGATGGAAAATCTAATATGCGTTTTGGTAGTAATCCTGGATTCTCAGATTGGTATGTGTATGATGCTTCTTTTCTAAGAATCAAGAACTTAACCTTAGGATACAATCTTCCCAAATCACTAAGTCAACGTTTTGGGTTTAATAATCTCAGAATTTATGTAATGGGGGATAATTTATTCACATGGGACAATTATATAGGACCTTCTCCTGAATCTTCAAATTGGGGAAACGAAACAACTTCTGCAGGAGTTGATAATGCAACTTATGGATTATCGAGGAGATACAGTATTGGAATTGATTTAAATTTTTAAACTCTGTGATATGAAAAATTATAGAAAACAAACGAATATATTATTGATTGCAATTTTCTTGTTATCAGGAATTTCATGTAGCGATTATTTAGATTTAAGCCCCATTTCTACTTATAATGCTGGAAGTTTCTATCAAACAGAAAAAGACTTTGAAATAGCCATTAACGGTGCTTATGCACCACTAAGAAGTTTACACAGTGGCGACATAATTAACCTACTTGAGTGTAGAAGCGATAATATCCAGGATGATCCCATCAATAGTTATGATCACAATCGAGTTCATCGCTTTCAAGATACAGAAGCAACACCGTTGCTGTCTAATGTATGGAATAATTTTTGGATTTTAATTAGTCGTTGTAATTTAATTTTAGACAATATTGACAATACTTCTTTCAAAGATGAAAATAGGAAATCTTACATAAAGGGTGAAGCATACTTTTTAAGGGGTTATGCATATTTTTATTTAGGGTTTATATATGGAGGTGTTCCTTTGATTGATGGTGTAAAGAAAGTAGATGAAATAAAAGTTACCCCCCGAAGTACCCAAGAAGAAACTTTAAATTTTGCAGCTCAGGATTTTTCAACAGCAGCATCTTTATTACCAAGTGAGTGGTCTGCGAAAGATTTGGGGAGAGCAACAAAATACGCTGCTCAAGGTATGAATGCTCGTTTACTTTTATTCCAAAATAAACACGCTTTGGCAAAACCTTTGTTAGAAGAAATTATTAATTCAAGTAAATATTATTTAGCGGAAGAATATTCACATTGTTTTATAGATAGATATGATAACAGCCCTGAGCATGTCTTTCAGGTACAATTCATGTCTGGCGATATTGGACAAGGAAATTCATGGGTTGCCAAAGCTGTACATGAGTTTGTTTATGATTCGTTATTTCCGTGGGGAGGTGTATCTGGTGCGAATCTCGTATCTCCAACATTATATAATGCTTATGAAAACGGGGATCTCCGATCTAAATTTAATCTTCGAAAAGGCTATACAACTTTACAAGGTGTTGTAGATACTGTTTCTGTATTTTATATCAAATATGCCCAAGGAACAAAGCCTACTAGTAAATCAGATTACGCGTTAAACATGCCTGTATTACGTTATACGGATATAAAGATGATGTATGCAGAAGTTTTAAATGAGCAAAGTTATATTCCTGATGGAGAAGCTTTTTCGATTTTAAATGAGGTCAGAAATAGAGCTAATATTGCCCCACTTACTTCAGTAACGATTCCCTCAAAAGAAGCTTTTAGAGAAGCGATATTTCAAGAACGTCGACTTGAATTTGCAGGAGAATACTTAAGATGGTACGATCTAGTTCGGTCCGGTAAAGCTATGGAAGTAATGAATAATCACTTTAAACGCACCGATGAAGGTGGAGGTGGAAAATATAATATGGAAGAATATCAACTTATTTTTCCAATACCTCAACGTGAATTAGATGTGAACTCAGACAGTGACTATATGTGGCAAAACCCAGGCTATTAAATTCTTTTCGATAAAAGGAAGCTCCAATTAAGTTGGAACTTCCTTTTATCAATCTATTTTGGGGTTACCATCTCGTTAGGCGTTATTAAAGTCGAACTCATGTAACTCTCAATTAAATAATCTTATTACACAGGGTTAAGAGTGTAAAGAAATCAATTATTAAATTGTTAAATTGTTAAATTATGCAAAGCAAACTGGAAAGTCAATGGATTTTGATCCTTTTTTTACTATTATTGATCGGCTGTTCTGAACAAAAAATTGTTGATATCACTCCCAATCAATTTAAAGGGAGTGATACAGAAAGAATTCAGGCAGCTGTCAAAAAAGCGTCAGAAACAACAGGAAAAGTTGTTATACCTGCAGCTAACTCCAATGGTACTAATATTTGGTTATTGGATAGTGCCATACTATTGCCATCCGATATAGAAGTTATACTCGAAAATTGTACTATTCAATTATCTGATAGCTGCAGGGACAATATGTTTCGCAGTGATAATGTAGGTCTAGGTATTACCGATCCGGAATGGAATCGAAAAATCAGCATAATAGGTATAGGTGATGTTTTATTGATAGGTGCTGATAACCCGAGAGCTACGGG
Source organism: Bacteroidales bacterium UBA4912 (assembly GCA_002398875.1). GTDB lineage: Bacteria > Bacteroidota > Bacteroidia > Bacteroidales > Dysgonomonadaceae > Proteiniphilum. The sequence continues at coordinate 6,156 of DHCC01000066.1, read as the reverse complement.
TGATGGTGCGAGGACACTGGTTTCTGAAAACCAGTCGGGTCGAGTAAGTTATGGAAGTGACGCAGGGAAGGAGGGCATTAAACAAAAAGGTGACTGGCGCAATATTATGATTCTAATGGCTTTTGTTGATGGCTTTAAACTGAAGAATGTCAATATTAAAAATGCACATGCTTGGGCTGTGAGTTTTGAGCGTACATTAAACGCGGAAATTTCAGATATAACATTTGACTGTCCTAGTTCTCAATTGGTGAATGGAAAAGAGGTATTCATTAGGAACAGGGACGGAATTGACCTCCGTCACGGTTGTAAAAACTTCAGAATTGATAATATTTCGGGCACTACAGAAGATGATTTTATTGCATTGTCAACCCTTGGTTTACATTCAGAGAATAATGTAGGAGGAACATTTAACTCCACAATGGTAACATCCACACGATGGAGAGGCCCAGAAGATGATACTGAAAATATTTATATTACAAATATTGTATGCAAAAGTTTAACTCGTGCAATTGCCATTCGGGCAAACGATGTAGCCAGCATTAATAATGTGTATATCAATGGAATAATATTCGAAGGGGGATTTAATGCCATGCTTGTTGGAGGCAAGGGATATGGTAAAGATTCTCAACCGGGGAAAATTAATAATATCCACGCCATGAATATTATCGGTGATGGTCGTTCTTTAATTTTAATTGAAGAAGCTATTGCTGATTGCAGCTTCATAAATGGTTTGTATAGAGGAAATGAAGATAAGATTATTACGTATAATATTGATGAAAATAAAATTAAAAATGTCATCTCCCAAAATCTAATAAAATTAAATAAATAGTGACATTATAACTTCTTTAAATGTAAAAGTCAGATGAAAAAAATTAAGTTTATACTCTATAGTTTAGCGGTTGTGTTAACTTTGTTGAACTTTGCTAATGTTCAAAGTGTCAATGCTCAGAATATTCTTGCTGGTTGGGCAATAGAAGACATTACCCCTGAAGGCCCTGTATCATTACAGGGCCAATATTATGAACGAATATCAGAGTATGTACAAAGCCCATTGATGGTAACTGCACTTGCTATAGAGTCTATAGATAAAGGTAATAGGGAGCAGGCCATAATGATTTCAGTGGATGTTGTCGGTTTTAATGATGGTTTACAGGATTCATTGCGAAAAAAGTTAGAAGGAAAGATTCCCGGATTTAATCTTCAAAAGCTTTTTTTAAATGCAACGCACACACATTCATCTTTTGATACTGGAATAACAAGTAAAGACAGGAAAATGCTACTTGATAAATTAAGTAAAGTGGCTATTTCTGCTTGGGAAAGCAGGCAACCTGCAGGGATAAGTCGGGAGTTGCGCTACGCTGTTGTTGGACATAACAGGAGGGTTGAATATGCTAATGGTTCCACAGAAATGTATGGTTCTACTGACAGAGAAGATTTTATCGGACTGGAAGGGCCGGAGGATTCAGGTGTTGACATGCTTTTTTTGTGGGATAAAAATAAAGATCTTACCGGAGTTGTTATGAATGTTGCTTGTCCTGCTCAAGTTACTGAAGCAAAATATTACGTTTCAGCTGATTATTGGAGTGAAGTTAGAAAATATCTAAATAAAAAGTTTTCTCGCGAGGTACATATTCTACCCCAAATAAGTGCAGCAGGTGACATATCACCACGTGATCTTCCTCGCGGTTACAAATCCAATGAACCCAATATGTGGGATATTCCAGGTATTGTTGAAATAGGGAAAAGACTGGCAAAGGCGTTTGATGAAGCCTATCCTGAAGCAAGAAGAAATATTGAAAATGAAGTAGTTTTTAAACATGCTGTAAAAAATTTAAACCTTCCCACAAGAAAATACAGTAAAGAAGAGTATAATAAAGCATTAGCAATTGTAAAAAAAATCAGATCCAAAGAACCGGCAGACCCAGACTCACCGGAAACAGCTTGGAACAGATTTTTGAAAGAAATAGAAGATAATGAAAAAATCAAAGATTATGGCCCCTGGGACAATAAATTATCTGATTTTGGAATTGTGAAAAAGCAGGAAGCGCTTGTTCAGCAGTACGAGGAACAGGATCAACACCCATTTTGTTCGGTCGAATTACATGTACTTCGGCTTGGAGATGTAGCTTTCGCAACTAATCCCTTTGAACTTTATATGGATTATGGTTTCAGAATAGAAGGTAGAAGTAAGGCAAAACAAACATTTATTGTTCAATTAAGCAGTGGAGATGGTGAAGGTTATCTTCCCACCCAAAAAGCTATTGAGGGCGATGGATACAGAGGGTATAGTGCTATGGTCAATAAAGTAGGGCCAGTTGGTGGACAACTACTTGTAGATGAGATTATCAATATCATTAATTCTTTTTGGGAAACTAAAGAATAAACTTATGAGTCTCAAAAAATTCTTACCGATCTACTTAATTTTCGTATCAATGGGCATGGTAGATGCGGCTGGGCCGATGGTGAGCCTGGCCCGTGAATCTTTCGCTCTCTCCATAACTGTTGCCACGTTATTGCCTTTGCTAGGCTATCTGTTGTTCGGTTTGCTTTCCATTCCGATGGGTGTTTTACAGGACAAAAAAGGGAAAGTTTTTATTTTAAACCTTGGGCTGGGAATTATGTTTGCAGGGTTAATGATTCCTATTTTGTCAGGGATGTACGGAAATATGGTAGTAGATTCAACCTCATTAGGACAGTTTTATCGGATTCTCAGTGCAGTATTGCTTATTGGAGCCGGAGGAGCAATCTTGCAGGTTGGAGGCAACCCTTTCGTCCGGGATATCTCCGAAGAGGGAGAATATTCAAAAAATTTATCAAGGGCACAATCGTTTATTACTGTCGGTTCTTCCCTGGGATTCTTGGTGCCCCCACTAATGTTTAACCTGTTTGGGCTTGACTGGAGTATATTGTTCCCTGTAAATGCATTTATCGTGCTAGTAGCCATGCTGTGGTTTAATCTGGCCAAAATACGTGAGGTAAAGCAGGAAAAGACACATCATGCAACGTTAAAATCGTGTTTAAAATTACTCAAGAACGGGTATGTGTTAGCCATGGTTTTTGGAATTTTCATCTATTGCGGGGTTGAAATTGCCCTGGCTTCACATGCTCCTATCTTGTTAAGTGATAAATTCGGAATATCAGTTGAAAAACTGGGTCTTGTAATAAGCTGGTCGCTGTTTTATCTTCCAATTTTTCTGGGTAGATTTTTCGGTTCCTATATTTTGAAATATATTTCCCCCACTCGTTTGCTGATCGTTACTGGATTAGTTGCCATAATTGGGGTCCTAACCATATTGTTTACAAACTCATTAACAATGGCACTCATTGGTATTCTTATTATTGGCATTGGCTTTGCCAATATCTTTCCACTTATTTTTTCAATTACAATTGATCACATGCCCAATCATCAGAATGAACTATCTGGATTAATGGTTACGATGATTGTAGGAGGTGCTTTTATCCCATTGATAATGGGAAGTCTGGCTGATCTCACCAATATAACATTTGCTTTTATTGTTCCGTTGTTATGTCTCTGCTATGTGATATTTCTTGGGATTATTAATTATAATAAAAAAATAGTATGATAGAAAATTCAGTTAAAACCGCATTTGTAGGATTTGGAGAAATCAATTCACCACAGGAATTGATTAAAACAATGTGTAACAAAGCAAGGGAAGAAGTAAAATCCCTTGGCATCGAGGTAATATCAACCGATCATGTAACTGACGACCCTGAAGGCAAAGATGTCCGGAGGGCTATTAGTGAACTAAAGGGTAAGAGTTTCGATTCACTCATTATATGTCTGGCAGGCTGGATACCTTCACATGCAGTAATCTCAATCACCGAGGAATTCAGAGATAAGCCTATATTGTTGTGGGGACTTGCAGGAGAAAGAGAAAATGGAAGAGTTATTACTCCTGCCCCCCAAGCGGGAACAACCGCCTTGAGAAAAGTATTTGAAGACCTTGGTTATAAATTCAGGTATGTATATAATGTAATAGGGAAACTCTCCCCGTTGGATAAAATCAAGAATTTCACCGTAGCAGCTTCTGCTATAAAAAATGTCAGAAAGACCAAGATTGGCATGATGGGGTTTAGAGATATGAAACTTTATAATACGTTATATGAAGGACTTTCATTGAAAGAAAAAATTGGTGTCGAAATTGAATATTTCGAAATGCTGGAAATGGTTAATGAAAGCAAGATAGTTGACCAAAAAGAAGTCCAAAAAATTTTAGATAAAATCAAGAATGAATGGGAGTTTACTAAACCCGTAGATGAAAATTTCTTGAAAAAGGGGATATCCTATTACTTGGCAATCAAGAAAATAGCTACTTATAACAATTTCAGTGCAATATCTCTAAAAGATGTTGACGGCATGAAAAGTCTCATGGGTTTTCCACCCGCCATGATTTTTATGCTCTTATCCGATGAATTAAATCTGTGTGCCATTCCCGAAAATGACTCCATGGGAGCCGTGACCCAATTAATAGTTAAACAATTAACAGGACAATGTGCTGCTTATCTAGAATATTACGAGTTTTTTGAAAACAGTGTGCTGATGGGCGTGCCAGATTTTGTCCCTGCTGAAATAGTTGATGGAAGAGTAAGAGTTACCGGAGCTTCATTCGGAAATATCAGCGGAGGCGTATTGAATATCTCAACATTGAAAACAGGCGAATTGACACTGGCCAGGTTATCCAATACAGGTACTGAATATACCATGCATCTATGCAGGGGAGAAGGTAGACTTATGAAATGGGAAGAGGCCGGATGGGATGATCCTGCCCCTCAATTGCCAAGCCTTGAGATTGTTACCGAAATACCGGTAGAGGAGTTTGCGCAACACATTTCAGGACAACACTACATCATCTCATACGGCGACAATACCGGAGTTCTGAGAGACTATTGCTATTTAAACGGCATTAACGTAATGTAATGCAAGCGTAGTATGAATATCAAAAAATATGATGCCGTTATTGCCGGATATATATGCGTTGACATGTTGCCCGGGTTTAGTAAAAATGACAACTTTAAAAATGTTGCCGACCTGTTCATTCCCGGTAAATTAATTGAAATCGAAGGGATGGACTTTGTGCTGGGCGGTCTCGTACCTAACACGGGACTGGCAATGAAAAAACTAGGTAAAAAGGTTTTTTTGAATGGACTTACCGGGGATGATTTCATTGGAACGATTGCCATTGCAAGTTTAAACAAATACGGTGCCGCAGAAGGTATCCAAATAACAAAGGCATCGGGTACGGCTTTCAGTATTGTTTTGGCACCCAAGGGAATCGACAGGATATTCCTTGAATCGCCAGGTTGCAACCGGTTTTTTGACTTGACCCATATCGACTTTGATGCTGTTGCGAATTCCAGGTTATTCCATTTCGGGTACCCACCCCTGCTCAAGCAATTTTACCTGAATAACGGGCAACAACTGTCGGAGATGTATGCAAAAGTAAAGGAAATGGGAATTGTAACGTCTCTCGATTTTAGTCTGCCGGACCCTGACAGTGAATCAGGAAAAGTGAACTGGCCCGAAATAATGAAACGCACATTGCCCTCCGTTGATATTTTTGTACCCAGCATCGAGGAGCTGCTTCAGACCATGATGCCTGAGAAATATGCAGAGATCGACGCAATGCCCGGTTCCGACGATTTTGTCGATAAAGTCCCGGTGGAAACAGTAAGAGAGGTTGGGAAAAAAATGATCGATGCAGGAGTGAAAATTCTGCTCATCAAAATGGGACACCGGGGGGCATACCTGATTACCGGTGATATATCGGATATCAACCGAACGAAAGCCTTCACGCTGGCGCACAAGTCCTGGGATCACCGCGAAATATGGTGCAATGCATATGCCGCTGATCATTCCAAAATTGTAAATGCCTCGGGAGCTGGGGATACCGCTGTGGCAGCATTTCTTACAGCGATACTTGACGGAGAACCGGCAGAAAATGCCGTTAAATACGCAGGAATGGCTGGAAGGGATAACCTGTACTGCCAGAACATTTACGATGATTTGAGCAACTGGAATCAGTTGACAGTTAACATTAATAAAGAACAGAACGATCTTATTTTCTTAAATCATGAATAACAAATCATTTCAGATGGCTATTCGTTCCCTTGAGATTGAAAGCAAGGCCATTTCGG
>DHCC01000070.1:13845-14035 GCA_002398875.1 Bacteroidales bacterium UBA4912 | reverse complement strand
GCACCTGTACCGAATGCACCTATTTCCTGGGCATGTTGAGCAAGTTTAAAACTGTCTTTTATACAGGTAGCACCAACATGAACTATAACCTTAAATCCTTTAGGTGCAACAGAGATCCATTTTTCTGCGAGTTTCATGCGTTCTTCAACAGTCAACATGTAACCTTCGCCTGATGAGCCATTTATAAAGA
>DHCC01000070.1:1725-13617 GCA_002398875.1 Bacteroidales bacterium UBA4912 | reverse complement strand
GAAAGGAGTGAAAGGCGCAACTATTAAACCTTTTATTTTTTCAAATTTCATAATTGATGTTTTTTTATTCAGTTGTTATTATTTTTCTAAATGTCAATTATTCACTTTTCTTGTCTTGTGAATATGTAAGCTCATGTTTTGGTTTTACAAATGCAAGCATCAGTATTACAGCAGCCAGCACTACAATTGAAAGTTTACTGAAGTCTGCTCCGAGATTTCCGGCATCAGTTGAACTTCCAAGCATAAGTGTAACTATATAACCCGCAAATACCCCCATCATGTTCATTATTCCGTATGCCGTAGCTCTGTATTTCTGGGGAATTATCTGACATAATATTGGCATATTGTTAGTGTCAAACATACCGTAACCTATTCCAAACAGCATTGCTGCACCTATCAGTCCTGCATGACTATGACCATAGCCCAGCAGTATAAGTGATGGGATAGTAAGAGATAATCCGATTACACTGGTGTATATTCTTCCACGAATATTTTTTTGTACCCATTTATCGGATAACGGTCCTCCAATAAGTACACCTATGAACGAGGCAATTGCAATTGATATTGTAGCCATTGGTCCTGCTTTCGCCATTTCAACACCCAGGTTTTCAGAGAAAAGTGTGGGGAGCCAGTTTTTTGTTGCCCAACCGGGAAAACTTGGTGCCATAAAATAGAACAACATTATCCAAAAGGAAACTGTACCTAAAATCACTCCCAAAGAACGGAAAACAGATTCTTTTTTAATCGGAGTTGATTGTGGGTTTACATTTAATTTGGCGGTTTTTGTACCTGCATGACCTTCTTTGTCATGAAGCATAAATATCAATATTACAGCATATATTATTCCTATTATACCAAACCAATGAAATACTGTTTGCCAGGAGTAATTGGCTGCAATGGTAGCTCCAAAACCACCTAAAGCCTGACCGGTGTATAGTCCTGACATGTGAATTCCTATTGCAAGGGATCTCGTTTTCGAACTATGAAAATCAGCTATCATGGCTAATCCGGTAGGTAAATATAGTGCTTCACTTACACCCATAAGTGCTCTTAACCAATAAGCCTGATTATAGGTCTGAGCGTATCCCATTCCCCAAGTAACAGCGGACCAGACAAATAAACTGCCTATAATTAGCCATTTACGATTTACGCGATCTGCAATTAATCCTGCCACAGGGCTCATTAACCCATAAATAAGCAGGAAAATACCCATAATCCTTCCGAAGTTCTCAGCAATAGCCAGTTCCTGAATATCTATTTGCATTGAAGACTGCATGGTAGAAAGCATCTGTCTGTCGAGATAGTTTAGTAGTGCTACAAACCAAAGTAATCCTACAACTATCCAAGGATAATATTTACTATTTCTCATCTGTGTTGTATTTATTATTTAACATTTATAATTATTTCACCCATAAAGGTTTCCGCACTGCGTAAACCGGGTTTTAGTTCACCCTGTATTGCATAAAACTTATTTCCTTCATATACAACGGTTGCCCCTGCACGTGCTGCATCAGGTGTATTGTCAATAGTTTTCCATTCGCTAGTAAATATGTCGAATACCCTGCATTCAGTATTAAATTTATAATAATCTACAGGTTGCGTCATATAATGTTTAGAAAAATTGAGGTTCTCCTCCTTCTTTTCCTCAGGAGTTAATTTTGTATTCGAACCAATATTATATTGAGTAGTGATTGCATCAAGGAAGATATTATAATTAACCCCACCTATGCATAAAATATATCTGTTGTCAATTGAAAATGCTGCAGCCCCTCCAAGTGAGAAAGGTTCTCCTGTTGCAGAATCAACTTGTTCACCTGCTTTAGACCACACTTTGTCAGCAACATCATATCTTAATATATCTGTTGCCATTGCAGGTTCTTGATTATCATTACCACCAAAAAAGCCTCCCATAAGGTAAATGTATATTCTGTCTTCTTTCTCAACTGATGAAAGTACAGGCTGCACACGGGGAATTCCGGGATAATCATCAAGTTTAGTCCACGCACTGTCTGTCTTAGTGTTTATACTATAAATTGAATTAGATGGCTTACCGTTAACATTTCCACCTGCAACAAATACTAAATCTCCGATTGAACAACCATAGAAATTATCCATCGGAGACGGTAGATCGGGAAAAGTCTTGAGTGATATTTCATTATTTGAAGTAAGCGATACTTGGTAACAAGACTTTAATGATTCTTTTTCATTGTTACCACCAATCCAGAGTGCACCTTCAGAAACAGGAACCGACACTCCGTATGCTGAAGCTGTTGGCAGATGTCCAATAACTCTCCATTCTTCAGCAATATCGTCATATAGCATTATTTCATCATAAAATGCTTTTGAACCTCCTTCAAATCCCAGCTTACCGGGAAAGTTAGCGCCTCCTGCTACAATCAGATTACCATCAATCAGTGCAGCATACGCTGCAGAAACACCTTTGTTGAGATCACCAGTCAAACCGTTGGTTGATAATTTTTTCCAGTTGATATTCATTGTTTTGTTTTTTGTTGATTTACTTTTGGTTTCATTGCACGATAAAGGGATAATTGTAATTAAAACAACTAATAATAATCGTGTAATGTGAGAAATAATGTAATTCATTTACAAAATCTATTTTTTTATTTTGGATGGATTATAAATTAGCCCCGACATAGCATCTTTACCATCAGCTGTTACAAAAACAAAAGTAAACATCCACTTCTGTAGTCTGACTTCCGGAGTGCTGAATTTCCCTACAGGCAGTTTTATTAAAACCTTATTCCAACCCTTATTTAGCTCCACTGATATTGGTTCACGAGCAGTGAAATTTTCATTTTTAAGTGAAATCTCGTTTGTCTTTTCTGTGTGGATATTATCCCATTCAGGAGCCGGCAGTTCTTCATCATTTATCCAAATACGGCTACCTCTATAATCCCATTTGCCTTGCGGTGCAGCCAAATCAGCTTCTGATCTGCTATAATCCTGTGTAGACACCCATAAACCAAACTTTTGTGTTTTGGGTGACCATACCCATGTATATGCATAAGCAGTATGATTTTCCTGAGGGTTATCATAAAAAGCAGGGACTATGTCACCCCATACATGTCGCAAATATATCCCGGCACCTGTTGCCGGCTTAACGCCATAGTTCTGTCCTTTATAAGTATAACTATCACTTATCTCTTCTTCAGGAGGAAAAGACATCTCAAGATCTCCTTCGTTTGGGAACTGGTCTGTAATAAGCCATTTTACGTCTGTTTGTTTCACATACGGAAAAGGCTCATTTGCAAAATTGTACTTTTTATGCCAAAGTAATCTTTGTTCAAAATCAGCAAATTCTATGAATACAGGATCATTTTCATCTGTCGGCAGGATTACACCATTTTTGTCAAAGTATTCAGAGCCGCCACCTCTCCATGTGCGTTCTGCAAACGCCAGCATGTTTGGATAGAAGTAGTTTTGAAGCATAATGTCTTTTTCTGTTGGCAGATATCTGTCATTCCAGATTGCAAGAATTGATCCTGCTATATCATCGCTGCCTTGTACTTGATTGTATATTCTGCTGTTATAAAGTGCAACAATATCACCAAACGGATCGAAGTGGTTTATGTAGTGAAAACGAGAATCTATGGCAGGTATTCCGGGTTGTGCCTTACCTCTGTAACTCCATAGTTGTGTGGCATCTATTTCTCCGGTCTCATAGTTCCAGCCTGGGTTCCATGAAATTACCTTCTTGTCAAATCCCCTAATGTGCTTAACCATTTCCGGAACAAAATCAGGATTAGTAAACTGTACTTCATCTGTTCCGATATGTATATATTCGACATCAGGAAAAACATCTGTGCAAATCTCTTCCATCAGCTCCTTTAGGATTTTTGTCCCTTCCAGAGATTGCATATCAACTCCCATAGCCCTTACAAAAGCTTCACTATGCCCTGGCATATCAATCTCTGGTATAAGCATCATATTGTGCTTACGAGCCCATTCTGCTATTTCATGAGCATCTTCAATAGTATAATATTTATCGTGTAAACGTGTAAAGCTGCTACTGTCGTTAAGTTGAGGGAAACGTCTGCTTTCCAGTCGCCATCCTTGGTTCTCAGTCAGATGCCAGTGAAATACATTTATCTTATATTGAGACAAAAGCGCTATCTGTTTCTTAAGCTCACCAACTGAAATAAAACTTCTGCCCACATCATGCATAAAGCCGCGCACACGAAATGCAGGCCAGTCGGTAATCTCAACCATCGGTATTGATTGATCAGACTCTTTTGCCTGTAATACCAGTTGATTTAAAGTTTGTTTTGCCCAATAGATTCCTTTATCTCCTGTTGCTTCTATTACAACAGAATCAGTTGTGACAATCAGCCTGTAAGCCTCTTCCTGATTAATTGCAGCTTCAGGAATAGAATTTACGTTCTTTATTAAAATGATATCCGGATCAATCTCCCCATTCTTGAGCTGATGTTTTTGTGACCAGTTAACCTCCACATTTTGAGGCATAGGAAGTAATTTCAGTGTCTCGTCATTTTTTACTTTTGTGCAAGACAGGAGTATTGATATTGATAATAATACTAAAAGTATATTGTTGATTAGTTTCATCTCAATTTTTTTAAAGTTCTTCAGCTTTCACCCATTCAATTAAATAACCTTTGTCGTTCTTTACCTTGTCGCTCAGGAGATGAAGGTATGAAATTCCATGTTGCGATTTATTGGAAAGTGGTAAAGTCACTCTTTTACGATTATCTACATAAACCACAGCAGTAGGTTTAGCATTATTTAGATCCCACTCAATCTCAATTAAGTGAGGTTTAGTATCTCGTATTTTTAAATTCTTTCTGTTTAAAGTAAGACTGAAAGGTGCAAAATGTACAGCAGTAGTATCAGTAGGATTAAACCACCTGTCGTTTAGCAAAAGCTCACCTTGACTGTTTAAGTCGTTGAACACAATTGATAGAGATAGTTTTCCTTTATAAAATGTAGGAAAGTTCCACACTGCACCTCTCACAGAGGTAAGAAGTGAATCATCTTGAATATATTTTACCAACAACTTCCCGTCTTCTAAACTACAACCTGCTTTGCGATTGTATCCGCAATGACCCACAATACCTTTGTAGTAGCTAAATACACTCCATTGATCCAGTCCATCAGAAAAATCGCAATAGCGCTCTTTTTCATATAGCCAGTCTGCATTAAATCTCAACATCACTCTATGTAAGGGATGCTGACCAAGTGAAACTAAAACCTCCCCTGTGTCAAGTTCTATAAACTGACTTTGGTGAACACTCTTATCAATACCCGGTATAGTTCCAAAATCTTCTGCATCACGTCTGGGGTCAAGGTATAATTCGCGGAAGCCTTGCCAGCTCTTACCTTCATCTGAAGATATGGCAGCATGAATTACATTTCTGTTAGTGAAAACATCATCCCATACTCCCGTAGTGTTATTTACTTCAGGCAGAGGAGTTGTATTCGACCAAAGGAAAAGTATTCTTCCATCCTTTAATCTGCCAATAGTAGGCATTGTAATTGTACCATAGAAAGGTGAGGGGGTAGCATCACTCCATGTTTCACCACCATCATTTGAAAAAGACTGATAGTGATGATCCTGAGAAGTACGAATCAGCATCCATAGCTTTCCGTCTTTAAGCTCTATTACAGTAGGTTCTGCAGCACCGTGATTCCAGCGGATTCCGTTATGAAATAGCCCTCCCGCATGATCTGGGGTTGTGACAAGTGATGAGCGTTTCCAAGTGTGACCATCATCATCGGAAATAAATGTAAAACATGCTCTGGGGAGCCCTCTCTGTAAACCATAATGTCCGGCAACAACTACACGCTTGCCGTTTCTTATAAAAACCGGCGGTTTCAACATAATGCCCATAGAGTCGGACACCTTAATAAGCTCTCTGCTTCCATTTAGTCCTCCGTTAGTGCGAATAGCATAAGTGCCCATACCCGGCGATGAAATCAATCTTAAATATTCACCACTGACAGGGCTGCGAGTATCTGCAAACGGAATGTTGTCGGGTATGTTTACTTTTGTCCATGTAAGCCCTTTATCATTGCTTGAAAGATAAAATGAACCTTTATCAGCTTGTTCTCCATAATTGTAGTGTCTGATCTCACCTGTTTCAAGCAGAGACAGGCCAATATATGCATCACTAGGAGGAATACCTATAACTTTTGGTTCCCAAATCAGTGTATCATTCTGTAATGATTCTGCAAACAGAAATGATAATAATCCGTTTAGGAAAAAAACTAATATTAGTCCTCTTTTATAAATCATATCTATTGTATTAATATTCTGTTGTAAATGTAGAAGCAGGCAGACCTTCCATATTTACAAGATTACCTTCTGAATAAGAGCTCCACCCATACCTTACATATCTGGGTGTATTTACTTTATCTGATGTTACTTTAACCACATTCCCCTTAATTTCTGCGGTAGCAGGAAAAAATAGTCCCGGAAACTCAGCTACTTCAAACGATTTAAGTGGTTTCCCATCAGATGTTTTTAGTCCTTCAGCAAACTCAAAAGAGATCCAAGCAGCGCCCCCTTCAAAATAGCAGTCATGAAACAACGGACCTGAAGGTGTAATTTCGCTTAGTCCGTATGTCTTATTCAGTGCCCACCGAGCAAGGCGTTCACCCACCTGTTTCTTTTCACGCGGGTGAACATCTGTGCTGTCACCCAAATCAGATGAAACTGCCATTCCGCTGTTCGGGATTTCATACATTAGCCGTCGCTGGCTATCTCTGAAATGTCCCCAGGTTTCTCTACCGACAGCCATACTTGACAGTTGAACATAATATAATGGAAGATCAGCATCCCAGGCATTTCTCCAGCTCTCTACGAGAGTAGGAAAGATTGTTTCGTGCAGTTCAACATTCTGTTCGTTTGATTCTCCCTGATACCATATAACTCCTGCAATATTCAATTTCGTTAAATCCTGAATGCCTGTTTCATAAAGGTAAGAAGGGTGATAGGGATGTCGTTGTGACTTATTTTCGGCAAGCTCAATATTTTTACCTGCTCTTTCTCTGCACCACGGATTTATAAAATCATTATTCTTCCAATCACGAAACATTCCAACAAGACGCGGATGAAATTCCAGTGTATAACTGTCTATCCATGCCTCTGCAGGTGATCCGCCTACAGCGTTAAGAATGAGTCCGACAGGAACACCTGTTACCTCATATACCGTTTTACCAAAATGATATGCAACTGCCGAAAAATCCTTAGCAGTTTCAGGTGAAGTCGGTTTCCATTCTGTTTGTTTAAAATACTCCAGCCTGTTTATCTTATCCAGTGTCTCCAAGTCCCAAGACTCATTATTAGTATAAGCAACCGGCTGCATATTAAAAAGTCTGATCTCTGGAAGATTGGCCTGCTTTATATCATCTGAAGCTGTCGCAGCCTGGCTTAGCCTAAACTCCATATTGGACTGACCGGAGCAAATCCAGATGTCACCTATTAGTATATCTTTAAGTTCAATTTCCTTTTCAGAATTTCTTATTGTTGCTGAATACGATCCTCCGGCTTCCATAGACGGAAATTCAACTTCCCATTCACCGGCATTGTTTACTAAAGCAGATCTTTCCTGATTATTGAAATTTATGGTTACTGTTTCTCCTGTATTATCTGTTCCCCAAAAAACAATTGGCTGATTTCGCTGAAGTACCATGTTATTTGAGAAAATAGGGGCTAATTTTAAGCCTCCATAATTTCCGGTGATAGCACCGAAAACAGTTTCCGCTATAATTTTTGCACCATCACCCGTAGGATGCAGGTTATCAGGAAATAGATCAGGTCGTCTGTGAAGCTGAGTGTGCAGATCGAGTAATTCCACCTCATTTATTTCTGCTACAACTTCAATAGCTTCCTGAACCTGCCAGTACCATTCTCTTGTGCTTGATGTAAATCGCGGATGCCCTGAAAAAATAGGTGTAAGTCTGCAGATTTTCACCTCTGCATCAGGATTCACACTCTTGAAAGTATCAATAAGGTTAGTATAGTCTCTTATAAATTCATCCCTGTATTTAGGCCAGGCTCTGGGGTCTGTGTCATTTAAGCCTAAATGAATTATTACAATATCTGCTTTAAATTTCAGGGCTTCTTCAAATTCAGGTTCATTCCAATATGGTCTGTATCCATTCTTTAATAAGGTTGCACCACTTCGTCCAAAGTTCTTAACCTCATATTTTTCTCCCAGCATCATTTGTAGTTGTGCTGGATATTTTTCTGCAGGATTTTCTATTCCTGCTCCATAAGTAACTGAGTTACCTACACAGGCAACTTTAATGTTTTGACCAAAAACTGATGAAAAGGTTAAAAACAGGAAGATTGATATTGCAATGATCATTTTATGACAATTGCTGATATCAAAACTATGTTTCTTAAGAGTATCAATCATAAATATAGGGTTTCAAAATTTCAGTCCATTTAATATAACCTTCACCCATGAGGTGCAACCCATCATTTGTGTATAAAGGATCCAGGTTGCTAGTGCCCGGGGTAACAAAATGGCTGTAAAGATCTATAAACTCCACGCCTTTTTTATTTGCAAGGCATTTCAGTTTATTATTTAATGGTTTAATAATATCTTTATGCTGAGTGTGTCCTTTAAACATTCCAAACAACTCATTTACCGGAAGAATGCTTTGGATATAGATTGAAGTATTGGGCGATTCCTTCTGAATTAGTTCAATTATTTCACCAGTCTTGTGTACTACGCTGTCTGGCATACTTCCCCGACCAAGGTCATTTATACCAATCAAAAGGAATATTTTTGCAGGCTCACCGGCAACAATCGAATGTAGTCTGTCAAGTACACCTGTACAAACATCACCGCTAATTCCTCTGTTTTTAATCCTCTTGTCATTCAGCAGTTCTGCCCATTCGCCGCCATTGGTTATACTATTTCCAAGGAAGATGATATCTTCATTAGAAGTAGGTAATTTCTCGAATAAAGATACTCTCTGGTAATAAAATGTAGAGTGATTACCGTTTTGAGCAATAAGAGAATTAGCAAATGCTAATACTAAAAAGAACAAGATTGATTGTTTTTGTAAGGAACACATAATTATAAAGAATAGTTATTTAAAATATCCAAAGATAGCGATTGGTGTAATTAAAAATCGCCATCTTTGGATATTTTAAATATAATGAAAGGTTTAATAACCAGGAGTTTGCTCTAAGGCATCATCATTGTCAAGTAATGCTCTGTCAATTGGCCATAATAGTTTATGTGCTTCTGTAGCTTCATCAAGAATAGGCACTCCGTTAAAACTTGCTTGTTGAGTAAACACTAAAGGTTTTCCACCTTTTGTTAAAGTCATACGACGTATATCCCACCAGCGCTGTCCTTCTTGAACAAACTCTTTATCCTTTTCAGCAAGGATTGCAAGTTCATTAGCAGTAAAGTCGCCTGCTTCAAATTCAAATTCAGGTGCCCAGTTATCACCATAAGCACGTTCACGTACTATATTGATATACTCTTCTACTTTAGCATTATCACCTTCCATATTAGCAATTTCAGCTAAAGTAAGATATACCCAAGAGAGTCTGTAGAAAACCATATCACCAATCCATACACGTATACCGCTATTGTTAATAAGTCCGATATTCTTACGTACGTGAGTTCCTCTGTAAACGAGGTTACCTTCTTCATCTTTATTATAGGCTGCAAGGAAAGTTGCATCTCGGCGACTATCTTCAACATCAAATTTGTTAAATAATCCCTGAACATATTCATAACGTTGCATTGAGCCTGCTCCTGCTACTTGTAGCGGATCTACAAATAAAGAACCATCTTCTAAATAAGCGCTGTTAGATGTTTGTCCTGTTCCAATATTGTAAACATACTGACCAAATGCGTTTGTTGCTTCACCTTCATCAAAACGAATTGCAAAAATAATCTCGCTATTTGCTTTTTTTGTAGCATCAAATACATCAGCAAAGTTGTTTTGCAAGCTTAATCCGTAATTGTTTACAACATTCAACAGGTGTTGTTTTGCAACTGCAAGATCGTCCGGGTTAGCTGTATTATTACCTGTGGTTACTTTAGCATTCCATAGGTAAACCTCTCCTATAAGCGATTCTGTAGCAGCCTTATTCCAATAAACCTTATTGCCCATTCCATAAGGATTGAAGCTATTTACATTACCAAAATATTCTAATGATTTTTGAAGGTCGCTCTTGATTTGTGTCATTACCTCTGCAGGAGTAGCACGTGGTAAATATAGCTTTGTTGGATCTAGTTCACCATCAATAACTTCAATGCCTAATCTTAAAGGAACACCTCCATAAGTACGATATAAATCGAAATAGTAGAAAGCTCTTAGTCCGTGAACCATTCCAAGAAAGTAATTTTTCTTTGCCTCACCGATGAAATCTGCATCGGTAACTCGAGCAATAAAAAGATTCAAGTTGGTAATTCTACCATATAGGTCACCAAACTTTGAAACACCAGTATTGTTTGCATCAAAGTTTTGACTTGCAATTGAACCACCGGATACAGACGATCCGTCACCACTGGTACCAGTGATATAATGTCCTCCTCTTAACTCACCAAATGTAATTGTATGCTGCCATGCCGCATCTCTCAAGTGTTTGTGAATGCCATCGATATATCCTTCAGCATGAGCTTCGGTTTTCCAATATGATTCACTTCCGTAATAGTCAATTGGACCAAGATCCAGTGAGTCGCTGCATGATGTGCTAGTTGCTGCAAAAAGCAACATCAGCAAGCTTGAAAATATTGTTATTTTTGAAATCTTCATAATATTGAATTCTTCTTTTGTTGATTAAAATGTAACGTTAATACCAAAAAGTAAAGTTCTGGGTAGACCATATCCGGTACCACTTGCAACGCCAGCTCCATATGCTCTTTCAGGGTTAGCAACAGGTGCTGCTGTTAAGTAACCAAGGTTCTGACCTGTTACTGATACATTCATCGCTTGCATATATAGTTTATTAGCTATAGTTTGTGGTAATGAATATGAAAGAGATATTTCGCGGAATGCCAAGTAGTCTCCTTTATGAGCAAAAAGAGTAGATGTGCGATTTAAATTGCCTGCACCTAGCTGGTCTGCCCATACATAGCGTGGGTATTTTGCATTTGGATTTTCTGGTGTCCATGTGTTAAATACATCTGTGGTTGTATTATATGTACCTTGCATATTTCCAAGGAACCATGGTCTTGCGTTGTCATAAGTCCAGAAATCTAAACCGAAGTCGAATCTTCCATATAATGTGAAGTTTTTATATGTGAAGTTTGTATTGAAACCACCAGTCCAGCGTGGAGTTGTGTTACCAATCTCAATACGATCAAAATTATCAATTACTCCATCTCCGTTAATGTCTCTCCATTTAGCATCACCTGGTTCAATTAGAATGGCATTTGCTTTTTGAGATGGTGTTAACGCATTATAAGCAGCAGGTCCATACTGATATTTACCTTGATCATTTCCTGTTTGTACAACAAGATTAGCAGGTATTTCATCTACACTTTTATAGATTCCGTCGAATTTGTAACCTACTAGAAGTCCTGGTTCTTGTCCTTCCTGGTAACCACCAACGAAGATAGTTTCCGTACCATTTCCGGTATATATTTGAGATCCACCCTGACGGTTTCTTTCCAATCCGTTATCTGGCAGAGAAACAATTATGTTCTTGTTGTAAGTGATATTACCACTCATATTCCAGTTGAAGTCTTCAGTTTTAAGAATTCTCCCTGAAAGTTCTAATTCAACACCTTTATTCTGGAATTCACCGTTATTATTAGTGATAGAAGAGAAACCGGTTGTAGATGGTAATGCAAATGCAGCATATTTATCCATTGTTAAACGGTTGTAGTATGTTAGATTTGCATTTAATCTGTTCTCGAAGAAACTAACATCAACACC
>DHCC01000070.1:446-1453 GCA_002398875.1 Bacteroidales bacterium UBA4912 | reverse complement strand
CCAATTCCGCTGGCATTACCGTTTATACCGAAACTTGTGCGTAATTTACCAAATGATAGTGCAGGAAAATTCTCTTTCACGAAATCTTCATTTCCAAAAATCCATCCAGCAGACATACCAGGGAAGAAACCCCAACGGTTATCTCCTAACAAAGATGAGTAACCATCCTGACGGAATACAGCCGAAAGGAGATATTTGCCTAAATAATCGTAGTTAGCACGTCCGAAATAAGATAAAATACGATATTGTGAGTGCCATGAGTCTATACCACGTAAATTCTCGCCGCTATCTGTTAGTCCTAAATCCCAGAAGTCGTCAGTTGGAGCATTTCTGCCGGATGCGCTAAATCCTTTGTTGTGTCTGTCAAAATACTCCATACCAAGAAGAACACTCACGTCATGTTTTCCAGCAAGAAGTTTATCATAGTTTATAGTAGCATTATATGTCTGAGATAGACTTCTGTCAAATTCAGCTGAAGTGCTTCTTGTTCTGTTCCAGTTGCCGGGAGAAGTTTCGTAATCACGATTGAAAGACTCATAAAATCCCTCATCATAATACCATTGTGCAGTTGCTCTTGCAGTGAAATCTTTGAGGAATTTTGCTTCGAAAGACTGAATCATTGTAAACTTATCAGTTTGGTTGTCTCTCATGAATCTATGAGCCTGGTATGATTGGTTACCATCTCCTGAGTTTGCACCAAGCAACATGTTTCCATCTTCGTCCTCAAAACGTGCAGTTGGAGGAATAGATTGAATACGTCCGAAAGTAGTTAGCCTCATCTTGTTTGTGTTGGAGGCATTGAGTTCCAGTCGGCACGGTTGTAGTTGAAGTTCGACTTGCTTGTTAAGCCAATCAGTAACCTTATAGCTACCATTTAATACAAAACTTAATCTTTCATAGAAAGATGTGATAGGCAGACCTTCTGAATGGTTATATCCAATACCTGCATAATATGTACCTCTATCATTACCACCCGACATGTTTACGTTATAATCTTGTGTAAATGA
>DHCC01000070.1:0-134 GCA_002398875.1 Bacteroidales bacterium UBA4912 | reverse complement strand
TCCATACCATTCTGTCATTATATACATTACCGGTCCCAAGAGGGTTAGCAGCACTTAGGCTGGATTTATTAGCCCAAGGAGTATCGTTGTATGCATTTCTTTGATAGGTAATGTAATCTTCAACACCCAGGAAA
>DHCC01000085.1:36646-87459 GCA_002398875.1 Bacteroidales bacterium UBA4912 | reverse complement strand
ATACGCATGGGTGAGAAGATGCTTCAGAGGTTTGGAGCGCGTAAACCGATGATATGGGGGTCGCTGATCGTGGGTGTGTCTATTATACTTCTGATGTTTACCAATGTGATGACTGATACATATAAAATACTTGCAATTATAGCATATACTTTGTTTGGTGTAGGTCTGGCATTTTACGCTACTCCATCAACTGATGCAGCTTTATCTAACTTGCCGGAGGATCAGGCCGGTGCCGGTTCGGGTATATACAAAATGGCATCTTCTCTTGGTGCTGCTTTCGGAGTTGCTGTTTCAGCGGGTATTTTTGCAGCATTCAACGCGGGAGACAATATTCAGTGGCTGGAGGGAGTGCTGACCTTTGTAGGGCGTCAGGATAATGTTGTGGTGCGAGAGGCGGCTACAATTGGTCTGGGTGTTAATCTCATGATGATTGTCATGGCTATTCTTATTATTTTAATTACTATTCCAAAATCAGCAGGAAAAACAAATGATTGATTCCTGTTAAAAATGAATCTGATGGATACAAAACTG
Source organism: Bacteroidales bacterium UBA4912 (assembly GCA_002398875.1). GTDB lineage: Bacteria > Bacteroidota > Bacteroidia > Bacteroidales > Dysgonomonadaceae > Proteiniphilum. The sequence continues at coordinate 86,928 of DHCC01000085.1, read as the reverse complement.
ATTGATGCTTTAAAAAGCAATATAGAGGAATTAAAAATATGGCAGGAGACCATGCACAGGCAGCCTGAACTGTCGATGCAGGAGGAAAGCACTGCTAAGTATATTGCTGAAGTGATAAAATCGTTCGGTGGTTATGAAGTGGTTGAAGGTGTTGGTAAATATGGTCTGGTGGCATCGTTGAAAGTTGGTGACGGTGATAAAGCTATTGGCATTCGTGCCGATTTTGACGGGTTGCCTATAAGTGAAGATAATGATTTACCATACAAAAGTAACATTGAGGGACGATCACATCTTTGCGGTCATGACGGTCACACATCCATGGCTCTTGGAGCTGCTAAATATCTTGCCGAAACAAAAAACTTTAACGGGACAGTACGTTTTATCTTTCAGCCGGGGGAGGAAACCATGCAAGGGAGTAAAGCAATGATTGTTGATGGATTGTTTGAGCGTTTTCCCGTGGATGCGATATATGCCATGCATAATATTCCCGGATTGGAGTTTGGAAAATTCTATTTTCGTGAAGGGGAAACGATGTCAGCAGTAGATAACTGGGAGATTGAGCTCACCGGGAAGGGTTCACATGGTTCAATGCCGGAACTTAGTATTGATCCGCTGGTTTGTGGTTCGTTATTGCTTATGGCGTTGCAAACCATAGTAAGCAGAAACGTATCTCCATGGCAACAGGCAGTTGTAAATGTGGGCTCTTTTCAGTCGGGAAATGCGGGTAATGTCATTCCACAGTCTGCTCTATTGAAATTAAGCGTGAGGAATATGAATAATGAAGTGCGTAAGATGGTGCTTGAAAGGATCCGCACTCTTACCAAATCTCAGGCTGAAGCATTTAATTGTAAGTATGAAATAAGAGAAGGCAGTCCCGGAACGGTACTGGTGAACACACCCGATAATACCAGGTGGGCTGCTGACGTGGCGGCTGCTACTTTTGGTGAAGATAACGTAGTAAGAAATGCCGATGCACTTATGAGTAGTGAAGATTTTGCTTTTATGTTGGAAAAATGTCCGGGTAACTATGTAATGGCAGGTGGTGGCCAGGGTTTTATGGTGCACCACCCGCAATATGTGTTTAATCAGGAGCTGTTGCCACTTGGAGCAGCTTATTGGGTTTCATTGGCGGAAGCATATTTGAAATAGAAAATCAGACTCTCAACATACCCCTGAAACCTCGTGAGGAATAGTAAGATTCTGCTCCGTTGTGGTAGATGAAAGTGCGACCGTAGCGTTTGTCGCCAAAGAGTCCTCCTCCAAGTTCTCGTACTTCTTCCGGAGCTACTATCCAGCTTGAAGATTTTGTGTCGAATGTGCTCAGATCCTGCAGTTCAAGGTAAAGCTCTTCGTCGAGAACTTCAATACCCATCTCTTTCGCCATGCCAAGTGCACTGCCTATCGGTTTGTTTTTTTTGCGGGATTTCAATGCTGCTTCATCGTAGCACAGACTCCTGCGTCCAATAGGGCTCTCGGGTGATAAGTCGCAAAAGATATACTCTTTGGTTTTGGGGTCCAGACAAACTACATCGGGTTCACCGCCTGTTTCTTCCATTCGGTTGAGCGAGCATAGTTTTTCAGGGTTGCTCTCAAGTCTTTGCTTTATGTATTCCCAATTGAGGTGGGGGTGACGATTAATGTTTTCGGTGAAACGTTTCTCCAGAATTTGCAGTAGCTCATCTTTACGCTCATCAGAAAGTATATTAGTACTCATAATAAGTTGTTTAATCATAAAATACGATATTACACTTAAAAACATCTTTAAGTGTAACACTTTAATTGAGTATTAAATCTAACGTTAATTATTAATTTTGGTTCGCCCAGGGTTGTTAATTAATACAACTTAATCAACTGATAATAAGAAATCCCTGACTACTTGAACGTTCTCTTCCTTTGCATCCCACATGGTAATGTGAGCGGCATCGGGGATCATATAATATTTGCCTCCGGGTACTTGTTCGGCATATTTTACAATCAGTTGAGGCCCACATGTATCGAACTGACCGACAGTAAAAAGGGCAGGGACTTTGATAAGTGGCAGATAACCTGTGCCATTGTAATCTTTTAATGTGCCAGTGATTTTAAACTCATTAGGTCCCTTCATGTAATCGTACATAGTTCTGTTATAGGTTTTCACAATGCTGTCAGACTCAACTAAATCGGGTTTTCGTGAGGCGTAAAGATCATTGAACTTAATAATAGCTTCCTGATAGAGCGGATTCAAGTAATCACCGGTAGTATCTACTTCGTCAACAGCTTTGCGTAATGAATCGGGCAGAGTTTTAAGCAGCAGTCCTGTATTTTCAGCATAAGCTTCAACATCAAAGCAGCCGCTTGCAAATGTAAGAGAGGTAACATGATTGGGGTATGCAGCGTAATATTCAAGTGCGATTATAGCTCCGAAAGAGTGTCCCATCAAGTTCCATTTGTCGATGCCCAATGCTTTGCGCAGTGAATCTAACTCCAGTACTTTGCGTTCTATAGTAAACAAAGTTGTATCTTCAGTATAGGTGGATTTTCCGCAACCTAGCTGGTCATATCGAATTACCTGACGATCATTTCCGAGTGCTTAAAAAGGTTTCAGATAGAAACTGGAAGCACCCGGACCACCATGAATCAGTACTAGTGGTGTTCCTTTTCCAGTGCCGGATACTTTATACCATATTTCTCCTCCGGGAACAGGTAGATTGCCTTCTCCAGTCTCCAGCATTCGTTTATTACATGATACTAAAGCACATATTAGTATGATAAGAATAGATAATATTTTTTTCATGAGTGTAGGTATACAGAATTTGCGAATTGACTTTAATGTAGAAGAATGTTTGTAAACAAACAAAAGGATGACCTAAATCATTTTACTCTCGCAAAAAACATTTGAGCTTACACTCAGGAGGAAATTCCTGAGATTTGTGGTATTGAAGGGACGGACTTCTATTTATGATAGATGTTGCCGTCTAATAGGAAATGGCGGATTCATAAATATTTATATCAAATTTAATCCATCTGAATATATTATAAAACAATTTTATAAAAAGATAGTTTGAGTATAACAAAAATATTTTTGGTATTTTTAATACCGCCTGTCGCGCATTGTTTGTGAACCGCCGGTGTTGATTCCTGTGCTCCTGTTATTTCTTCTTATGCTTTGGTTAAGAGGTTTTTGGCTGCTTTGTTGAGTCTGACTTATTTCATTTTTTCTTACCATGTTTTCAAAATCAGTAAGTTCCTTTTCTATCCTATCCTGCTCAGCTTTCACTTCTTCGGGTTTAGTAGTATTTCGAATCACAATCTCTCCTGAATATCTTCTGGTTTTGAAGAAGTCGTCTATTGTGCCTCTGACGCTGTTGTTGAGAGAAGAAAGTATAACTGGCATTTGCTTTGCGTATGGTTCTATTTGTGTGTATGGAACCCAGAAAAGAGGGTATCGGGTGGTGCCCCTGTATTTGTCGTGCCTCTCGATTATCGGACAGATTGCCACGGGGAGTACGCGCAGACTGGATGTTGGAGTGTCAAGATAATATACTTCCTTGAGATAGTAGCCCTGAACATCCTCAGATACATTACTTGTTTCGTAATTAATGCCAAATCTATCTGTTAATTCAGCGAAGTTTATCAGATAATCAACGGTAAATAATTCACGACCATCGAGGTATTCATAAGCTTTAATATCACCGCTTTGAAGTAATGTGAAGATTTTTGCGAAGAGGTTTATCTGTTCGCCAGACTTTGTTTCGGTTTGATAGAGCGGGGCGTTTTCCGGTTTGCTGAGATCGATGTATCTATAGATAATACGAGACCATCTTGAATTTTCAAGAATATCATTCAGCTGATCTTCAGACTGATATGTTCCGAAGGCACTTGCTTGACTGTTCCTTGCTGCTTCTGCTTGACGTCTCTGTTCAATACGCTCTCTTGCAGTCTCCTGCGGATAGGCTGCTTGAGCTGTTATAGCCAGGAGGAGTAATATTATTGTTATTGACTTCATTGAGAAATATATTAATTAACCTGTACTTCAATTACAGCAATATCGCGCTCCATTCCATCAGGACCAATAGCACGTATGCCTGAAACATAGAAATAGCTGCCTCTGGCAAGTCGCCGTATCTGCTCTTTCTGTCGCTGCGAGAAACTGTTACCGTCAGAGACTTCAGGAATGGCGTTTCCCATTGAATCGAAGAAAACTGTCCTGAATCCGTTTACACGAAATGGTATGTTTAGTATGCCATCATCGATTGCTGCCTGTATGCCTTCTGCATTTATCAGTACCGACTTTGAAATGCTGCCTCCCTTGAATGTTACGGGGTTGCCGTCTGAATCACGATACGAAATAAATGGGGTGGGATCGGGTAGTGCTCTTACTCTGAATTCTCTTGAGGCGAGCTGTCTTGCTGTTCCTCCTGGTTCATCGACTGTAACCGTTATTACTGCTTCTTTTCCTACGACAGTTGGTGTTGCTGCCCACATATTTCCTCTCCTTGAAAGGATGCCATTGGTCATTGTTGCATTTATATTCTGAGGGGAAACGCCAGGCACTGAGATGCTTACCTCATTGTCGATTCCTGCGTAGAGCACATTCATGAGTGAGGGTGCAATTGTTGCCATGGTTTCGATGACTGTGTAGCTGCTTTGGAATTCTCTGCGAGTTATGGTACCGCTTACATCGCTTATTTCGAGGTAGCCCTCTACGGGGAAGGTGCCTGTATTATTGGCGTGGATAGTGAATGTTCCATTGCCCTCTAAGACAGGTGTTGTGCCATTTAAATTAAGTACCGGGTGCCTGGTAGTATCTTGGGCAGAAAGTACTACACGTGCCCTGTAATTGCCTCCACGGAAGACTATATCCGACTCTGGAATCACGTAGGCATTGAGCTCATTTACCCTGAAATCGCCTACATCAACACTATTGAGGATATTTTCTAGTGCATCGCCTTCGGCTGCTATTACATCATTCTCGATTTTGGTGAGCATTGTAACTGCTGCTGCCAGCGGTATGTTTTCGAATCTTGTTGCTTCCCAGCTTTTGCCGCCTGTTGTTTGTGTGCTGAGGCTCCTCTCTATTATTTCTCTTCGTGCCGGGTTTTGAACAAATTGTGTAATATTGTAGCGATAATCATCAATGGCATTCTTAAGTTTTTTGCCTTCACCATTAATAGGGGAAAGCATAACTAATGATGCTGCCTCGAGATCATCTTTATGTTTTATGTTGCTGATATCTGCTTTCCGGCCGTCGGCTTCTCTTACCATCAGATACTTGAGTTGGTGGATATATGCCGTGAGTGAGTCGGTCATTTTGCGTACTTCCAGGCCTTTATTGTACCACTCTTTTGCTTTCTCTGGATTCTGCCGGCTATATTGAGCAAGTTCATTCATAATCAAATCATTCCTGTCGGTCATGGTGCCTGAGGAATCCCGAAGACTGTTGTCTACCAGACCAAACCCGTCGAGCACCTCTGCCGATACATTTAGAGCGAGCATGGCGATGAAAACCAAGTACATAAGGTTTATCATCTTTTGACGGGGGGAGTTGGGACTGTTTACTGCCATTTGCTGTTATTTGGATTATTTATCATGACCGGACATTGCTCTGAGCATTCGTTCATATACCTCATTCAGCTCCTGTAGCTGTTTACCCATTTTCTCGGTTTCTGTTATCAGCTTCTCCATTTGTCGGTTGTACTCCTCGGTTTGAGGGGTTGTACTTATTTGGTTATTTGTTAGACTTGATGTTGTATGGAATTTTCGAGATCCTTGAATCGCTTCTGACTGCTCAAAATCGTTAGTTGATGTGAGTGCAGGAAATACTTTGTCCCAGTTGTAATCTTTGATAGGTGTGTCGAAGGCTGAGAGTGTAAAGACGATGACCTCCGTTATCATTCCTATGAAAAGCAGCTCATTGCCAAAAGGGAAATGAAGCAGTTTGAACATTGCTCCGAGAATTACAATTGCTGCGCCTATGCTGTATGCGAAGTTTATGAAGCGTTTGCCACGCTCGGTCTGGAGGAACTTCTCCAGTCTGTTTTTATATCTTTTATATGCATTCATATATGAATCATTTTAATTTCAGTTTTATCGTCTGTTTACCGTGATCCTGGTATTTGCGTGCGCACGCATCGGAAACCTATGTACGAACGCCCCTTTTTTTGATGTTCTGAGTCTCTCATATCTGCACGAATGAAGGTTGCAATGTCTTTCCATGAACCACCTTTTATAACCTTCCTTTTCATGAAATCCGGATCGTTGGCAGAAGCGTTGTAGCTAAATTCAGGATTGATATTATTCATCAGCTCATTACCCGATTCACTGTAGGCGGTGGAGGTCCATTCTGCCACATTTCCTGCCATGTCGTACAGTCCGATATTATTGGGTTTGAAACTCCTTACCGGAGCTGTGATGAGAAAGTTGTCAGCAGCATAACCGCCTTCACCGGGGCTGAAATTGGCCTCGTAGCAGCCATTTTCTGATATTGTGCTTTCTGTTCCCCACGGATATATATTGTCGGAGCTGCCACTACGTGCAGCAAGCTCCCATTCGGCTTCTGTAGGGAGTCGATATTTTTCGACATGTACTCCTTCTCTGCTAACACTTTTGCGGAGGAACATGGTTCGCCATTCGCAAAAAGCAGTGGCTTGTTCCCACGAAACGCCTATTATAGGGTGATGAGCGTAAGCTGGGTTTGAGAAATAGTTGCGCATGTATATCTCGTTGTTACTGTTATGAAAATCGTTTATCCAGCTGGTTGTGTCGGGATAAATATTTACTATGTAGGTGTGCACGAAATCGTAGTGACTGCTGAATGGACGCGTAATTGTTTCATTTACTATCTTGCCATTCTGAGCGATATAGGCTGTGTCTTTTGAAATAGTGATATTAGCATTGTTATTATCAGGATTTTCTCGATACTTACTCTTTGCTGCTTCTGCAGCATCGTACCACTCATAACGGAAATTCATCTGATTGGCATCTAACATCTTTTCGCCGGTTATTGGATGTTTTTTATAAAGACTGTTGATTGTTGCCTCTTCCTCTTCTGTGTTGCGGGTCCATGGTATTGGTACTGACCAGTTAAGATGTGGTGTGACAGGATCGCCGTAGATATCTTCAGTAATCATGTAAAAGTCATCTCCTGCATAAGCCGGATCAGCCATACGCTCCCTTATTATCGAATCGCGTACCCAGAAAACAAACTGCTTATATTGAGAGTTGGTAATCTCAGTTTCGTCCATCCAGAAGTTGTCGACTGATACTCCGCGGGTTGGAATGTTTATTCCCCACAGCGTATCAATTTCTCCCGGTCCCATTGTATAAGCGCCACGTGAAACGAGTACCATATTATAAGGTGTGGGCTCATCCCATACTCTTCCTACGGGAACGCCGGTTAGTTCTCCTCCGGTTGTTCCCATTCGATTTCCTCCACATGAGCAGATTAGTGCGATTAAAAACAGTAATAATAAATATTTTCTCATAATAATCTAATACTTTTGTGCGGTTTCATCTTAGGCTTGAAGCTGTCGATCGTGAAATCGTACCTTACAAACAGCTCATGACTGTCTTTGACAATTCCTTTGTTGTGAAGCGTATATGCATAGCCGAAGCGGAAACCTTGTATTGTTGTCCCTGCAAAAACTGAATAATCGGACTCCGAATTCAATGTGATACCGCCGGAGAATCTTTTATCATATTCCATTTTTACTGTTGCCTGAGTTTGTGTTTGGTTTTCATCGTGCAGCACCCACACCATCGGTTGTATTTCTAACGAATTGAGAAGCCTGATATTGTATCCGGCAATAAAATTATATGATCGGGGAATTTGTGATTGGGTTGAATCTGTGGAAGTGTTTGGGAAATTATTCCCAGAATCCGAAGCAGTATAAAATAGAGGTTGATTGAAATGCATTATTGAGAGTCCGACAAAGAATCTGTTGCCTGTCCATGAGATGCCTGCACTGATGTCAGCTACTTGTTTTTTTGTCAGGTTTATATTTAACTGCTGATTGTTTTGTAGATTACTGTTTTGTAGTGAATCAGGGAAGATACCAATATTGCCTGAATCATAACTGAGATCATAAACACCGGTCTGAAGGCCAATATTTAGCATGCCTGTCCCCAGCTGTTGTCTGAAGTTGTATTGTGCTGCCAATAAAGAGTTGCGTAGAGAACCTATATTTCCAGAATATACTACTAAACCTACACCATGTTTTCTTTTTAGGAAATCAAAAGGCATATTTGCAGTTAATATAATCCGTTGAGGGGAGTCTTTAAAGACAGTCCTTTGATATTGGTAAACAGCTGTTGTACTTATTTGATCTTTAGCTCCTGCAAATGAGGGGTTGTAGTAGCTTTTAGCTTCCCAATAGTGACTTACTGGTGCTTCCCATTGTGCATGTGATTTGGTTGCAATGCAGAACAGAGTAAATATTATTAAAAAAAATTGCCGTTTCTTCATTATTAATATAACTAAGAAACGGCAAAAAAATTGTAGTTTGTTTCTTTATTTTAAACTTTCAGGGTCTACTTTCATAAATCTCAACATTCCGAGCATCCATTTTGGCAAGGGCTTTTTTGGATCTCGTTTGCGGAGATTGAGATAGAGATTTAACTTCTTCATCAAAGGAATTTTGTGAGCTTCAACAAGTTCTATAAGCGTACCATCGGGGTCTTCAATGTAGGCAAACTGACCTGCAGCTTCACCCATATCAAATGATTCTCCCTGTTTGAAATTGCGAGAGCTGTCTACAGTGAACGGGTAGCCCATCTCTTCGCATTTTTTTCTTAATGCATCTGTATTGCGTACATCAAAACAGATTTGTATGAATCCGGGATCACCCCAGAAGCGACTTTCATAAATTTTGCGGGGTGTGCGGTCGAGAGGTTGTAAAAGTTCTATATATGATTTGCCAAACAGTTCGCTGAAACTGCCATGACGAGGTTTGCTGTGAGACAGTATGCGACGACGGTATTGTCTGCTACCTGATGGTAGTGCTTTCAAATCATCAAAAGTGCCGGTTTCGTCCGCTGCTATAACATCATAACCAAGGATGTCACGGTAAATAGGCATTGCTTTTTCGATATCGGTAACGCCAATCATTGCACCAACAATACCTCCTGTTAATCGACCTTCCTCTCTGTATATAGTTGTGTCATGAACAATTTGGAAGATGTTTCCATAGGGGTCTTTCATGAAGAATGTACTATGCCCGTCGATGCTCGTCTCCGGTTTTCCTAAAAGGTTTACATTGCGTTTTTTTCTGAACTGCTCGTATGTTTTTTCTACATCCCTGCTTTTGATTTTTGCAGCAAACACACCAAGATCACCAATTTGAATCTCGAAATCAATAGGTTTGGGTTTTCTTTCTGAATATTGCCATATCTCGAAGCCTCCCCCTCCCTGAAGGTTGAGTGCAATTGCTGCACGGCGCTTTTGTGGTTTACCGCCTGTGTATGGCAGCATTAGTTCGGCAACTTTATCGTCTTCAAGTATTCGGATATCCATATTGAAAACATCTATATAGTACTTCCAGGCTTCTGTAAAATTCTCGACGCCAATACCTATTTGTTGAATTCCGGATATGATATAATTCTCTTTCATTACGTTTTAATAAAATTTTCAAAGTCAAATTTAATAGTAAGATTTTATTAGTTTTTAGGGCTTATTTTACTATGTAGCGCTGACTTTTCTTACGAGCTTCCTGGACAGTCCCGGCAGGAATCTTTTAATATAAACCATAATGAGCTCTTTACCTCCAACTAATACTTCGGGTTTGCGTTTATTTATTGCTCTTACAATTTTTTTTGCTGCTTTTTCGGTTGACATGCCACTATCCTGACCTTCATCCATCTTGGCATGTTTGTGACCGTCAGCTTCAAGTGCGTTGTAGGAAATATTTGTTTTAATCCGTCCGGGACATACCATCACAACTCGAATATTGTCATCGTAATATTCAGCATGAACTGTTTCGAAGAAACCGTAAAGAGCAAATTTTGAAGATGCATACGCTGAACGTAGAGGAAAGCCGAACTTGCCTGATATACTACTTGTAACAGCTATTGTGCCACCTCCATTTTTTATCATTTCGGGCATTAACCGTTTTGCTATCTTCACCGGGGCGAAGAAGTTTATGTTCATTATTTTCTCATCTACTTTGAAGGATGTGTCAAGCGTTTTGGAACGCTGACTGATTCCTGCATTAAGAAAAACTGTATCAATTTTGCCGAATGCAGCTAAAGCTCTGTCGGTCAGTTTATCAATGTTTTCGAGATCTGACAGGTCGTAAGTAAATATCACACATTGTGCTCCCATATATAAACATTTACTTTGTACTTCCTGAAGTTTGTCAGACCTTGTTGCAGTAAGAATTAGGTTTGCTTTCTCTTTAGCGAAAAGATATGCGCACGCTTCTCCTATTCCTGAGGAAGCTCCCGTTATCCATACTGTTTTATTGTTTATCATTTTTTTATCTGTTCAATTCTCCAAAAGTTCGTTCCATAATTTGGTTCGAAAATCGTCAATGGAGTGGGGTTCACAATCTTCAACACTATTAACACTTTTGGTTGTATAAATCATCTGCTCAAGGAAGTAAGGTGAACGATTTGAGCCTTCACCCAAATTAATCAGAACTGTTTCGCCATCTTTGATTTTGTTCTTTCTCAGTGCAATAAAGAAACCTGCCATACATACTGCTGATGCGGGACCCGGTATTACCTTTTTCTCGTACGCCATGAGTTTGCCTACTGAAAGGAGTTTGCTCTCACGCATTCTAAGAAAACTACCACCGGTTTTCTTCACCAGTTTAGCAAGTATAGGGTATGATGCTGGGTTACCTGTTGCCAGTGTAGGTACTTCTGTCTGTGGGTTATCGATTATTGGGTAATCATTTTCAAATCCTTCAGGGAATCCGGCTTCTTCTGCCTTTTCCCAGGCTTGTACCATTGGATCGCAACCATCTGTTTGTACAAGCAGAAAACGTGGGTTCTTAATATCAGGATAAATTTCCTTAATCTCGCGAATTCCTTTGTCTATCGCTATTGGACCTGTGCCACCACTTATTGCCTGAATATACACATCAGGGAATTTATCCATTTGACGTATCCACTCGAACACCATTGTTTTTTTTGCTTCAATACGAATGGGATCGATATTACCGGTGGACATCGGTATATTGTGAATCTTAGCGTATCCGGCTGCTATTTCCTTTGCTTTGGCATAATCACCCAGCACCTTGAATACTTGTTGTCCATAAGAACTGATTGTAGCTTCAGAGGCCTTTAAAGTGTCTTCAGGCATGAAAACAGAACAGCTTACGTTTGCCATGGAAAGGTATTTTGCATAAGCTGTGGCTGAATTACCTGTAGAAGCGATACAATACTGGTCAATACCTATTTCATTGAACAAGCTTGCGGCTAGTGATGCAGCTATATCCTTAAATGTTCCCGTTCCGCCATTAAGGTCGTTACGATAGACATGCACGTTGATATTAAGACCGAAATATTCTTTTGCAAAATCTTCGAGGAAAGTCCATTTTTCAACAGGTATAGCTCCTTCTTTAAGAGATATAATGTGTCTTCTGCGTAATAGAGGTAGGTATGGGAAATAGTGCCAGAAGCTATCCGGCTTACGTTTCATAATCCGGGGCAGCCTCTGGTACCTTCTATTGTATGATACTTCCGAATGTTTACTGCCGCACTTTGGGCATTGCTGGTTCTGATCGAACCATGTCCAGAAGTTTGGTGTTACGTGACCGCATTTTGTACAAGTTAGTTTATACTTATGCTGAACTTTTACTCGTAGCATCTTATTGAATTTTTTACTCGATTGACATCGATTTCATCTCTTCGGACTTATATTTTCCTTCTTCGAGATTCTTTTTAATAATTTTGAAAACCTCAATTGTTTCTTCCACTTCTCTCTGAGTATGAGCAGCTGTTGGAATAAGTCTGAGCATAAGCACATCCTTAGGAACAACAGGGTAGGCTACTATTGAACAGAAAATGCCATGGTTCTCGCGAAGGTCAATTACAACATTTGTTCCTTCAGCCACATTCCCTTTAACATAAACTGGAGTTACCGGAGATTCTGTGTCACCGATATTAAATCCTTCTGCAACCAAACCTTCTTGAAGCATTTTTGCTACTTTCCAGAGCTTTTCTTTATGTTCCGGCTGATTTTGCAGAATGTCAAGACGTTTCATAGCACCTATAACCATTGGCATAGGAAGAGATTTGGCAAAGATCTGCGATCGCATATTGTATTTGAGTGAATCAATGACTGCTTTGTCTGATGCTACAAAAGCTCCGATTCCTGCCATTGATTTTGCGAAGGTGGCAAAATATATATCTACTTCGTCCATCAGTCCGAAATGTTCGCTAGATCCTGCACCTGTTTCACCCATTGTGCCAAATCCATGTGCATCATCGATCATTATTCTGAAGTTGTATTTTTCTCTGAGCTTAACGATTCCGGGCAGATCACCTAATCCCCCTGACATGCCAAAAACGCCTTCGGTTACAAGTAAAATACCTCCACCTGTTTCTTCTGCATTTCGGGTAGCAAAACCCAGCATCTTTCCACAACGCTCCATATCATTATGAGGATACACAAAACTCTTACCACCCTTGGCTTTATGAAGGAATATACCATCCATGATGCAGGCATGTGCTTCTGAATCATATACGATTACATCGTTTCTTGAAACTAATGAATCCAGAATTGAAACCATACCTTGGTAGCCATAATTAAGAAGATATGCTGCCTCTTTTTTCTCGAATTTAGCAAGTCTAGCTTCAAGCTCTTTATGATATTTTGTTTGTCCTGACATCATTCTGGCCCCCATGGGATATGCCATACCCCAATCGGCTGCAGCTTTTGAGTCGGCTTCACGTACTTCGGGATGATTGGCTAGTCCAAGATAATTGTTAAGACTCCAGGTTATTACCTCTTTTCCATGGAATTTCATTCTGGGGCCAATTTCACCCTCTAATTCCGGAAACATAAAATAGCCTTCTGCTTTCTTACGATACTGCTCAAGCGGTCCTTCCACGCTTTTTAGCCTGTCAAAAATATCAGTCATGTTTGTTAATATAAGATGTTATTGATTTTCCTCTAAAAATAAATTATTTATAACTTTTTATCTCACTTATCTCCTTTAATCTCAATAAAATCGGCATCTTCAGCCTCGGTTGATTCAAAGGATTTCTTTTGATACTCGATTATTCGATCTTCCTGCGTTTCAGGCTGTTTAGGTTGTTCGGGGCGTTGTTGTTGCCGTTGATACCTGTTATATGTTGTAGATTTTTCTGATCTTTTACCTCCTAAAAAGAAAGCTACCAAGCCTTTTAGAAACAGGTAAATAACTACGAAGAATAAGAAGAATTTAATAAGAAAACCCATAAGTGGTATAAAATGCTTGAATAAATAGTAAAGATACAATGAATCCTTATAACCTGTCAATTTGTTTTAATTATTTAACGCTTCGACTATTTATACCGGATGTGAATATTGAAATTATAATGTATGCTGTTATTACCAAGGCTAAGCCAGTGATGCCCCAAAGTGCTGTAAATAAAATAAAAAGAAGTATTATCAGTAGCTGTCTTTCATTTCCTTTAATTGCTATTTTATTGATTTTGAGTGAAAACATGGGTATATCTGATATCATCAGCCATGAAAACAGGAGAATAAGCATTATCGTCAATAAAAAGAACAACTCATTAAGAGGAGCCATCTTATGCAGGCCGTAAGAATAACTTATCCAGAAAAGTCCATTAGCTGGTGTTGGTAATCCAATAAATGATGAAGTTTGTCGTTCATCAATATTGAACTTGGCCAGCCTGTTTGCTGAGAATAGTGGGATTATAAAAGCCAGGTAAGGAGCATAATGTGTGACTGTTGGAGGTAGACCTGTCAGTAAGAAATAATTGCGCATCAAAATATAGAGTGCAGTAGCTGGGGCTACACCAAAACTTACTACGTCAGCCAGTGAGTCTAGCTCCTTGCCAAGAGGCGAATATACCTTTAAAAGTCGTGCCGCCATGCCATCAAGAAAATCAAATACAGCTGCAATTGCAATCCATACTACTACTCCTTCAAAGTCGTTTTTGAAAGCTAAAGTTATTGCAATACATCCCGAAAAGAGATTGAGAAGAGTCAGTATGTTAGGAATATGCTTTTTCATCAGTTGTCCTCTTTAATTAAACGGGCAAGAAAAGTGACGTTTGCCCTAACTTCTTCCCCTATATTAACCAGTATTTCGCTGTTAAGCGGCAGAAAAATATCCATTCTTGATCCTAACTTAATAAATCCAAGAGGAGATCCGATATGTACATCTTCTCCTTCTTTAACATAAGTCACTATTCTTCTGGCTATCGCTCCTGCAATCTGTTTTGTTAGTATTGAACCATGTTCCGGTGTTTCTATCAATATATTCGAATGTTCGTTTTCACTGCTCGATTTTGGAAGATAGGCAGCATAGAAATTACCTGGTACATGAGATACATGAGTTATTTTTCCAGACACAGGAATCCAGTTTGAATGTGCATTAAAGAACGTCATAAAAATAGATATCTGTATGCGTTCTTCTTTAAAAAAATCTTTTTCAAATACTCTTTCAATAACAACTACTCTGCCATCAGTTGGTGAATTTACTAAACCATGCAAATCACCTTTATATTCTCGATTGGGCTTCTTGTAAAAGTTTACCGACATGGCAAAAAGTACCAGTGAAAGAGTTAAAATAATTACTGAGAAAAGTGTATTTGGTAGAAAATAAAAAGTAATAACATTTATCAGAAACAAACATATAAATATTCTGATAAGTGGTTTTTTGCCCTCTTCATGAACTGCCATATTACTAATCTACTTTAAAATGTCGCTTTTGAAATGTTGAGTCAATATTATTTATTCCCGGAATGTTCTTAAGCAAACTATCACTTTTTTCCTCAATCTCTTTGCGGTAATTTTCAGGCACATATTCTTCCCAAAACTCTTTGTCGAGATATGGTACTATTGCCGGAACAACTGTTTCGACCCGCTCAAAGAAGAACGACTCTTTTCTGATTTCATTTGAAATCATATTTTCTCTTTTATCAAGCATAAGCACAAGGTTTAAGACTATACTTAAAACTACCATCATTGTGCCTACTGCAATAACACTGCCCAAAATTCTATTGAAAAAACTGAGAAAGACTACATCCACAAATTTTTGAACTAGTCTGCCTATAATAGAAATAACAACAGCAATCAGACCAAAAGCTATCAAAAAAGAGAGGACTCTTGCTAAGTTAGAAGAAATATCTAGAAAACGGTTGATTTCGGGTAAAATTGTTTCAGCTAGTTTACCACCAAATATTGCTGCTAGTACAATAACTGTAAGTCCAACCAGCTGCATGATAAAACCTTTTCTGTAACCTTTAACCAAGGCAACTAGAAGTAAAATCAGAGTTGTTAAATCAAACCAGTTCATAATCAAAATTATAATGTTGCATTGTGAGCAACTATTTCTTCTTCCAGGAATATTGAAGCTTGGTGAATAAATTTATCAGTAGAATCGGTTGTAAAATAACGCACTGTACCACCTTTAGTACATTTTGCCTCAATTTCAGGATGCCTTTCAAAATAATCCTCAAGACTTTTTGCGACTATTTTACCTTGAGAAATAACTGAAATGTTTTCAGGAAGAAACAGTTTTATTTTATCTATTAAAAGTGGATAATGTGTGCATCCCAGTATAACTGTATCTATTTGTGGATCCTTGTGTAAAAGGCTATCCACATGCTGCTTTATGAAATAATCAGCTCCTGGTTTATCATACTCTCTGTTTTCAACGAGTGGCACCCACATTGGGCATGCTTCACCGTTAACTGTCATTAGCGGGTGTAGTTTGGCAATCTCTATCTCATATGATTTTGATTGGATGGTACCCTCTGTGCCCATTATGCCTATATGACCTGTTTTTGACAATTGACCAACATATTCTGCAGTGGGACGAATAACGCCAAGTACTCTTTTGTTTGGATCTAGTTGTGGTAAATTGATTTGCTGTATTGTACGAAGAGCTTTTGCCGAAGCTGTATTACAAGCCAGTATAACAAGATTACAACCTTGATTGAAAAACCATTTTACTGCTTCAAGAGTAAACTCATATACCCTGTCAAATGATCTGTTTCCGTATGGTGCGCGGGCATTATCACCAAGATAGATATAGTCATAGTCTGGTAAAATTGATTTTATCCCTGATAAAACCGTTAAGCCACCATAGCCGGAATCAAATATTCCGACAGCACCTGCTTTATCGGGACAAGTCTTTTCCACTTATTAGATTCCTAATTATTGGATACCTAACTTCTGTTTAACGTAAGTATTGGCGTCTTCTGCTTGAAGAGTAACAAAGGCAATTCCGGGGTCAGCCAAATCATATATTACTGTATAATTACGCTCTATGCCTACCTGTCGTATTGCTTCATAAATCTTTTGTCTTAACGGCTGAAGCTTTTCCTTTTCCTGATACTCAATGTCTTGTTGAGCCATTGACATAAACTCCTGCATTCTGTTTTCCAGTTCAGTCAATTCTTGCATTCTTCGTAACTTAATGTTTTCCGCAAGTGAAGATTGATAAGTAATATAATCAGAATATTTTTTATTGTATTCACTCTGCATCAGTTGCAGTTCTTTTTCATACTCTTTACTTAATACAAGCAGTTGTTCAGTAGCCTGTTCCCTTTCGGGGAAATCGCTAAGAATATCATCTGAATTTACATATCCTATCCTTATCTGCTGAAAATTTGGTGATTGTCCTGAATTTTGTGACTGATCAAAATCCTGTGAATAAGCCCTTCCACCAAATGCAAGAATAAACAAGCAAAGGCTAAAAAGTTTTATTTTTGTCATAACCATATTTTTATGTAATGAATATATATTCTTATAAAGTTTTCTTTACTTCAACTTCCTCATAAGATTCGATAATATCACCCACTTTTATATCGTTGAAATTGTGTATCGTTATACCACATTCATAGCCTGAAGTTACCTCTTTAACATCGTCCTTGAATCTTTTTAAAGAATCTAGTTCACCTGTAAAGATGACAATTCCGTCGCGGATCAGTCGAATTCGGCTGGATCGTTTTATTTTACCATCACGAACCATACAGCCTGCAACTGTACCAACTTTAGAAACTTTAAAAACGTCAAGTACTTCCACATTACCGGTAATTTCTTCTTTAATATCAGGTGATAACATACCTTCCATTGCAGCTGTAACTTCCTCTATAGCATCGTATATAATTGAGTACAGACGAATGTCAACACCCTCTTTTTCTGCTTCTTTGCGTGCATTCAGTGAAGGTCTTACCTGGAATCCAATGATAATTGCTTCGGATGCAGCAGCAAGGGTGATATCTGATTCGGATATCTGTCCTACAGCTTTGTGTATCACATTTACCTGAATTTCTTCTGTAGACAATCTTATAAGTGAGTCAGAAAGCGCTTCAACAGAACCGTCAACGTCACCCTTAACAATGATGTTTAATTGTTGGAAGTTACCAATAGCAATCCTACGTCCGATATCATCAAGCGTAAGCATTTTTTGTGTACGCATTGATTGTTCACGTTGTAACTGTTCCCTCCGATTAGCAATAGAACGCGCCTCCTGTTCAGTTTCCATCACATTAAATGTGTCACCTGCTTGAGGAGCACCGTTTAGTCCAAGTATAAGCGCGGGTTCGGCTGGTCCTGCCTCATTAATTCGCTGATTACGTTCGTTGAACATAGCTTTAATACGTCCAAAGTAAGCACCGGCAATTACAATGTCGCCTTGTTTTAAGGTTCCGTTTTCTACTAGGACAGTGGCAATATATCCACGCCCTTTATCAAGCTCTGACTCAATAATTGAACCAGTAGCATTACGATTTGGATTTGCTTTCAGTTCGAGTAAATCTGCTTCAAGAATTACTTTTTCCAAAAGTTCGCGAATACCAATACCTTTTTTGGCTGATATATCCTGAGACTGGTATTTACCTCCCCAATCTTCAACAAGATAGTTCATCTCGGCGAGCTTCTCCTTTATCTTTTCGGGATTTGCACCCGGCTTATCTACTTTATTGATTGCAAAAACAATTGGTACCCCAGCGGCACCTGCATGGTTTATAGCCTCAACTGTCTGTGGCATTACATTATCGTCAGCTGCTATTATAATAATTGCAACGTCAGTCACCTTTGCTCCACGTGCACGCATAGCAGTAAAAGCTTCGTGACCCGGAGTGTCAAGGAAAGTAATTTTTCTGCCGTCTGAAAGTTGCACGTTATATGCACCAATATGTTGTGTAATCCCACCAGCTTCACCTGCAATAACGTTAGTGCTTCTGATACTGTCTAGCAGTGATGTTTTACCGTGATCCACGTGTCCCATTACAGTTACAATAGGAGAACGTGGAATCAAATCCTTAGGATCATCTTCTTCTTCTGCAATAGCTTCAATAACGTCGGCACTTACATATTCGGTTTTGAAACCATACTCTTCGGCAACAAGGTTTATAATTTCAGCATCAAGTCGCTGGTTTATAGCCACCATAACTCCTAGGCTCATACAGGTTGAGATTACATCTGTAACGGACACGTCCATCATATTTGCCAAGTCATTTGCAGTTACAAACTCAGTAAGCTGCAATACGCGACTCTCTCTTTCCTGCTGTTTGAGTTCTTCCCTTTGTCTGGAAGCACTTGCTTCTCTTTTCTCACGGCGGTATTTAGCACCACCTTTCTTGCCTCTTTTTTCAGTAAGACGTGCAAGGGTCTCTTTTATCTGTTTTTGTACATCCTCTTCACTTACTTCTGCTTTTACAGGTTTTCTGAGAGTGGATCTTCTGTCTGTTCTGGCACCCTGGTTATAAGCTCCTGGTTTATCTATGTTTACTTTGCTGGAACGTATTCTCTTTCGTTTTTTCTTTTTACTGTCGTCTGTTGATTCGGTATTCTCAGGATGTTTTTTCTTTTCATCAATAGCCTCTTTCTTAAGAAGTTTGACTTTTTCTTCTTTTAGTTTTTTACTGTCTAAGTTTTTCTGCTCTCTTTCCAGACGTTCCTTCTTTCGCTCTGCTCTTGATTTTCTTGGAGGACGAGTACGATCATTTATTGCACTCAAATCAATGGAACCCTTAACAACAATGTTTGATTCCAGTTTATTTTTGTGCAGACGGAATACTTTTTCTGATCTTGAACCTTCGGGTTTTGACTTAGACTCTTCTGACTTGGCTTCTTGAGTTTCAACAAGCTGAGCCTCTTGGATCTCTTTTGCTTTATCTTCAACCTGCTTCTCTGTTTTTTCAACAGCTTCAGTTTCAACTGTTTTTACGTTCACTTTTTCTTCGTCCTTAGTTGAGATTACTTGTTTCTTAATTGTTTTAGTCTTTATTGAAGGTTTTAATTCAGATACAGTTTTACTGTCTGTCTCTTCTTTCCTTTCTATTTTACTGTCCGATTCTTTTTCTGATTTCGTTTCTGTTTTTACTTCAGTATCTGATTTGGAGTCAAATTCAGCATTGGCTATTACTGTTGATTCCTTTTTAGGTTCTGTCTTTTCTTCAGTAATTTTCTTTTCTATTTCTTCCTTTTCTATTTCCTCGTTTTTTTCAACAGGTGTTACAACTACCGGAATCTGATCTTCTGTACTCTCTATTTCTGGTACATTTATTATTTCTTTTTCAGGCTGAACTTTAGCTTCTTCCTGAGGTTTTTCAGTCTGAATTTCGCTCTTTTTAGTTTCAGTTCTCTTTTTATTTAGATTGTCAAGATCAATACTGCCAACTACATTGAATTGAGGTTTCAATTCTTTTGGTACTTCAGTCTCTATTGTATCTTTTTCAGTTGCCTTTTTCGATATGTCTTCATATCCTTCTATAGCTACAGTTTCACGTTTGTCATCACGACGATGCATTTTCTCACGTGTCTCTGTTGCTTCTTTCCGAATATTTTTATCTTTGCCAAATTCAGCTATCAGTATATCATAATGCTCATCCTCAATTTTGATATTTGGATTTGCTTCTATTTCAATACCTTTCTTGTGTAGGAATTCAACTAGGCTGTTAATTCCCACATTTAAATTTTTCGAAACTTTTATTAGTCTAATAGGCATATATATATCTTCTAACCTTACTCTTGTTATGTTGAATTAGTGATGAGTGTTAAGATTATAAAGAATCTTCTTCTACATCATCTACTTCGATTTCCGGTTCTTCTTCCGAAATAATATTATCAATTGCAGATTCCTCAGATTCTTCTAATACTTCTTCGTCATCAAACTCGTAACGGAGGATTGCAAGAACTTCATCTACTGTACTTTCTTCAAGATCAGCTTCTTTAATAAGTCTTTCTCTGCTCGTTGCAAGCACATTCTTAGCAGTAGAACATCCAATTTTCTTTAGCTGATCAATTACCCAACCATCAATTTCATCACGAAATTCATCCAGGTATATGTCCTCTTCATCAACTTCATCAATATCTCTGAATACTTCAATATTATATCCTGTTAGCATTGATGCTAGTTTTATATTTGCGCCCCCTTTACCAATAGCAAGTGACACTTCTTCAGGATTAAGAAAAACCTCTGCACGGTGTTCCTCTTCTCTCACCGAGATCGAGTTGATTTTAGCAGGGCTCAGAGCACGTTGTATGTATAAATTTGTATTGTTTGTGAAATTTATTACATCAATATTTTCATTACGCAGTTCACGTACAATACCATGTATGCGAAATCCCTTCATCCCTACACAAGCACCAACAGGGTCAATCCTGTCATCATACGCTTCAACTGCCACTTTAGCACGCTCACCCGGAATACGGGCAATTCCTTTAATTGTTATAAGCCCATCTGCGATCTCTGGTATTTCCTGCTCAAATAAACGTTCCAGAAACACGGGTGATGTTCTTGAAAGGATAATCTTCGGATTATTGTTTTTATTTTCAACACGTGCTACAACAGCGCGAACATGTTCACCTTTACGGAAGAAATCGCTTGGGATTTGCTCTGTTTTAGGTAATATAAGTTCATTATGGTCATCATCAAGTAGTAAAATCTCTTTTTTCCATACTTGGTAAACCTCTCCTGAAACAATTTCTCCTACTTTTTCTTTGTATAGATTATATAGATTATCTTTCTCAAGTTCTAATATTTTGGATGCCAGAGTCTGCCTTAAATTAAGTATGGTGCGGCGACCGAAATGTTCAAGCGGAACCTCGTCAGTTACTTCTTCTCCTACTTCAAAATCCTCATCAATTTTTAACGCTTCTGAAAGCGTAATTTCCATATTTGGATCTTCTATTTCTCCATCTTCAACGATTGTGCGGTTACGCCAAATTTCAAGGTCACCTTTATCAGGATTGATAATAATATCGTAATTTTCATCTGTTCCAACAGATTTCGATATCACTATACGAAAAGCTTCCTCAAGAACACTGATAAGTGTTGCTTTATCGATATTTTTCAGCTCGTTAAATTCAGAAAATGTATCTATGAGACTTATGGTTTCTTTCTTTTTGCCCATGTGTTATTTAAATCTTATAAGATATTTTGTATGTTTTACCTCTTCAAACATGAAATAGATGTCTTCATACACATCTATTTTACGTTTTGCACCTTCAGGTTTTACCTGTTTGACTACTGTTATAGTAAATCCCTTATCATCGGATGATTTAAGAACGCCTGTCAGTTTAGTGCCTTTCTTGCTCAAAACTTCAATCTCCTTACCTTCGTATTTTCTATACTGACGTGAAGATTTAAATGGAGATGTTAAGCCGACAGAGGTTACAGTTAATTCGAAATCTTCTGAATCACGATCCAGTTTAGATTCAATATGTCTGCTTAATTCTACACAATCGTCAATATCGACTCCATTGTCATTGTCAATTTCAACAGTGATTGAATTTCCTGCACCAATGTAAATATCCACCAGGTAATTTGGTGAATCTTTCAAATAATCTTCAATTATATTGACAAGAACGTTTTTATCAAACATAAATAGGTGTGTACTGAACAAAAAAGGAAGCGGTATCTCCTGCTTCCCTCATTCATTTCGATTGCAAAGATATTGTTTTCAAACGGATTCACAAAATGTTTGCCATATTTTTTAAATCTCCGGAATGTATTATTATGTTAGTTAATTTGTCCTTTACCTCATTTTCGAAAATATTATGTACTTTTGTTTATGTTAATGTTTGACCCAAAAACATCTTAAAGAAAATTTTGTAATATGAAAAAACAGGACATAGATGAAATAATTTATAATAAAAATGTAATAGAATTTTTGACTGTGGCAGTCAATTTTTGTACAATACTAGAGTCAGATGAGCAATTGTCTCGAACGGAATGGATAGACAAAATGCTGAAAATACTACCACTTATGTATTTAAAAGCATCACTGCTTCCTGATACTGTTGAGTCTATTGAAGAACCACCTGCAGCTTTTGTTCGAGAAGAGGATTACGCTAGGGTCGCAAGTATTGTAAATGGAATTATGGGCGAGGAGGATGTATATTTGGATGTTTTTATGGATGAAATGAAATATAGCGAAAGGCCCATTTCTGCCAACGTATCGGAAAATATTGCAGACATATATCAAGATGTCAGAAATTTTGTATCAGTATACCAAATGGAGCTCACAGACCTAATGCAAAGTGCGATTAATATCTGTAACTCAAACTTTAGAACTTATTGGGGACAAAAGCTTGTAAATGTACTGCGTCCCTTACATACCCTAAAGAGCAGAGAACATGAAAGTGACTATAATGATGATTTCTTAAACATGGAGGATTCGTGGGATTGACAATAACAAAACAACAGTTGGCAGAATTGGAGAAAGAGACATTCGATGGAGAAATTTATATAGTTGATCATCCTTCAAAGGTAGACGAGGCTGTTGCTTATTTATCTACCCAGCCTGCACTGGGGTTTGATACAGAAACAAAGCCTGCTTTTAAACGGGGACAGGTAAA
The DNA here is from genome assembly GCA_002398875.1 of Bacteroidales bacterium UBA4912. GTDB lineage: Bacteria > Bacteroidota > Bacteroidia > Bacteroidales > Dysgonomonadaceae > Proteiniphilum. Next base: position 63,956 of record DHCC01000085.1, on the reverse strand, counting down.
TAATGTTGCACTGTTACAACTTTCAACAGAGGATGAATGTTTCCTTTTTAGATTAAATAAAATCGGTTACCCGGATGCCCTCGAAAAACTTATGAGTAATGATACTATAAAAAAAATAGGTCTATCTCTTAGAGATGATTTTGCAGCACTTCGCAAACGCACTGGGCGAAGACCTGAAAATTTTATTGATCTTCAGCTTTTTGTTGATAAGTTCGGCATTGAAGATAATAGTCTGCAAAAGATTTATGCTATAATTTTCGGGAAGAAGATATCAAAAAGTCAAAGACTCTCTAATTGGGAAGCAGCGGAGCTTTCTCCCGCACAACAATCTTATGCTGCAATAGATGCCTGGGCATGCCTTAGAATATATAATCACCTAACCAAAACAAACAAATGAGGTCATACAAAGAAATTGTTTTAAAACCCAAAAAAGATGAGTTCCTTAAAAGATTTCATCCGTGGGTGTTTTCAGGTGCATTAGCATCAAAGCCAAATGATATTGAGGAGGGAGAGATTGTTAGGGTTTTATCTTACGAGAGAGTGTTTCTGGGAATTGGACATTATCAAATTGGAAGTATTGCCGTTAGGATTTTGTCTTTTGAAGATGAGGTTATAAATACTAAATTTTACGAAAGACGTCTTACAGAAGCATATATTATGCGTAATAGGCTTAAGTTGATCCGTCCTGATAATAATACCTACAGATTGGTTCATGGTGAGGGAGATAATCTGCCGGGATTGATAATTGATGTTTACGGAAATACTGCAGTAGTACAGGCACATTCTGTTGGTATGCACACTGATAGAGTGGAAATTTCTGAGGCATTACAGTCAATTTGTGGAGCTGATAATATAAAAAATATATTTTATAAATCAGAGAGTACATTACCTTTTAAAGCTGATGTGGATCCTGAAGATTCTTACATATTTGGAGGTAAAGAAGTAAATGATGTCGTTGTAGAAAACGGATTAAAATTCAAAATCGACTGGCTGAAGGGTCAAAAGACAGGTTTCTTTATAGATCAGAGAGAGAATCGACAACTTCTTGAAAAGTATTCTGAAGGGCGAAATGTACTTAATATGTTTTGTTACACTGGCGGATTCTCTGTTTACAGTCTCAGAGGCAGAGCTGCAGCAGTTCACTCAGTGGATAGCTCATCCAAAGCAATATCAATAGCTGATCAAAATGTTGATCTGAACTTTGGTGATGATCCTCGTCATAAGTCTTATTCTGAAGATGCCTTTAGGTTTTTAAATGAAATTCCACAAGATAAATATGACCTTATAGTGCTCGATCCTCCGGCATTTGCAAAGCACCGAGGAGCAGTCAATAATGCGCTTCAGGGTTATAAAAAATTAAATCACTCAGCATTCGAAAAAATTGCAAAGGGTGGCATACTCTTTACATTCTCATGTTCTCAGGTAATTTCCAAAGAACAGTTCAGACTTGCTGTATTCAGTGCCGCAGCCATAAGCGGGAGGAAGGTACAAATACTGCATCAGTTAACTCAACCTGCAGATCATCCTATAAATATCTATCATCCTGAAGGTGAATACCTGAAAGGGTTGGTACTTTACGTTGAGTAATGAAAATGAGTAATAAAAAACTGTTTATAAAGCCGCTATTTTCGTTAAACAGTGTAAAATGCAGGTTTTTTTCTTTCAAATGTTATGTTTGGTAAACAAAAAACCTTTATATTTGCACCGTGTTTTTCATGGTATTAGATTTAAGGTTAACAATGAAGATTGGTTGTCGTGAGACAACCTTTCCTTTTTTATATACCTACTTATCTCCCCTATTAATATTTTAGTTTCACATTTTATAAAACTTTCAATTAGTTAATTGGTTCGTTTATTTATATTTTTGTATGGGTTTAAATATAAAAATATGGATTTCAGAACTTATGTACAGATTCCGGAAGTTAATTTCAAAATAGATCATTCTGATAAAATAATGCTGTTTGGATCATGCTTTTCAGAGTATATTGGTCGAAAACTACAATACAGCAAGTTTAAAGTAGATATAAATCCATTTGGAATACTTTACAATCCGATGTCAGTATCATCTTCTTTCGGAAGACTTTTGCAAAAAAAGGAGTTTACAGATTCTGATCTTGTATATAATAATGAAATGTATCATAGTTTCATGCATCATGGTAGTTTCTCTGATGCAGATAAAAACACTTGTCTTAAAAATATCTCTGAAAGATATAATAAAGCGACAGATTTCATTGACAATGCAGATGTATTTCTCATTACGTTTGGAACAGCATATATTTATAGACTGAAGACAACTGTTGATAATAATAACAATGAAATAGTCAGTAATTGTCACAAATTTCCGGCAGATATTTTTGAGAGGACAAGATTGTCGGTTGAGGAAATTGTTGAGGAGTGGAGAAGATTAATAATTCTAATTAAAGCTGTTAATCCTCATGCAAAGTTTGTTTTTACTGTAAGCCCTATACGTCACTGGAAGGATGGAGCTCATGAAAACCAAATCAGTAAATCTATCTTGCATCTGGCAATCGATCAATTAATAAGTCTTTTTGGTGATGATCTGCAATATTTCCCTGCGTTTGAAATAATGATTGACGAACTTCGTGATTACAGATTTTATGAAGAGGATATGAATCATCCCACATCATTTGCTGTTGACTATATATGGGAACTTTTTTCAAAAGCTTTTTTCTCTGATGTTACAATATCGATAAATAGAGAGTGGTCACAAATCCGAAAATCCATCAATCATAAACCTTTGTTCCCTACATCAAACTCTTACAGAGGTTTTCTAAAAAAGACTCTAAGCAGACTGAATGATTTTGCTTCAAAATATCCATATATATCTTGTGAAAGTGAAATTTATCAAGTTTCATCTACACTTAAATCACAGGCCCTGGATTAGTTATATAGAAAAAAACAGCCATTATTATTATGAAATACGAAATAAAACAAATAGCATCAATTCTAGGCGTATCAACCAATAATCTGAATTATGCTGAAATATCCACATTGCTTACTGATAGTCGCAAGATTACAAATCCTTCAAATACTCTCTTTTTTGCATTGGAAACTAAAAATAACGATGCTCATAACTACATAAGTGAATTATATAACTCTGGAGTACGTAATTTTGTTGTATCCAAAATATTTAATGAATGGAGAGATTATACTGACGCTAATTTTCTAAAAGTAAAAAACTGCTTGTCATCATTACAAAAGCTTGCTCAGTATCACAGATCAAAATTTAATATTCCTGTAATCGGAATAACCGGCAGTAACGGAAAAACTGTAGTTAAAGAGTGGCTTTATCAATTATTGGAAAAAGATTTTAATATTGTTCGCTCTCCAAGAAGTTATAATTCACAGATAGGAGTTCCGTTGTCTGTATGGCAGCTTGATAGAGATACTGAGCTGGGTATATTTGAAGCAGGTATTTCCAAGCCTGATGAAATGGAATATCTTGAGCCTGTGATTAAACCTACAATTGGTGTATTAACTAAAATAGGAGAGGCTCATCAGGAGAATTTTAGTTCTCTTCAGCAAAAGACGCTCGAAAAGCTTGAGCTTTTCACAAATTGTGAAGTCTTTATTTATGAAAAGGATAATGAGCTGGTTAACAGCTGTGTTGATCTAAAAGTACTTTCACAGAAAACATTTACCTGGTCCAGAAAAAACATGGAAGCTCATCTTTTCATTTCAAATACTGAAAAAAAAGAAAACAGTACAGCGATCAGCTATACATTTATGAATTTTAATTATAGCTTTGAAATCCCTTTTATTGATGATGCATCAATTGAAAATGCAATAAACTGCCTGGCTGTAGCGCTTTATCTGCATGTGCCTCCCAATGATATATCTGACCGAATGAGTGCACTTGAGCCTGTTGCAATGCGACTTGACGTTCGCAAAGGTAAACGTGGCTCACTGATAATAAATGATAGTTACAACTCTGATGTAAATTCAATTAAGATTGCTCTTGATTTTCAGCATCAGCGTAAAATGGATCGTAAACTAAAGAAAACTCTTATATTATCAGATATACTTCAGTCAGGGGTTCCTACAAAGAGTCTCTATAAAAGAGTGGCTGATATGGCAGAACAAAGCGGTGTTGAGAGAATTATAGGTATTGGCAGAGATATAATGACAAATTCAGAATTCTTTACAATGCCTGAAAAAACTTTCTTTTTAACTACTGATGAATTCCTTAAATCGAATATTCATGAAACGTTCCGTGATGAACTGATACTTCTTAAAGGTGCAAGAAAATTTAATTTCGAGAAGATCAATAATATTTTAGAAGAGAAAATTCATGAAACAGTGCTTGAGGTAGATCTTGATGCTGTTGTACATAATTTTAATTACTATAAAGCCAAACTCAAGCCTGACGTCAAGTTGATATGTATGGTTAAGGCCAACGCTTATGGTGCCGGAGCAGTAGAAATTACCAAAACGCTTCAATACCATCGATGTGATTACCTTGCAGTCGCTGTAGCGGAAGAGGCTGTTTCACTAAGAAATGAGGGTATAACACTCCCAATAATAGTTCTTAATCCAGAAGTTAATGGTTTTGAAGAACTGATTACTAATAATCTTGAACCTGAAATATATAATTTTCGTATATTAGAGACTTTCATAAAAAATTCAGAGAGAAGTGGAATAACTGACTATCCCATTCATTTGAAAATTGATACCGGTATGCATCGCTTGGGGTTCCTTCCAGGTCAAATTGAAGAACTTGCTGATATACTTAAGAAGCAGAAGGGACTTAGAGTCAAATCAATTTTTTCTCATCTTTCTGCCAGTGAAAGCTGGACTTTCGATGATTTTACTCATCAGCAGATGAATACATTCAAAGAGGTAGCAGATAAAATTGAGAATGTATTAGGCTATCCGGTTTATAAGCATATTCTTAATTCTGCCGGTATAGAACGTTTTCACGACTACGAATGGGATATGGCCCGACTCGGCATAGGTCTTTACGGAATAAGTCCCAGTGGTCTTAAAGGACTTAAAAATGTCTTTACTCTAAAAAGCACTATTCTACAGATCAAACAAATTTCTAACAACGAAACTATAGGATATGGCAGAAAAGAAAGACTAGATCATGATGCACGTATAGCAACCATTAGGTTTGGTTATGCTGACGGTATGGACAGGCAGTTTGGAAACAGAAAAGGTAAAGTGCTTATAAATGGTCAATTTGCTCCTATAGTAGGAAATGTTTGCATGGATCTTTGTATGATTGATATTACAGATATTAAAGCAGAGGAGGGCGATACTGTTGTATTGATTGGCGAAGAATTGCCGGTTACTGAACTGGCTGATAGCATAGGAACTATACCTTATGAAATACTTACATCTGTTTCACCACGTGTAAAGCGTATTTATATTAAAGAGTAATATTGTTTTAATAATTAATAGGAGAGATATTTATTCAATCATCTGTTAATGAACTACTATTCCTTTAAGTATTATATTAAAAAAAGCATCTCGCAAGAGATGCTTTTTTTAATATGTATTTTTATCTTGTTGAATTAGTCAACAAAGAAGATAGCTACACGGTTCCAGTCGTTTTCTGCGTATGGCTGTTCAGTATCACCTTTCCAGTCAATTGAGATACGATCACTGTTAATTCCGTACTCGTTGATCAGTGCATCAGCAACTGCTCTTGCACGTCTTTCAGAAAGTGCGAAGTTGTATTCAGGAGTACCTGTCTGTCTGTCAGCGTAAGCTACGATGTTAACTTTTGCATCTGAGTTAGCTTTCATATATTCAGCAGTATTGTATACGCTTACTTGCTGTCCTCTGTCAATTGTAGAAGAATTAATTCTGAAGAATACTACGTTAGGAACATATACTGCTTCAGAAACAACAGTTGGCTGTACTTCTGGACATTCTGGGCAAGATTCTGGTCTTTGTCTCAGTTGTTCGTTTTCTGCGCGAAGTCTGTTAATCTGGCTGTTCAGGTCATTAATCAAGTTGTAATCCATAAGTTCAGCTGGTGTGAAATCTTGTTTTCCACCTAAACCGAATTTAACACCTGCAGTTCCTGTGAACATGCTGTCATATTCAAAATCTCCGCTTATTCCAGATCCGTCAAATGTTTCTTGCATTACTCTCCAGCCTAACTCAACAAAAAGAGCAACGTTTTTTGATACCTGGAAGTTGTTGATTAAACCAACATTGTAAGTAAGTGACTGGTTCTGATGTTTGAATAAGTCTCCGTCTTCATTTGGTCTTTTCCAATCTTCATTTAGACCGTACATGTAACCGATACCTAAATAAGGTATAAGGCTGTATACTCTGTCTGGATTGTAAGAACCCCATGCGTTTATGACATTGTACATTAAATCTACATGTCCACCAAGCCAGTTTTGTTCAGGATCAATTCCGTTAGCTACGTGAGCAATATTTCCTCCATCAAGAACTAAACGAGCACCCCAGTTTGGAGAATTCCAACGACCAACTTCAAGCTGACCCATCCATCCCAGACGGTCTCCGAAATTAGCATCAGCATCGTTTTCACCCTGAGTCATATAAAGGTTGGTTCCTCCACCAAGACCAATATACCAATTATCACTTGCTTTGTTTTTCAGATACACTGTACCTTGAGAAACGTTTTGTACTTCTTGTGCACTTATGCTAAACGCAACAAGAGCAGTAAATAAAAGTAAACTAAACTTTTTCATAAATTTTCAATTCTAATTAAACATTTTATATTACAATAACTCGATATTCTTTTTCATGATGCTTCTGTATATGAATACAGAAACACTTTTAATGCTTATTTATAACGCTTCCGTTATAAAAATGTTCAGTAAAATTAATGTAAAACTGTAATAGTTACATAATTCAACCTTAACAGCTATGCAAATTACTTAACATTAAAACTATTAAACGCAAATATAAAACTTAAATTTCACATTTACCCGTTTTTGTGTAAAAAATATCCAAAAATCGTAGTTTTTGTGTGGTTTTTCTACGTTTTCTTCTTTCAAAACCGTAATAATTGGTTGAAAGTTTTAGATTTATCAGCCCAAATAACTTTTAAGCAATTTGCTTCTCGAATCCTGTCTTAATCTGCGAATAGCTTTTTCTTTGATTTGACGTACTCGCTCACGCGTTAACTGAAATTTATCTCCAATCTCTTCGAGAGTCATTTCCTGGCATCCAATACCAAAAAACATTTTAATAATATCACTTTCTCTTTCAGTTAATGTAGATAATGCTCTGTCAATTTCTTTCTGCAGAGATTCGTTTATTAGTGTTCTGTCTGCTACCGGTGCATCGTCGTTTACTAATACATCCAGTAAACTGTTATCTTCACCCTCAACAAAAGGTGCATCCATTGAAATATGGCGTCCCGATACCTTTAATGAATCATTTACCTTTTCAACAGGTATGTCAAGTACGGCTGAAAGCTCTTCTGCTGAAGGACGGCGTTCATTTTCCTGTTCAAATTTTTGGAATGCCTTACTTATTTTATTAAGTGAACCCACCTGGTTCAAAGGAAGCCTCACAATACGTGATTGTTCAGCAAGTGCCTGCAAGATTGACTGACGAATCCACCATACTGCATAACTGATGAATTTAAAGCCTCTGGTTTCGTCAAACTTCTCAGCTGCTTTAATCAATCCCAAGTTACCTTCGTTGATTAGGTCCGGCAAGCTTAATCCCTGATTTTGGTATTGCTTTGCCACCGAAACAACAAATCTAAGATTAGCTCTGGTGAGTTTTTCCAAAGCTTGGCGATCACCTTTTTTAATGGCTTGTGCCAACTCTACTTCTTCTTCCACAGTTATCAGGTCTTCACGGCCAATCTCCTGCAGATATTTATCTAAAGAAGCACTCTCACGATTAGTGATCGATTTTGTAATTTTTAATTGTCTCATTTATATCTTATCCTTCTGTATATTTTCTCGTTAATAAACTTTAGGGGGTGCAAAAGTACAAAAATATTTTGTCACCCTGTATGGAAAAATCCATAATAGTAATAATATTACAGCAAAGGAACCTGGAATATAACCTGATTCCTTTGCTATAAAAACATATATGTCTCTCCTTTTGTTACTAAAAAAGGAGGGATTAACTTTACTTAACTTAGTTTTTTACTGAGTTGAAAGGTCAATTGCAATATATTGTGTTCTACCGTTAGGATAGAATCCTGCTACAAGCAAGACTTTGTCCTGTCTGTTTTGTGTAGATGCAACAATTGTTTTCACATCACTTTCGCTGTTCACCGGGGTATTGTTGATTCTCATAATTATAAATCCTTTATTAATACCCTCTTTTCTGAACAGACCGTTTGTTTCTACACTTTCAACTTCAATACCACTTGAAATTCCAAAACTAGCCTTTCTTTCGTCAGTTAGTGGTTTGAAAGTTGCTCCAAGCTTACTCAAGGAATCGGTGCTGCGGGTAATTTCAGTATTACCTTCATCATTCTTAAGTTCGACGTTGAACTTTTGTTCCTTATTGTTTCTTTTTACTGTTACACTGATCGTGTTTCCCGGTCTGTATCTGTTGAGCTGATTCTGTAATTCACCGAAATTTCGGATAGGTACATTGTTAATTTCAGTAATGATGTCTCCTTTTTCCAGTCCTGCAGCCTTTGCGGCACTACGTTCAGAAAATTCTTCAACTAAAACTCCTGTTATCTGCGACAATTCTCTCGCTCTTTCAGGGTTTTCACGTCTTATGTTCTCAATGTTTGGTACTTGAATCCCAAGGTAAGCGCGCTGTACTGCTCCATACTCTTTTAAATCTGCCGCAACTTTTCCGGCAATTGAGATTGGAACTGCAAAAGCATAGCCGGTAAAATTACCAGTCTGTGAAAATATTGCTGTGTTTATGCCAATAAGTTCACCTCGTGTATTAACCAAAGCACCACCACTGTTTCCTGGATTAACAGCGGCATCCACCTGTATAAACGACTGAATACCCCCATCTATAACATTTCCTCTGTTTTTAGCACTTACAATTCCGGCAGTTACCGTTGAAGTAAGATTAAAGGGATTTCCTACAGCAAGTACCCATTCTCCAACCTCTAATGCATCTGAATTACCAAATGTGAGATAAGGAAAATCTTCGCCTTCTATCTTAATTAGAGCAATGTCGCTCTGAGGATCTGTACCAATCACTTTAGCCACAAATTCTCTATTGTCATTTAGAGACACAGATACTTCATTTGCGTTTTCTACTACGTGGTTGTTAGTAATTATATAACCATCACTTGAGATAATGACACCTGAGCCAAAACCAACCTGTTCACGAGGTTGTGCAGGTGTGCGGTCACCAAAACCAAAGAAAAAATCAAACGGATTAATATATTGTTGCTGGCTTACAGTTTTTGTTTTAACGTGTACAACGCCATCTACCGATCTTTTTGCTGCTTCTGTAAAATCAGGATAACCTTCTGAAGTAGTAAGGTTTGTAAGCACAACATTTTTATTCTGATCGAAAGTTGCTGAATAGGCTCCTATCTCTTCAGATGTAACTGTATTGCCTGATAAGTTTTCAGCGTTATTTTTGTTTATAACATTATACCCAAGTAAAGTAACTACTGAACTGACAACAGCTATAAGTACAATGAAAAGTACGTTTTTTGTTTTATTTGTATTCATATTCCTTGTTTTAATTTAATGTTATTTCTTTATCATCAAATATAACGCAAATAGTAGACAAATTAATTTATGCAGGAGCTCCTTTTAACACTTTTAACTGAATAAAAATAGGATTAACCCGATTTAACCTTGCAGAGCTACTTATACCACCTTCTGACTGACAAAATGGCGCGATTTCGTTTATTGGCATATCCGGTAAAACGTTGATTATTTATGGGTTGTATAAGATCGAAAAATAACAATTGTAAATTAAATTTACCAGAGCCGAAATGTTTACTGTTTTTATTAATTACAGATAACCGTACAAGTAACTTAATCATAAATAAGAGCAATACAAATCCAAGTAGAATGTAATTGCTTGACATAATACTTGTTACAACAGATGTTATTAACAAAATAGTAAAAGAGTATTTCGAGAAATTTTCAAATCCAAAAAAGAATGAGGAGTATCCTTTATATATCTGTTTGGTATATAAGTGTTTGGATTTAAGTGATCTCCAAGTTGAAAAGTTTTCTACGCTGTCTGTTTCAGTTATACTTTTGTCAGATATTACTACACCTGTATTTTGTTTATTTGATATTCTGTTTATAAAAAGGTCATCTTCCCCACCATCAATACCCAATATAGAGGAAAAACCCTTATTATTGAAAAAAAGCTCTTTCTTGTATGCCATATTTCTTCCTGTTCCCATAAAAGGCTTTCTCGATATTGCACGAGACAGAAACTTTAAATGATGAATTAGGTTGTCATATCTTATGAATTTTCTTAAAGGTACTTTGTTTGGAACTTTTACATTGTTGAAACCCAGCAGTATGTCTTCACCGGTGGTAAATTGTTTTCCAAATTCCTTAATCCACTCGGTTGAGCAAGGTTTACAATATGATTCAGTAAAAAGAAGTATATCGTTCTTGGCAGCTTTTATACCCACAGTTATTGCCAGCTTTTTCTCATTTATTTCATCAGCTTCTGCAGGTATAAAAGTATGATAAAGTTTTGGGTATTTATGAGCTGCTGCTTTCAAAACTGTATCAGTTTCATCTGACGAACCACAATTTACAACGATCACTTCAAAATTTGGGTAATCTTGTTCCATTACAAACGGGAGGTTTTTTTTTAACTGCTCAGAATCATTCTTAGATGTTATTATAACAGATATAGAGGGTAAGCAACTATCGTCAACAGAAATATCTTTTCTTTTCTTTTCATATATGTGAGGTTTTCGGTAGACTGACAGGTTATAATACAAAAGTATTAAAAAGAAAAAAAGCAGAGCTGCTCCCATATACCATTCATAAACGGAGAATTGGGCAACATAAGAAATGATCAAATCCATTTTTATTTTGAATTTACTATAAAAAAAGCTTTCAACTGAATCGTTTGTTAATTTCCGGCATATTATTTATTTCCGGTTTATGTAAACAAGTTAAAGTGTATCTGAGAAATAGGATGCAGGAATATCCCTGCAATTATATTTCGATACCATGGTTTCCCCGTAAGCACCGGCAGAACGGATTGCAATTAAATCTCCTCTGGTTGCCCTGTTCAGCATCATCTGTTCGGCAAACAGATCGCTTGACTCACAAATAGGCCCTACTACATCGTAGTGTGTGTATTCTTCTTCAGAGCTTATATTCTCAATGTGGTGAAAAGCCTGATAGAGAGCAGGTCTTATAAGGTCTGTCATACCTGCATCAATTATCAGAAATTTTTTCTGGATGCCCTCTTTTATAAAAAGTGCACGGCTTATAAGTGTTCCGCATGGTGCTACTACTGACCGCCCCAGCTCAAAATGTAATTCCTGACCTTCCCACAAGTCCAGATATTTATCAAATAATCTGAAATAGGATTCAAAGTCAGCCATAGGAAAATGGTTAGGGTGCTGATAGTTTATGCCCAAACCTCCGCCTACATTCAAAACAGGCAGATCAATCCCCTGTTCTTTTAACTGGTTACGTATTTCCTTAACTTTAACACACAGATCCTCAAATGATGTAAGATCAGTAATTTGTGAGCCAATATGAAAATGAATACCAATAAGTTTAATGTTATTCGATGATTTAACTGCTTGCAGTGTCTGTGGAATGTCCTGCTCGTTTATACCAAACTTATTTTCATTCAGACCTGTAGTTATATATTTATGTGTTCTAGCATCAACATTTGGATTAATCCTTAAAGCTATAGATGCAGTTTTCCCCTTTTTTGCAGCGAGTGTGTTTAGTACTTCAATCTCCGGAATCGATTCCACATTAAAGCAGAAAATATCATTATCCAGACCAATATTTATCTCTTTATCAGTTTTTCCAACACCTGCAAAAGCAATTTTGGAAGGTGCAAATCCACACTCTAACGCTCTCAGAATCTCATTTCCACTCACGCAATCAGCTCCAAAGCCATAAGATGCTATCTCCTTAAGAATGCGTGGATTAGCATTGGCTTTTAAAGCGTAATGTACATGAAATGGTTTATTCTCAGTCTCTTTTATTATCGTTTTAAGAGTATTGTGCAGTAGCTCCATATCGTAGTAATAGAAAGGAGTCTCTTTTAATTCAAATTTACTGTTGGGGAATTTTCCTTTGATCATTAATTATCTGTTTATATAATTACTGGATTGGAAACGATCACAAAAATACAATATTTTATCTAAATAAAAGAATAAGCTTTATCCAGCTTTTTGTCCATTGGCAGAGTTGCATCAATCCAGTTGATTGTGAATCCTCGTCTTTCCATTCCTCTGAACCAGGTCATCTGTCTTTTGGCAAACTGATGTATTGCTGTTTCCAGCTGACTGAACATAATATCATAACTTATTTCACCGATTACAAAAAGAGTGACAAACTTGTATTCAAGTCCGTAATATATCAGATCTTCAGCTGAAACACCCGATTTCAGTATGCTTTCAATTTCATCAACCATTCCCTCATCAAGCCTTGCTTTTAGTCGTTTGGATATCTTTTCTCGACGAAGATCTCTGTCGATGTTTACTCCTAAAATAGTACTTTCTATAGGAGGAAATTCTAATTGAGACATATCCTGTTTCGACTGAAAGTCAGCAATTTCAATCGCACGTATAGCGCGCTTCTTAGTGTCAGTATCAGTTGTGTTATGCAGTGGGCGATAGCTTCTAAGTATGTCCGAAAGTTCCTCAAGAGACTTGTTTTGAAGAGATTCTCTGAGTTCAGGGTTAGCAGGTACGTCGGGCAGATTGTATCCTTTCAATACTGATTCTATATATAGTCCTGTGCCTCCGCAAAGTATGGGTGTCTTTTCTCTTGATAAGATGTCATTGTATGCTTTATGAAAATCGTGTTGATAGTCATAAAGTGTGTATTTATCACCCGGTTCACGAATATCTATAAGATGGTAAGGTATTACAGTTCCATTGATAATGTAATCCGACAGATCTTTTCCGGTTCCGATATCCATTTTTCGATATATCTGTCTGGAGTCAGCACTAATGATTTCTCCATTTAGTTTATTAGCCAGATGCACAGCAAAAGTAGTTTTACCACTGGCTGTAGGTCCGAGAATTGTTATAAGTCTGTCCTTCATATTACCAACTGCCGCCTGCTCCTCCACCTCCAAAACGGCCTCCTCCGCCGCCACCAAAACCTCCTCCGCCGAAGCCTCCTCCTCCGCCAAAACCACCGAATCCTCCGCCAAAACCACCGCTTCGTCTTCCCGAAGTTGGTGGGAAAAATATTGGAGGGAGTGTTGTTCTGTGATGACCATCGCCACCAATATTCTGATCTCCGCCACCAAATAATATTCTCATAATCACAATTATCCCAATGATGATTATAATTATGGCAATAACGGGTAAACCCTCTTCTTCTTCTTCATCTTCAGCATCAAATTCACCGGACAAACGTGCAATCATTGCATCTATAGCTGCATTAACACCTCCAAAATAATCCTCTTCAATAAAATAGGGAATCATTATATCTCTGACAATCCTTCCGGCATACGCGTCATTAATACGAGCTTCCAGCCCATAGCCTGTGGCGATAAATGCCTGTCCTCTGCTGTTACCGATTTTGGGTTTAATCAGTATAACAGCTCCGTTATCTTTGCTCTTCTGGCCTATTTCCCATTTTTCTCCCAGTCGGAATGAATAATCAGAAGCTGGATAACCACCAAGATCCGAAACGGTAACTACATATATTTGTGTCGAAGTCGTATCATTATAGTTAAGAAGTTTCTGCTCTAGTGCCTGGTTTTCAGCTTTCGAAAAAATATTTGCAAAATCATTCACCAGACGGTATGGAACCATAGGTTCCGGAATATCTTGCGCCGAAATTTCAGAAGAAAAAAATAAGAGTAAGAATATCAGAAGAAATCTATTCTTCAATAATAACTTCATTGTCTAGTTCGTTTATATCGTTCTCAGAAACCGGAAAACGTGCTTTTAAAACTTCTCCTGCCTTGCCGACGCCTTTGCATATACCTTCAGAAAGCAATCCTTTCTTAAAATAGGATAGCATCAGATCGAGGGTTTCCTGCCAAAAATTAGGTTCTTGTATAAATGTGTTAATACCTTCATCTGCATAAATTGCTGCTTTTTGATCTGAAAGTGCTACATAGATAAGTACGCCATTTCGCAATGTAGTTGAATCCATCTTAAGCTGATGAAATATTTTGTAAGCTTTTTCCAGTGGAGCTCCTTTACAATGTTTTGCAACATAAACACGTATTTCACCTGAGGTGTTGCTTTCGGCAAACCTTATTGATTCAGATATCTTATCGAGCTCATCTTTTTTTAGCATACACTAAAATTGTACTTCCGGAGCTGTCTGAGCTTCAGGTGTGGCTTCGAAATATGCTTTAGTCTCAAACTTAAACCACTTGGCATAAATTACCTGGGGAAATTTTCTTATATAGGAGTTGTAGTCCTGAGCTATTTGATTGAATCTGTTGCGCTCCACCGAAATCCTGTTTTCTGTTCCCGCAAGCTCATCCTGAAGTGCAAGAAAGTTTTGATTTGCTTTCAGTTCCGGATAATTTTCCTGAATTAATAGCAGTCGGCCTAATGCCTGGCTTAGTTGGTTTTGCGCCTGCTGATACTCCTGTAAGCTTTCTGTTGTAAGGTTTTCAGGATTTATATTTGTCTGCGTAGCTTTTGCTCTTGCTTCTGTCACCTGAGTGAATGTTTCCTGTTCATGTTCTGCATAACCTTTTACGGTGTTCACCAGGTTGGGAATTAGATCTGCCCTACGCTGGTAAGCATTTTGCACATTTCCCCACTGTGAGGTTACAGCCTCTTGCTTTTCAACCATTCTGTTATAACCCGAACAGCTTGAAAGTGTGATTGCACCTAATACAATCAATAAGAGATAGGATATTTTTTTCATATCTTTAAATTTTAATGATATACATGCTCGTTTCTATTTTATGCAAATGTATCATTTTTTTGGTGAATATAATAACACATTCAATTCTTCATTCCTAAAATAAATTTATTTTGTATATCTTTGTATTTGGTAGGGCTCTGCGAGCCGACGGTAGTCTTAACCAAAATTAGTTAAGTATGAAGCAAATATTTTTATCATTTATTATATCTGTTTTCTCATTGGCTATCACTGCATCTGAGGTTTTACAGGTACCGGATAGTCTGAATCTTTTTGAAGATATAACTGATATAAGCCGTCAGATTCAAAGACGTGTTACAGAATCAAATCAGAATTACGAAGATCATTCGGGAGATATAGCACCAATTGTTACAATTCAAGCACAAGATATAATACCGCAGCAGGTTGTTGCAAAAGGCACTTTGCCTGTCTTAGTATTAGATAGTGTTTCTAGAAATCCTCTCGATTCAATTTATTACAGAAATGAAAATGGTATATTGCAATTACCTGTTCAATACAATGATCCGAATGCATTGAGAGGATTAACTTTTCGCGATACTCTCTTTTACAACCCGCTTTTTCTTCCCATGATTTATAATGGCAAGATACTTCCACGTGATATTTCATTATACAATCCGGATAAAGAATATAAGCCTGGTAAATTGATCCCACAAGAACTAACCTTCGCTCCCAAATTAGAGGATGCAGATTTTGCTCAGAGGGTTAGAAACAACTACTACATGGAATATCCTGACAGAGTCAAATATTCAATATTAAATTTTGATTCTCTGCCTAGATCAACCAGTGATGATGTAGTCAGAGAGACATTTAATCCATTCCGTGAACTCTTGCAATCTGAAACGGCCTATTCTCTTGAAGCTCCAGGAGTGGAATTGACCACAATTGACCGTAAATACTGGATACGTTCGGGAGAACATTCATTCCAGTTTGCACAGAACTATTTTTCTGACAATTGGCATAAAGGTGGAACCAACAACCTCAATATTAATAGTTATCAAGTATTAAGAGCTAATTATAAAAAGGAAAAGGTAAAATTCAACAATA
Source organism: Bacteroidales bacterium UBA4912 (assembly GCA_002398875.1). GTDB lineage: Bacteria > Bacteroidota > Bacteroidia > Bacteroidales > Dysgonomonadaceae > Proteiniphilum. Next base: position 47,919 of record DHCC01000085.1, on the reverse strand, counting down.
CTCTTGAATGGAGATTATCCGTTTTTAATGCTCCCGACGATACTCTAAGACAGTACAGAATAGGAAATGATCTTATTCGTTATTATGGTGACTTTGGGCTTGATGCTTTTATAGAAGGGTGGTCTTACTCGATGAATATGGAAGCAAAAACTCAGTTGTTTAATTCATATCCGACCAATTCAAATAATCTACGCTCAGCATTTTTGGCTCCTCTATATGTTAATGCAGGTATCGGTTTGAAATATAATCTGGATAAAAGATCAGACAAAGTAAGGGGACGTCGTGTACGGTGGGATCTAGCTTTGGCGCCAATATCCGTAAACTTCAAGTATGTAGGAAACGACTCAGTTAATGTTGTGCGCTTCGGTATTCCTGAAAACAGGAGTTACAATCTTGACATGGGTACCACAGTTACGTCAATTCTAAAATATGATATCACTCGTTATATAACCTGGGATTCACGCTTGACCTATTTTACAAGTTATGATAAGGTTGAAATGGAATTCGAGAATAGTCTGAATATGTCATTAAGTAATGCTTTCTCTACAAGATTGTATCTGAATGTCAGATTTGATGATGGCGTGCCTCCACATCCCGATTTAAAATATTGGCAATATAACCAGACTCTTAGTTTCGGGCTAAACTATAAGTGGTAAAACATGGCATAGTTTTATATAAAATATAATAAACGACAGATTCAAATGAGTCTGTCGTTTTCATTTAATTTATATCCATTAAGGAAGTCAACTGTTTTCATACGCTTCTTACCTGAAAGCTGTAAGTCTGTAATTCGCAGTAATCCATCTGCAACAGAAACATTTATATAGTTTTTATTATCGGTAAAAATTGAGCCCGGAGTAAATAATTCCGACTTCTTGGAACCAGTTTCTTCAATATCTGCTGAATCCTCAACTTTTTCACCGGCAAATATCTTTAATCGGAGCCTTTCGTTGGTTTCAGAGTTCTCTAATTCGGTCCATGCTGCAGGGTAGGGCGACAATCCTCTTATAAAATTATAGAGTACTTCTTTACTATTATCCCAGTCAATCCTGCAGGTTTCAGTAAATATTTTAGGTGCAGGCTTAAGAGTTGTTTCATTGGTAAATAATTGATCCTGTGGTATGGCAGTTATGTTGTCTTCAATAATTGCATCAACTGTTTTGATAACAAGCTTAGCACCCATAGCCATCAGTCTGTCATGAAGTGTTTCGGCATTATCATTATCACTAATCTCTGTTGTTTCTCTGAAAATTATCTCTCCAGTATCTATTTCATGAGAAAGAAAGAATGTGGTTACGCCTGTTTCTTTCTCCCCGTTTATAATTGCCCAGTTTATGGGTGCTGCACCCCTATATTGAGGTAGTAAAGATGAGTGCAGATTAAATGTTCCTTTTCGGGGCATACTCCACACTACTTCCGGAAGCATTCTGAATGCTACAACTATCTGAATATCCGCATTTAGTTTCCTCAGTTCATTTAAAAACTCTTCATCTTTCAGTTTCTCAGGCTGAAGAATATTCAACCCTTCTCCCAAAGCATATTGTTTCACAGGTGAAGGCTTCAGTTTATAACCTCTCCCTGACGGCTTGTCAGGCATTGTTATTACACCCACAACATTGTAATCATTCTCAACCAGTGTTTTCAGTGATTCAACGGCAAATTCCGGTGTACCCATGAAAACTATTCTTAAATCTTCTTTTTTCATCTTTTAAAATTACAATTAGCCAAAATAATTATTCATCACCTTCAGAATAATTCTCTACTAAAACCTCTCTGTATGAGTTGAAAACTGATGATTGAGACAGTAACCCCTGATAAACCCCTTTGTCGTCAACTACGGGTAAGTTCCATGCTTTTGTTTTTTCGAACTGATACATAACATCTTCCATACTATCGTTGATATTTATTTTAGCGGGAGAACCTACCATAAATTTTTCAACAGTGAAACGGTCATAAAGCTCAGACCTGAACATTATATTACGGATATCATTCATTAAAACCAGTCCCAGTAACTTGTTTTCATTATCAACAACTGGAAATATATTTCGGTTAGAGTTGGAGATCACTTTTACCATATCACCTAATGTCATCTCGGGAGTAACGGTAGGTATATCTTTCTCAAGAAGGTCTTCAACCTTAAGGAAGGTCAGTACAGCCTTATCTTTGTGGTGGGTTATAAGTTCGCCTCTTTTTGCAAGTCGTATGGCATATATACTGTGTTTCTCGAAAATGAGTATTGTGGCATAAGATACCAGCGATACAATCATCAGAGGCAGAAACAGGTCATATCCGCCCGTTAGTTCAATTATCAGAAACATACCTGTTAACGGGGCGTGCATTACCCCAGCCATTAGCCCGGACATACCCATGAGTGCAAAATTCTCCTGTGGAAGATATGTTGAAACTCCAATTTGATTTAGGATATACGAGAAAACAAAACCGGCAATACAGCCCAGAAACAGCGTGGGTGCAAAAACCCCTCCGGTACCGCCACCCCCGTTTGTGGCACTTGTGGCAAATACTTTAAAAAGTAGTACAAGAATAAGAAAGACAATCACTGACCATGGGCTTTTCCAATTGTAAAAATAACTCTCATTTGTTAATGACTGAAATGAGGCACCTCCTTCAAGCAGTGTTTCTATTGTGTGATAACCTTCACCAAAAAGAGGAGGGAAAAAGAAAATCAGTACACTGAGAGTTATACCTCCCAATAAGAATTTTCTCCATGGCGAAAGTTTGTGAAATATACTTTCGCACCAGCTCATAACACGTATGACGTATAGAGAAATCAGTCCGCATAATATTCCCAGAAGTATTACATACGGTATGCGATCGAGAGTGAACTGTTCCAGCAGAGTGAATGCAAACATAGCATCCATCCCCGTGAGCATGTAAGAGACAACGGTGGCTGTTACTGCTGTTACCAGTAATGGCATTATTGACGACATCGTAAGGTCTAGAAGCAAAACCTCTATTACAAATAGTATTCCTGCCACAGGGGCTTTAAAGATACCTGCAATTGCTCCTGCGGCACCACAGCCTACAAGTATCATCAGACTGTGTTGCTCCAGCCTGAAAAACCTGCCCAGATTAGACCCTATGGCTGAACCGGTAAGTACGATTGGTGCCTCAGCTCCAACAGATCCCCCGAATCCAATGGTTATGGAGCTTGCCACAAGTGATGAGTGCATATTATGTGGCTTTATTCTGCTCTTGCGTTGTGAAATAGCGAAAAGTATTTTAGTAACACCGTGACTGATATCATCTTTAACGATATATCTTACGTAAAGTCCCGCTATCAGAATACCCGCTATCGGGAAAAGGAGGTATGAGTAGTTGTGGCTGACCTGACTAAAATTTTCTGTAAGGAATACCTGAATGAATTCTATGGCAATCTTCAGAATATAGGCAGCAAATGCTGTAAGTATACCAACTATGAAACATACAAACAGCAAAAAATGTCGCTCTTTTATATGCTCATCACGCCAAAGAAGGAATTTGCTATGTATTTCTTTAAATTGCATCGGGTATAAATTGAATCACATAAAACAAAGATAATATTTTTAGCATCTAAACAAAATTCTACTTCCTGATAATCTGTATTGTACCGTTCTTTCCAAGCTTTAGTATACCCGACGGTTTAGCTTCAACATTCTCTTTCCTTCTATAGTTAACTACATAGTCTACTCCATTTTTAATTTCCGGTGATATCTTGGAAAACTTTGATGGTGATGGCTCTCCGCTGATATTTGCAGATGTGGAAACGATTGGTTTTCTGAACTGTTTACACAATTCTCTGGAAAACAGCTCATCAGTTATCCTTATTCCAATAGATCCATCGGGAGCTATAAGATTAGTAGCAAGGTTTTTGGCTCCTTCGTAAATTATGGTGAGCGGCTTGTCAGTCAAATCAATCAGATCCCATGCAATATCAGGTACTTCCTGAACATAGGTCTGCAATTTGGCAGGATTATCAAGCAGTACGAGCATAGATTTACTGTCTTCGCGTTGCTTAAGATCGTAAATACGTTTTACAGCATCTTCGTTTGTAGCGTCGCAGCCAATTCCCCATATAGTGTCGGTAGGATAGAGTATAATTCCACCTGCTTTTAAAACCTCAATTGCTTTTTTTATATCTTCCTGCATCTTAATTCAAATTAGCACACTGTTTATTTTTTGCATTATCAATGCATCCTCATATCTGTTTCCTGTTGATAGCCACTCCAAAAGTTTCCCCGCATCAGAATAACCTGCTTTGCGGAACAGTTTTACGCTACCTCTGTTGCTTTCAGGTATAACGGCATACAGCTGTTTAAGTTTCAGAAAATTGAATGCATAATCCTCAAGGATTTGTAAAGTCTGTAATCCATAACCCTTCTCACGAAATTTATTGTCAATAAGTATACCCACACCTGCTCTTTTGTGAAACGGATCAAAATCATACAGATCCACTGTTCCTACAACCTCATTTGATTCTTTTATTACAATCATCAGCCGCAACTGTTTGTCTGTGTACAGATCCTGCTTAGAATCAATCAGGTACTGTTTAAGTGCAAATCGTGAATATGGTGTTACAGTAGCCCCGAATTCCCATAGGGATGTATCGTTTTCCCATTTGTATAGGTAATCCAGGTCCTCCGGTTCCGGTGCACGCAGACGAAGTTTGTCATTTTCAAGAATCTTTTTCATCTTCACTTTCAAACTCCTCGTTAAATGATCCATTATCAAATTCTTCGTGTACCTCTTTCACTTTTCCTTTATCAGCCAGATTAGCAAGCTCAGGATATGATGGTTTACAGAAGATATAAATAATAAAAAGTACAATAGTAAACCAGAAAAAGTTCGTATTCTTCGAAATTGCATAAAGAAGAATATTCATAAGCGTTACCGCATAGATTATATACAAGCGTGTATTTGACGCGCTTTTGTATTTTTTTACAACGAAATCAACACTTGATGCAGGAGGTACTTTCTTCAGCATTTCGGCAAAAAGCTTCAGTGCAGCAGGAATAGCAATTATCGTTATTACAATGGCATATCTTTCTAATGTTACACCAATTTCTTTCCCTTTAAAAGGATAAGGTATCAGATCGAATAATATCAGCAGAAAATATATAGCCAGTACTATAATACTTATCCAGTACTCGCGTTTCAACTCCTTTATTATGCGATCAAAAATGTTTTCTGTTTCACTCATTTAGAATATGGTTTATAGGATTCATCGAACGGTGTTCTGTTTAAAATAGAGCGTCCGAGTGTTACCTCATCTGCATATTCAATCTCATCTCCAATTGATACACCGCGTGCAATAATACTCACTTTTATGTTATAAGGCTGCAGTTTACGGAAAATATAGAAGTTTGTTGTATCTCCCTCCATCGTGGCACTCAATGCCAGAACAACCTCTTTAACATCACCAGATTTTACTCTCTCTTCCAGGCTTGAAATTTCCAAATCTGATGGTCCAATACCATCTATAGGTGAGATTATTCCTCCTAACACGTGATAAAGACCGCTGAACTGATCAGTGTTCTCTATAGCCATCACCTCTTTTACATTTTCTACCACACAGATTAGCGAACTGTTACGTGAACTGTCAGAACAAATTTCACAAACATCCACGTCAGATATATTGTGACAGATGTTGCAGTACTTAACTTCTTGCCTTAGCTTTAGTATAGTATCTGTAAATGATATTACTTTATCTTCATCTTGCCTTAACAAATGCAAAACAAGCCGGAGTGCGGATTTTTTACCAATGCCGGGTAGTTTGGCAAATTCATTAACTGCATTTTCTAGTAGAGTGGAAGGGTAATGTCTGTTCATAAAGTAAACTTTGGTGCACTGTCACAAAGATAATATGAATCGATTTCTTGAACAAATATCTTTTAAAAATGCATCATTTGTGAACTTTGTCTTGTTTTTTTCTTCTAAATTCGTTTTTTGTTACGTTTAAGTTTGTAAATTTGTAACATTATATAATTTTTACTTCTCACATAAATGTGTGACTCCAATTTAATTAGTGATATAAGATATGAAAGTACTTTTGGCAACAAGTAAACCTTTTGCCTTGCAGGCAGTGCAAGGAATTCAAAATGTAATTGAAACTGCCGGACTTAAATTCGAAAAACTAGAAACCTATACAGATAAATCTCAGCTACTTGATGCCGTTAGAGATGTTAATGCTTTGATTGTAAGAAGCGACTGTGTCGATGGAGATGTAATGGATGCTGCTCCTGAATTGAAGCTTATCATCAGAGCAGGTGCGGGCTACGATAATGTTGATCTGGAAGCTGCTACCAAACGTGGTATTTGTGTCATGAACACTCCCGGACAGAATGCTAATGCTGTTGCAGAACTGGTATTTGGTATGATGATTTTCATGCAGCGTAACCAGTTTAATGGTACTGTGGGCAGAGAGCTTATAAACAGAAGACTTGGTTTATATGCTTTTGGTAACGTGGCAAAGAAAGTTGCTCGTATTGCCCGTGGATTTAATATGGCTGTTTATGCATATTCTCCCGCACTTACTCATGACGATCTTAGGAAAGAGGGTGAATATGGCGTGATTACTGCATACAGTAACAGGGAGCTTTTCGAAAACAGCGATATTATGTCTCTTCACATGCCTTTACTGGAGGATACCAAAAAATGTGTTGACTATAACCTTCTGGCTTATATGCCTAAAGACGGATTACTAATCAATACGGCACGTAAGGAACTTATCGCGGAGGATGATTTAATAAGAATCATGGAGGAACGTCCGGAATTTCAGTATGTTACAGACATCAAGCCTGATAAACATGATGTATTCCTCGAGAAATTCCCTAACCGTTATTTCACAACTCCGAAGAAATCAGGAGCCCAAACCAGAGAAGCGAACAGGAATGCAGGTATTGCTGCAGCGCATCAGACGGTAATGTTTTTTAAAAACGGTGATGATCGTTTCAGGGTAAATTAGAGAGTAGCAGCGGTTGTAATTACCTAAAAGTTTGAATATAATTTTTAAAATAATAATCAATGGAAAAGTACAATTTTAATGCCGGACCCTGTGTGCTTCCCAGACCGGCAGTTGAGTCGGCTATAGAAGCAATCCGCAACTTTGACAACACAGGAATTGGCATTCTTGAAATTTCACATCGTACCCCCGGTTGGGAACGAATCATGAAGGAGACTGCCGATTTATGGAAAGAACTTCTAAATATACCCGATAACTATCACGTTCTTTTTCTTGGTGGTGGTGCCAGCACCCAGTTCTTTGATGTACCTGCAAACCTTTTGAAGAGTAAGGCTGCCTACCTCGAAACAGGCTCCTGGGCAAAGAAGGCCATTAAAGAGGCTAAGTTTTATGGTGATGTAGAGGTAATAGCTTCATCTGCTGACAAGAATTTCTCATATATCCCAAAGGGTTACACTATCCCTACTGATGTTGATTATTTCCATATTACAAGCAATAATACTATTTACGGAACAGAAATTCATGAAGATATTGATAGTCCCGTTACATTAGTTGCTGATATGTCATCTGACATAATGAGCCGCCCGGTTGATGTTTCAAAGTATGGTATTATTTATGGCGGTGCACAGAAGAATGTTGGTCCTGCAGGGGTTGCATTCGTTATCGTGCGCGAAGATATACTCGGTAAAACAGACCGACCCATACAAACTATGGTTGACTACCGCACTCATATCAGTGATTCGGAAAAGAACCGCTCTATGTTCAACACACCTCCCGTTTTCTCAATTTTCGTGATGCACGAAACACTCAAGTGGCTCAAAGAGCAGGGTGGGGTTGAAGTAATTTACAAACTGAATAAAGAGAAGGCCGGTTTGCTTTATGATGAGATCGACAGAAACAAGCTATTCGTTGGCACAGCTGCAAAAGAGGATCGCTCAATTATGAACGTATGTTTCGTGATGAACGAAGAATACAAAGATAAGGAGGCTGATTTCCTTAAGTTTGCAACCGAAAGAGGTATGGTTGGAATCAAAGGGCACCGTTCAGTAGGTGGTTTCCGCGCATCAATCTACAACGCTTGTCCCAAAGAAGCTGTTGAAGCATTAATAAAATGTATGCAGGATTTTGAAGCACAGATTTAAGAAATAGAACTATTTTTTTTGAGTAGGAAAGGGAGTTTCACTTTTGTGATTCTCCCTTTTTTTGCATGTTACCCCACATTTTTGTACTTGAATTGCATATACTTTGCTATTACCTGAGTCTTGTCTTATTCTTACCTGACCCTTACCTGACTCTTATAATCTCCTTTTAAATAAGGATAAAGTAAGAGTAAAGAATTAGTACAATAAAAGTAAAGTGAGATTAATGTAAAACCATGTACAGTCAGTAATAATATTTAATTTAATCATACTTGAAAAGTTGATTACAATTATTTAACTATAATAATATACGAAATAATTTGATTATTACGAAAAAGTCGTACATTTGTGGTGTAATAATATTGGATTTATATAGTAAATAAGAAAAATTGATGATTATGGAACGCTTGACACCACAAGAAGAAAATATTATGCTGCATGTGTGGCAATTAAATGAATGTGCGATTAAGGATGTGGTTGACAGAATGGAGGAACCGCGTCAACCTTACACAACAGTCGCTTCAATTTTCAATAATCTTGAGAAAAAAGGATATTTGACCAAACGCAGATTTGGTAATGTGAAGGTTTTTAAGCCTAAGATTACTGAGGCAGCATACAAAAGACACTTTCTCTCAGATGTGGTGAAAAGTTATTTTGATAACTCATACAAAGAGTTGGTATCATTCTTTGCCAAAGAGCAAAAGGTTAGTGCTGATGATCTTAATGAGATTGTGAGTCTTATTGAAAAGAGTCAGAAGTAAAAATTATATCACCCTAAAATTCAGCGATCATGCATCCTTTATTAGTTTATATTATTCAGGTCAATTTTGCATTGGTGCTGTTCTATCTCTTATATTTATTATTGTTTAAGAGAGATACATTTCTCCGTTTAAGACGGATATATTTCCTTTCGGCTTTAGTTTTTTCTCTTGTTTATCCCATGTTTGTTGTTCCGGGACTGAGTGAAGTATGGAATTTCAGAACTGAAGAGCCTCAGGGATTAGAAACGGCTGTTTTCATAGAAGCTCCAACTTTTGAGATGATTGTTGAAGAGCCTGAAGAGGCAGTTGCCCCTATAAATATTCCATGGGAACAAATCCTGTTGATTGTTTATATAGCTGTAACTTTCTTTTTTATCTTCAGATTTTTATGGCAATTGATATCCATCTTTCGTATACGATTGAAAAGTGAGGAATCAATTATTTCGGGGGTTAAAGTAAATAATCTGAAAGTAAATATTACTCCTTTCTCGTTCTTCGGGATGATTTTTATAAACTTAAAAATGCATTCAGACGAGGAGCTGGAGCAGATAATTATTCATGAGCATACGCATGTAAAGGAAAAACACTCTCTTGATATTATGCTTGTGGAGACAATATTAATTTTTTCGTGGTGGAATCCTTTTGTCTGGCTTTTGAAACGCGAAATGGCAATGAACCTTGAGTATCTTGCTGACAACGGTGTGCTTAGGGAAGGCGTGGACAGTAGGGATTATCAATACCACCTTTTAAGACTGACTTATCATGAAACTGCAGTTCAGATAGTAAATAACTTTAATGTATCACAATTAAAACAGAGAATTATGATGATGAATAAAACCAGGTCTTCGACACTGAAACTTGCAAAATACCTGCTGATGTTGCCTGTATTTTTTATACTGATTGCTGTAAACAGCTCGTATGCCGGTGAGAAGAACCAGAATATGCAAGAACCTCCTCCAGTAAAGAAAGAGGTTACGGAAGATATATTTGTTGTTGTTGAGGAGCAACCTGAATTCCCGGGCGGATTGGATGCTATGATGAAATTCTTGGCGGATAGCATTGTGTATCCTGCTGAAGCAAAGGAAAAAGGAATACAGGGCAGGGTGATTTGTAACTTTGTTGTTATGAATGACGGTAGCATTTCTGATGTGGAGATTGTTAGGGGAGTTGATCCGGTAATTGATGCAGAAGCTGTAAGGGTACTGGAATCTATGCCTAATTGGAAGCCGGGCAAGCAGCGTGGACAAGCGGTTAACGTGAGGTTTACACTGCCTGTTGTTTTCAGACTGAACGCACCTTCTGATTCCAATGATGATACTTCGGAAAGAGTCGAGTCTAAAGTGATAATAGATGAATTAATGACGCTATCCCCTCTAACCGTTACTGCTCCATCTACGGCGTCTAAAGTGATAATAGATGAATTAATGACTGACGAGGCTGCTCTGTCTGTTAGTGCCGGAATACGTCAAACTTATATATTTCCTGGTGGTGATGGAGAGTTTTTGAGATATATTTCTCAGAATATAAGGTATCCTGTTATAGCTCAAGAGAATGGTATTCAGGGATTGATCACTGCTACATTGAGATTCAGGAGTGATGGAAATATTGGTAGCGTTCATGCCAAGCCTGATTCAGGAGATGAGGCTATGTTAAGTAAAGAGGTTCTAAGAGTTTTAACAAGCATGCCAAATTGGGAAAAAGCTCCATCATTATTAGTCTCAGGGAAAGTTACAGATTCCCACTCTAATCCGTTACGTGGGGCATCTGTTATTATAAAAGGAACAAATGAGGGCACTATTTCTGATTCAAATGGTAGTTTTCAATTAAAAGTGCCTTCGAAAGAGGGTTCTTTGGTAATCTCTTTTGTAGGGTATAAAACAGTAGAGCTTGCATTAAACAGGCTAAGTAACCTCAATGGTGAGACAACTACAGAAATACCGGTTGTATTTAGATTGCAGGGCGATAATATTGAACCTTATGCTGGTCCGACACCCGATAATGCTGTTGTTGTAGTTGGGTATGGTTCAGCAAAAGCTGCTACTAATATTGCACCACCTCCCCCTCCACGCCGAAACAGTTCTGATGAAATATTCATGGTTGTAGAGGAACAACCTGAATTCCCCGGCGGTAATGAAGCACTAATGAAATATATTTCAGATAATATTAAATATCCTGCGGATGCTGTGTCAAAAGGAATTCAAGGACGCGTTATCACAAATTTTGTAGTAGAGAAGGATGGAACACTGACAGATGTTCAAGTTGCCAGAGGAGTTGATCCTTCTTTGGATAAGGAGGCAATAAGATTAATTGAATCAATGCCCAGATGGATACCCGGAAAGCAAAGAGGTGAAGTTATACGAGTACGTTTTGCCCTTCCCGTTGTTTTCAGATTGCAGAATTGATCGTTAATAAAAA
>DHCC01000085.1:11129-36452 GCA_002398875.1 Bacteroidales bacterium UBA4912 | reverse complement strand
TTCCTAAGATGTTAGTATGTCAACGGTGGCTTTATTTATGAAAGCCACCGTTGATTTTTTTAATTAAAAATATCATCAATTCCTTCGCTCTCAACAGGCTCGTTGCTACGGTAGAAGTCAGGTGAGTAGCGTTCTGTACCTGCACATGGATCAAAATCGGCGGGTATATCGAATTTACCGTCATCGGTATAATTGAGTTCAGGATCTGCATATACTTTCTGATAGAAGAGTCCGTGTAATGGTAGTGCCATGCTGGCGCCCTGACCGTAAGCCATCTGATCGAAATGGATAGATCTTTCTTCACCTCCTACCCAGGCACCGGCTACCAGTGTTGGTGTGAACGACATGAACCACCCGTCGGAGTTGTTATTTGTTGTTCCTGTTTTTCCACCCATTGCACCTTTCAGATTATATCTCCAACGAAGGCGGTTACCTGTACCGCCATCAACAACGGCTGTAAGCATATCCAGCATTTTGTATGAGGTAGATTCGCTGAAGATCTCTCGCATCCTGGGAACAAATGATGCAACTTCATTACCGTAAGAGTCCTCTATGCGTGAGACCAGAACAGGTTCTACACGAATACCTTTGTTGATAAATGATGAATAGGCACCAACCATCTCATAAACTGATGCATCATTTGGTCCTAATGCCAGTGAAACAACAGGATCGGCAGGTGTTTTTAGTCCGAACGACTGAAGCATTCTTGCGAAAGCGTAGGGCGAGAACTGACTCATAAGATATGCCGTTACCCAGTTGCTTGAACGTTGAAGACCCCATTTAATCGTAACCATATCTCCGCTTGTATGTCCCGGATTTCTTGGAGTCCAGTCTTCACCTGTCTCTGTCTTTAATGTTATAGGCTGGTGAACCAGTGGAGTGCATGGTGTCATTCCTTCTTCCATTGCCAGAGTGTATAGATATGGCTTGATCGTAGAACCAATCTGACGCTTACCGGTTGTCACCATATCATACTTAAAGAATTGGTAATCCGGTCCGCCAACATAAGCTTTTACATGTCCCGTATAGGGATCCATTGCCATAAAACCTGTACGCAGATAGTTTTTATGATAACGTATTGAGTCCCATGGAGTCATAACAGTGTCTATCTCCTGATGTTTCCAAGAGAAAACTTTCATTTCAACAGGCACTTCCTTGAAGTTCTTAATAATTTCGGTTTCACTAAGACCGTTATTTCTAAGTACGCGAAAACGTTCAGTTTGCCTCATGGCTCTAAGCATCAGGTCTTCTACCTGATCACTTACTTCACGGGAATAGGGAGCATAAGTTCTGCCTTTTTTCTCCCTGAAGAATTCATCTTGAAGATATCCCCCTAAGTGTTCTTTGACTGCATCCTCTGCATGTTTCTGCATACGTGAATTAAGAGTGGAATAGATCTTTAGTCCGTCTGTATAAATATTATAATTTGATCCGTCTGCTTTAAAGTTTTTGTTGCACCAGCCATAAAGCGGATCTTCTATCCATGCCAATGAATCCTCTGTAAATTGCTGACTCTGCCATGAGGCGTATTTGCTCCTATCAGGTTTCTCTGCCATCATCATTTTTGCAAGATGCTGACGGTAATATGGAGCAGAAACATCAACGTGACTTGAGCGGTTGAAATCAATTTCTAAAGGCAGTTGCATTAGTGAATCTGATTCCTGACGTGTGATATGGCCTGCTTTACGCATCTGGCTGATTACCACGTTGCGCCTGTCCAGAGTGAGCTCGGGACGGCGGACGGGATTGTATAATGAAGGATTTTTCAGCATTCCAATAAGTACTGCTGATTCTTCGATATTCAGTCCACCCGGAGAAGTATTGAAATAGGTGCGGGCTGCAGATTCTATACCTACAGCGTTATAATTAAAATCGAACTTATTTAGATACAGGTTTATAATTTCATCTTTTGTATAATAGCGCTCTAGTTTTGCAGCTATTACCCATTCAACGGGTTTTTGAAAAACACGCTGCAGTTTATTGCTTGCTCTGGGAGAATAGAGTTGTTTTGCAAGCTGTTGTGTTATTGTACTGCCACCACCACTTTCTTCTCTTTGCAGTATTACTGTTTTAAATATTGCCCTGCCGAGACCTATGATATCTATACCTGAATGTGAATAGTAGCGTATGTCTTCCGTGGCAACCAGTGCGTTAATGAGATGTGGGGATAGATCTGAATAATCAATCATAATACGGTTGTCATCACTTAGCGAATAAGTGAAAAGCATTTCGTTGTCGGATGATATAACCTGTGATGCATAACGGTCGATAGGGTTTTCCAGCTCATCAATATTTGGCAGGTAGCCAATAGCACCGGTTGATAGTAAACCGAAGAATAGTATAACTGCAACCACGAGCAGTCCGAATAATTTCCACAAGGTCTTAATAAAACCTTGTTTCTTGCTTTCACTGGCGACATCCGCCTTTTTGTTGTTCTTTGTTGTTTTTTTACTCATAATTCAGAAGAGTCACATCAGGATAATTTGCTTTGTGCAAAGACGCCGCAAAAGTACACAAAACCAACGAATAGTTGAAGGAAGAAATATTAAAATTACTTTTAGGGGAGTTCTTATACAATTTAGAACTCCCTGGTAAATTTCAATTTTAACATTGTACTTGTTGGCTTAAATACAGTTTTATTGTTTAAAACTTAAATGTAAAACCACCTGCAACATTAATTCCTTGTGCAGGGTAACCATACCAGATATCATACTTTTGTGAGAGTATATTATTTGCTTTCACGTTCAGAGAAAATGAATCACTTATCTCGTAAACACCTCCCAGATTAAGATCATTTATATTATCCATTTTTATGTTGGAGTTGTTGAAATAGGTCCAGCGGTCCCCTGCGAAATAGTAGTTCAGAGTCAATTTTAGATTACTTACAATTTCAAGTGTTGCTCTCATATCTGTTTCAAATCCCGGTTTGTTATATGCCATTGGGTCATTTATTTCGATGTTATTTGACATAATTTCAGTAGCATCATAGAAATTTTTCTTCAAGCGGAGTGCAATATTAAGCGGTGACCAGATGTTGGATTGTATCATTCCTCCTATAAAAGAGTGTGAAAGTGTACCATAGATTGGTTTAAGTGATTCTGTAAAAGGACCCAGAACATCTCCTCCAATAATGTCCTGACCATTAAGTACAAGGAAATGTTCATCTTCAGTCTTCCTGTAACCTCCAAAAATATCAAACCTGAATCCGCTGAGTTCTCCTATTTTGAATCCCGCTTCCAGATCTATATGTGAGAAGGATGGTTTGACGGGTTCATAAGTCATAAAATATCTGCTTTCGTCCATCATATCCAAAAGAGTGTTGTGGTCGAATCCACCGCGAATGGTTGCGTAAACAGAAGAGTATTCAGTAAATCCTAATTGCAAATCAACATTTGGCACCACTCTTATTTTTGTATTTCCTGTAGTTTGGAAAAGAATGTCTGCTCCCAGTTTGGCATGCCTGTTAAGACCGCTGAAGCTAATGTAAGGAGATGCATTTATAAGAAAATAATTGCTGACATCACCATTATATATTGCTGTAAATATTGACCCATCCACACCGATCTTATTGCTGGTTGTTCCACCAAATGGTTTGTCAAAGCCTACACCTGCATGTATTTGGTTGCCTTTCATCCAGTTGTAAACAAGATCATCGCTCATCTTGGTGTTGAAGTTATTGAAGTCGATAAATCCTTTATAGTTCAGTACGTCATTTTCAACTGATTCCAAGCCTACTCTTGCATTAAGAACACCTAAGCTGTTTTTCTCATTATCGAAAAAGCGGGTATTGCCGAATGTGTTACCGTAATAATTAAACATGGAGTGGAGATAGGATAGATGCATGTTTAACTTTACAGTTTCTGCAAGATGGTTGTAACTAAGTTTTCCAAGATTGTCCATCATCGAGGCGTTGTTTCCGGCAGGATCGGAATCCTCCTGAACATAGTTTATATCACTGTTAGTGGAGCTGTGAAGGAATGTGAATGCAAGATTGTGTTTCTCATTTTCAACCAGTCGGTAGCCCAATCCACCATTCAGGTTTGCATAGTTACCAGCATTGAAAAATAAAAATCCTCTCTTCATGCTGTAAGGTATCTCGGTCATTATATTTCCGGGACGGGGCAGTGCAATTTCAAGAGGTGGAGCAATGCGTCCTGCCCATGTTGAGTAGTTTGTATTTGCCTTCTGTACAGTGGGCTCTCTTAATGCCGGCAATGAATTGATCTTATCAGCATCGAGCAGGGTGGGATTGAACTCTCTTTCAAGCTCCATCTGCCTTTTTAACAAAGAGTCCTGTGTCTGGGCAAATAGACCTGCAGACAGTGTTAATGCAGCAATTATTGTATATATCTTTCTCATATTTGGTTGTCAGTTTGTTTGTTATTAGTTGGATCAGTGACTTAGAGTTATAAGCTTCCGAGTCTTGCATTTATCATCTGCTGAATATCATCTTCTCCACCTTTATAGTTGTTTCTGAGACTTTCGAGATATTGTCTTGCCTGAAACTCATCTCCTTTTGCAAGATAAGTATCTGAGAGAACTATAAGTGCGCGTGCCATCCAATATTGATGAGGGGTACCTTTTTGCATAAACTCCTTGACCTGAGCTTCTGCCTTGTCATAAGCATTTTGTTTGTAGTAGATGTCGGCAAGCAAGAACTGAGCTTCAGCTCCATAAACACTCCTGGTGTCATTTGATACAAACTTGAAGTCTTCAATTGCACTGTTTGTCTCGTTTACTTGATGATAAGCCTTGCCACGTAAATATCTGGCTTCTGTAGTAATTTCTGGAGATAGATTACTATTGGAAAGTAAATTTGTAGCTGCTCTTATTGCATCATGATGGTTGCCCAGTTGTGATTGTGTGCGAACTACACCCATTTGTCCAATCTGTTGGTTAGTGGTATTTCTTGCTGAATTGGCTAATCTGGAATAATCAGCCAGTGCCTGTTGCATATTACCATTCTGATATTCTGTTTGAGATGTATATATCAAAGCATTGTCAAGAAATTTAATATTACCTGCATCAATAACTCTGCGGAAATGTGACAGTGCTTGTTGTTTATTGTTTTTCTCATCTGCAATCAGCCCCAGATAGTAATGTGCATCACTGTTGTACGCTCCGTTAGGATACGATTGCAAGTAACGGTTCATTGCTGATTCTGCTTCTGTGCGGCTACCTCTCATGTATACACTTTCTGCTGAAAGGTATGTTAGCGAATCCTGCTTTGAAGTAGAAATACGCAAACCTCCCGGGAGTGAGTTGGCATAATCTACATAAGTTTGTATATCATTCATATCCCTGTAAACAGTCTCCATAGAGATGAGTGCGTTACGTGCATCATCTGTTCCGGGGAAATTGGAAATTACATTTTTATAAGCCTGGATACTTTGTTGATAATTGCCATTGTTGTAGTAGAGTTGACCTAATTGTACGCCACCCTGTCCTGTTAGAGGACTTTTTGGGAAATCATTTACAAGCTTTTGTAATACACTGATAGCCTCGTTTTCTCTGTTGAGCATTGTTAAAGCACGGCTTTTCTCGTAAAGAGCATCGTCGTAGTATTGTGAGTTGGGATATCTGCTCATCAGATTATCCAGAGCGGTTATTTTGCCCTGATAGTTTCGTTGCAGTCCTAATACAAATGCACGTTGATATGCTGCATAATCGGCAGCTGCAGGATTGGCATCTGCTGCCTGAGCATAATATCGTTCTGCATCACTGAAATTGCGGTTGAAATAGTAGCTGTCGCCAATTCTGTTAAGAGCATCGGCATATTCACTTTTATTACGGCCGGTTTCAGAAGATATATATTTCTGGAAAGAACCCACTGCCTGAGCGTATTGCTGCTGTTTGAACTGTGAGTAGCCCAGGTTATACCATCCCAATGCGTAGTTTTCATCTGAAGGTGATGCATTTTGAGTGAACTGTCTGAAGTCATTTGCAGCACTCGAGTAATTACCTATACGGTAATATGTTTCGCCACGCCAATAGAGAGCATTATTACGTGCTTTAGAGTCGTAATTGCCCATACCTATACTGTTGTTGAAATATTGCACTGCCTGGTTCATATTTCCATTTATAAACTCCTGTGCACCAAGCTGAAACAATACCATCTGCTTAGCTTCCTGAATTCTTCTGCCCGGATTGCTAATACGGTTAATTGCATTGAGTGCAGCCTGGTAATCTTTTGTAGTAAGAAATGTTTCGGCAAGAATATCATTTACCTGGTCGGTATATTGAGAATTGGGAAACTCCTGAAGGAAATTCTCGAATAGTGAGATTGACTCACTGAATACTGAGAAGTTAGTTTCGTGCGCCAGCAACGCATAGTTGAACATAGCAGTCTCCCGAACCTGAGGATTGTAATTATCTCGTGAAGCAGCTTCAAATGCCATTTGAGCCTGTTGTTTCCTGTTGAGTCTCAGATAGGTCTGTCCTAACTGCAGCTGTGCATTTTGCGATAGCTCATCAGATTCACCTATAGCTTGCTGAAACATACGCAGAGCTTCATTGTATTTACCTGTTTCGAAATAGGATAACCCCATGAAATATGCATCACCACGAAGAGGTTTTTCTGCACCCACAACGTATCTCTCGTAATATGGGATAGCACGGGTGGGCTGACCGAGACGGTAATAGCTGTTTCCCATTATTCTGTTTAGTTCAGTGTTATGCTGACTATTTGGATATCTGTATAAGAAAGCTTCTGTTAATCGTATTGCTTCGTCAATTTTTCCATCGAAAAATGTTGCCTGAGCTGTGTAGAAAGCAATTTCTTCCTGATATTCAGGATGGTTTCTGAGTCTTTCAAAACGATTTAATGCTTGTGTATAATTGCCGTTTGAATACTCAATATAGCCTAGATAGAAATCGGCAGCATCACGATATTCGCGGCTGTTTTGAGATAACAGACCAAAATAACGAGTAGCTTCTTCTTTGTTCCCTACTTGTAATTGGGTATAAGCAAGACGGAAACTGTAATCTTCCTGTTCTACCAGTGAAAGATAATCTAAATCGGCCATGTTAAACCAAAGCAATGCTTTTTGCCAATCTTTGTTGTCGTAGTAATGAGAGGCAACAAGAAAATTAACCTGATGTCTGTGAATTGTTTCAGGATAAGTATCAAGAAACCGTTTCAATATATCGCCACTATTTTCATTTCCAAGTCGGAATGACGAAACAGCTATCATATAAGCCGCTTCCTCATTTAGGAAAAGGTCGCTGCTACCGGAAGTGAATTCAAGCAAAATGTCCTGTGCACCGGTAAAATTCCCCTCGAGAAACATCTCTTTCCCAAGATTAAATAATCTCTCGGGTTGAGAATTGTATGCCGATTTTTGTGCCGGTGAAGCGTGTGTTATTAAGGCAAGAGTAAAAACAAAGATGATCTTCTTCATGTTTTTGAGTATAATTAATTTACCATTATCATTGTTCATAGTGTATGTTTTGCCAAGTTAATTCAAGTAGAGATTAGTCCTATTCAGATGCATATCCTTTTGAAAAGTAGATTGCTATGAGTGTATTATAAGTTTAATTGCCCGGGTGTATGAGTGTTAAACTAAATCAATTTTCTTGTTGAAGTAACATTTCAATCCCCTTACGTATGGAAATCAGACCGAAATCATCTGGATTGAGTTTGTCTTTAGAGATAAATTTCAGATCCGAAACATCATCCTGTGCATGTAGTGTATTGAAATCATCCACTTTGCACTTAAAGAACATGTCAACAGTATGAACTTCAAAACCCGAATATACATAAATATTCGGTATTGAGAAAAGGTAGCTTAATGATACAACTGTCAGGCATGTCTCTTCATTAACCTCCCTTTTTACAGCGTCTTCAGCTGTTTCAAACATATCTATGAAACCTCCCGGCAGATCATACGTGTCTTTTGCAGGATCTTTGGCCCTGCGGGCAACTAAAATTTCTCCGTCACTATTCTCAATTATCGCTACTGTCGATGCTGATGAGTTGAAGTAATAAGTGAAACCGCAATCTGGACATTTTTTTGACTTCTCGTTGTTTTCTTTAAAATGTGCAGAACCGCATCTGGGACAATAAATAAATTGATAGAGAGGGTGTTTCATTTACTTGTCATTATTTTACTTTCATTTCAACAATTGATGTCTTTGGAAGGTCACGGTTACGTTTATCAATTGCCTCAACAAGATTATCTGCCAACTTACTGAAAGCTATCCCAGTTATGCTGTCCTGGTTTAAGGCAACAGGCTTACCGTCATCACCACCCTCACGAATACTCTGTACTATAGGAATCTGACCAAGCAAATCATAGTTAAGCTCTTTTGCCAGTCGTTTACAACCTTCTTTTCCAAACAGATAGTATTTGTTTTCAGGTAATTCAGCCGGTGTGAACCATGACATATTTTCTACAAGACCAAGAATTGGAACGTTTACTTTATCACCTGCGAACATGCTGATTCCTTTACGTGCATCAGCCAGCGCTACCTCCTGGGGTGTGCTTACAATAACTGCACCGGTAATTGGTACAGTCTGTACAAGCGTCAGGTGTATGTCGCTTGTTCCCGGTGGGAAATCGATCAGAAAATAATCCAGTTCTCCCCAATCGGCATCACCAATCAACTGCTTTAGAGCATTGCTTGCCATTGCACCACGCCAAACAACTGCATCATCTTTATTTACAAAGAATCCTATTGACAACATCTTAATACCGTAATTCTCAATAGGGACGATAAGGTCCCGACCATCTTTTTTTATCAGAGCCGGAGATGAGTCCTCCACGTCAAGCATTTTTGGTACAGAAGGACCGAAGATATCTGCATCAAGCAGTCCCACTTTATACCCTTTTTGTGCCAGTGCTACCGCCAGATTGGTGCATACAGTACTTTTACCAACGCCTCCTTTGCCGGAAGCTACGGCAATAATGTTTTTTACATCAGGAAGTAATTCAGGTAATGCAGGTCTTGGAGCCTGTTTTGATTTAACCGAGATGTTTCCTAATATATCAATATCTTTATCAGCATAGGTAAGAATAGCCTGTTCAGCCATCTTGACCAGCGATTTTATAAAAGGATCATGTGCCTTTTCGGTTATAAGCGTAAAGCTCACCTTGTTACCTTCGATACGTATGTCATCTGCAACCATTCCTGCAGAAACAATATCCTGTCCCGTACCGGGATAACGCACGTTTTTAAGCGCATCAATTATAAGTTGGGGATATATTGCCATAATTATAAGTTTTCTTTTTTATTAAATTCATACACTTTTCTCCTGCTTCTGCCGAAGCTGCGGTAATCATCCTTTTCTATCTCAATGTCAGGCTCTGTCCAGTCGGCTTTCTCCCTGCAAATAAACTTAATATACTTTATAGATAAACCACGCTCAAGCCATTGTTGTTCATAGTATGTTTTAATTCCTAATATATCATCTTCAGGTAAAGAATTGTAGAGGTCTTCAGTATCAAAAAGTACAGGCAGCTGATTTCCCTCTATAATAGCACTTGTATAATTATAGAGGAAATTACTGTCGGTTTTAATGTGAATAATACCATCATCCTTGAGAAGGTTACTGTATTCCTTCATAAACCTTGTGCAGGTTAACCGTTTATTTACTTTCTTCATTTGCGGATCAGGGAAGGTGATCCATATCTCAGAAACCTCATCTTTTGAAAAGAAGTAATTTATAAACTCAATGTGAGTACGGATGAAAGCAACATTATCCAGATTGTCATTGAGGGCCTCTGTGGCGCCCTTCCAGATTCGGGCTCCTTTGATATCAATACCAATGAAGTTCTTTTCGGGGAACTTACGGGCAAGCCCTACAGTATATTCACCTTTACCACAGCCCAGCTCCAGGATAATTGGATTGTTGTTTTTAAAATGGGTATTCCATTTGCCCTTCAGAGGGAAACCTTCAGTTTTCAATGCATTAAAGGATATTTGAAATACATTCTTGTATGTTGCCATCTCGGCGAACTTGGCTAGTTTGTTTTTTGCCATTTGAGACTAAATTCGATTAACTGCTAAACTATTACATCGCAAAAGTAACATTTAAACGTTAAAAACGGAAATTTTCGGTTATTGAATAACAACCGGATTTAAAATTGATTACTTTTAAGCATTGAAGTAATTGATATACCATTGAATGATGTATGTGAAATAGATAAAAAGTGAATCAAATCTGTTTTTGTCTGTCATATTTTTAGTATTTACCGAAGTTATGTGTATTTTTGTAAAAAGACAATTTAATAAACAAACTATTTAACATGAGAGTAGATGATGTAATGACTCAGCTTGAAGCCAAGCATCCAGGAGAGTCGGAATACCTGCAGGCGGTAAGAGAAGTTTTAATTTCTATTGAAGATGTATATAATCTGCATCCCGAATTTGAAAAGGCGGGTATTGTTGAGCGTATTGTTGAGCCCGACCGTGTGTTCACATTTCGTGTACCCTGGGTAGATGATAATGGGCAAGTGCATGTGAATATTGGTTATCGTGTACAATTCAATGGAGCGATTGGTCCTTACAAAGGGGGTATTCGTTTTCACCCTTCAGTAAGTCTTTCTTCTCTAAAGTTTTTAGGATTTGAGCAAACCTTTAAGAATGCGCTTACAACTCTACCAATGGGTGGAGGTAAAGGAGGTTCAGACTTTTCACCAAAGGGCAGGTCTCAGGCTGAAATAATGCGTTTCTGTCAGTCTTTTGTTATGGAGCTGTGGAAAATTATAGGTCCTGATACAGATGTTCCGGCAGGTGATATTGGTGTAGGAGCCAGAGAAGTTGGATATATGTTCGGTATGTACAAAAAACTTGCTGGTGAGCATACCGGAACATTTACTGGAAAGGGACTATCTTTTGGTGGTTCAAAACTACGTCCTGAAGCTACTGGTTTTGGAGCTCTCTATTTCGTTCAAAAAATGTGCGATGAGTTTCATATTGGTTTAAGAGGCAAGACAGTTGCTGTGTCCGGTTTCGGAAATGTAGCATGGGGTGCTGTTACAAAAGCAACAGAGCTTGGTGCAAAAGTGGTTGCAATTTCAGGCCCTGATGGTTATATTTACGATCCCGACGGTGTGAGTACTCCTGAGAAGATTGCTTATATGCTTGAACTTCGTAATTCAGGTGAGGATATTGTAGCTCCTTATGCAGAAGAATTTCCCCGTTCTAAATTTATACCCGGAAAAAAACCTTGGGAATGCAAGGTAGATATAGCATTGCCTTGTGCCATTCAGAATGAACTAAATCTAGAAGATGCTAAGTTGTTAAAGAGCAACGGTGTAATACTCGTAGCTGAAGTTTCTAATATGGGTTGTACTTCAGAGGCTGTTGATTTCTTTATTGAGAATGGGATGCTATTTGCACCGGGTAAGGCTGTTAATGCCGGAGGTGTTGCTTGCTCAGGATTAGAGATGACTCAGAATGCTATGCATCTTTCTTGGGATAATGAAGAAGTGGACAGATGGCTGCATCAGATCATGAGTAATATACACGAACAATGTGCTGCCTACGGTAAAGAAGGTGATTATATCAACTATGTGAAAGGTGCTAATATTGCCGGATTTATGAAAGTAGCCGATGCAATGATGGCTCAGGGAGTGGTGTAGATTTTATATAATCAAATAGATTAATGAAAAAAATGGTATATTGAACAATTCGATATACCATTTTTTATTTGTAGTGACTTGACTTGTCATCTGAAGTCAAACCATAATTTGATTGGATAAGTGTCGTCTCCCCAACGTTCGTTATACATTCCTTTTTTACTTGTGGGACCTAACTTGTCAATCTGCTTAAACTTTGTGCCTATAGCAGGGATTTCATATAAAAATGAAATATCTCCTTCAGGAAATACAGGAAAAGTCCCCCCTGCTACGTTTTGAGGTTTATCCGGTTTAAATAGCTGCAGATATAAATTAGGTGTCTCTGAGATTATGGTTATAGGACTTTCATTTGTTTGGAGTGTTAACCAATATAGATTGCCATGATATCCCTTAAATTCAGGGTAAACTAGGTTGTTAAAGCTTTCTCCTGTAATTGTATTATTGTAATCCTTTTCCCAAACTCCAATATTAGAACCTTTTAATCTGTTCTTCCACACCCTGTATGGTCCGCGTCCCATCCATTTTATCCCGTTACAATTGTCTTCCGGATAGTTGAATGAAATTCCGAGGAAATCAACATCATTAGCCCTGTCTCGTAATGGATCAGCTTCCAGCTTTAATAACCCGCTTTTATATAAAACCCATGTCATTTTACGGGGATAACCTTCAGTAGTAATCTCAAAAATAAAGTTTCCCTCATTATCTTTTTGCCATTTCGTATCTTTTATTTTGCTTTCTGCTCCTGCAATTGTAGGACCACCGGTAAATGAGATATTGCCATTATTATTTTTAACAGATAACAATTTTCCGTCTGCTTTATTGAATTCAATTTCCAAATTATCCACTAAAGCAGTTACTGACTGATTGTCTTCTTTTACTGAAATCTCGGAGTTTCCCGAATTGAGCTCTGCTAACAATTCTGATGCTTTCTCTTTAGGCTGAATCATAGGCCAACTCCAGGTGTATAGTTCGGATCCGTGAGGATCGATAGCAGTAAACCTGAATAAATCCGCATCTTGTAGTAAATTATTGTGATTTACTTCTATTTGAACAGTCTCTCCCGGTTTGGCGTCAGGACTTTCCACTGTACCTGAATCAATCAGCTTTTCATTATACTCTGCAAAGCCTGTTTTAACAACCTCCCATTTAAATGAACACTGGTTGAGATTTGTGTATATAAATTTATTAGACAAAAATAGTCTTCCGTTCCATTGTTTGTTTATTGTTACCGGCTCAATCTGCACAGGTGACCATATTTCTTTAATTGTATAATAACTTCCTTCTTTTTCCCTATGTGGTCCTAAAATACCATCCGGTGCGTGGTTGCCATCACCATCATAAACCGTTCCTACCTTATCAGTACGCAATACAGCTTCGTCAACAAGCACCCACAGAAAACCTCCTGCGTGCAGTGGCGATGTTTGATAATTTCTCCAGTAGTCTTCTAAACCTGCACCGTGACCCCCATCATACAAGCCGTGCATAAATTCAGTAGGCATAAACGGGTCGTTTCCAAAAATAAAGCGACTAATTGCGTATTCAAACTCAGGGTAATGATGTGTGTCAACTCCATTACGCAGCAACCATGGATATATTACCGGCCTCTGTTGAAAATCATATTCATAGAACGCTTTCTCGTTCCTGAAATCCCATCCCCCTTCGTTACCGTGATCCCAAATTACTACACTAGGATGGTTTTCGTCCTTTAGTATTGTCTCTTTAATCAATTTAGGGCCAACAATGGTATCATAGCCTTGTTGCCAGCCGGTAACTTCATGAAGAACAAAAAGGCCCATTGAGTCACACAATTCAAGGAATCTCTTATCAGGAGGATAGTGGGAACATCGAACAGCATTCATATTCATCTCCTTCATTAATGTAATGTCCAGGATAAGATTCTCTTCACTCAATGCTCTTCCGGTTTCCGGCCAAAAAGAATGACGATTGACACCTTTGAAAACAACCTTTTCATCATTGATATAAAAACCATCATGTTTACGAAGCTCAACAGTTCTGAAACCAATCCTTTCATTTACTTCGTGTATCGTTGTGTTACCATCTTTCAAGGAGATTTTCATGTCGTATAAGTTGGGCCATTCAGGACTCCATTCTTTTACGCCATTAAATTTACCGCTTATCAAGCCCTCAGTTTCACCTTTTAATATTTTTGAATTAACAGCTTTTGCAACTTCTTTTCCCTCTAGATCAAACAGTTCTACCGATACATTATAAGCTGATTTCGAATCACTCAGGTTCATAAGCAGTTGAAAAGTGCCATCAGCTTTAGGGTCTATTGCAACACGTGATATATGTGTTTCAGGTAGAACCTCCAGAAAAACAGGACGATATATTCCACCAAATATCCAGAAATCTGCTTGTCGTTCTGCACGGTTTACCGACTCGTTAACAGAATGTTTTGCTACATCTACTTCCAGGAGGTTAGGTTCACCATATTTCAGTAAACTACTGATATCATATTTAAAACGGTAAAATCCTCCCTGATGCATTTCTCCTGCTGACTGCCCGTTTATCTCTACTTTTGTGTCAGTCATCGAGCCGTCAAAGACAATATTTATCGTTTTACCCCTCCAATTTTTCGGTACATTAAATTCGTATCTATAAAGACCTCGTTCTGTACCTAACTGAATATCTTTATTTGACCAGTCATGCCCGTAATTGTATGTTCCAAACCCCTGAAGCTCCCAGTTTGAAGGAACTTCTATTTTTGTCCATTCTCCACTATTTCTTCCATCAGTGCAAAAGAAATTCCATTCAACAGTGTTGGCTGCATCTTTTCCTGATAAAAAAACTATCTCACTGTTTTGAGAGAAACATTCAAAAAAAGTAAATAAGGTAATTGAAATCAGTAATAGTGTCTTTTTTGTTTTCATGTTATAGGATTTATTGTTTTTTCCATTGATAAGATGCCACAGAACCGGCAGGCACTTCATAAGTGAAGTACTTATTGCCATCGTCAAGAGTAATGCTTTTTGAATCAGGAGCACTGTTTAATAATACAACAGCATAAGTACCGTCACTGTTCTCAAAAGCAGAATGTATGATACCCGGATCCGAAAGGCCAGAAGTACCTATTCTTACAGCTCCCGGCTTTACTACCGAAGAAAGATGCGATATAATGTAATAATGTGAATTGCGTGTGATAGTGGAGTAATCCGATATATCTATGTCAACAGCCCCATAGCAGGTCTGACAGCCACCCTCACGATTTGGACCCCGTTCACTGTCAAGCATCAGATTCCATACGATAACAGCTTTACAACCATTATTTACAGTGCCCAGTGCAACTTCACGCATATCGTCAATAAGCCGCTTCTCAAGATTGTGCCCATCATTCCAGGTACCAATAGATGTTTCAGTAAAAACCAGCTCTCTTTCCGGATATCTGCTCTGAACCTTCAGCAGTTCAGACTTATCACCGCCATAATTGTGATAGGCAGCCCCGGCAACCATTTCAGAATCAATTCCCGCATCGTAGATATTCATTGGATATCCTTTCTGATCAGCTATATTATCATAGTTATAATTATGGTCGAACAGATAGATTTTTGTATTCAATGATGCTTCTTTAAACTGAGGTACTAAGTGATTTTGTAAAAATTCATACTGTTCTTCCCATCCCATATATAGAGAAGCTGAGTTACCCCTGTTAAGTGGTTCATTTTGAGGTGTCACAGAGTATATATTTATCCCATTTTGATTCATAGCCTTAATCCACTTCACAAAATAGGTTGCATAATCACTATAATAAGCAGGATTCAGCTGACCACTTGTCCATGAGAAGAATGGCTGTAAATCAGTAAGATTGTTTACTTTCATCCATTGTGGCGGAGTCCATGGTGAACCCATAATTTTAAGCTCGGGGTTTATTTCCAGAATCTCCTTTAAAACTGGAATTACATAATCCGTCTCTTCTGATGTTAATCCGAAATTCTCTATTCCGGGAGTATCGCACAGGCTATACTCGCTTAATGAGAAATCCGAACATCCTATGGAAATTCTTACGTAGCTATGTCCCAAACCTTCAGTTGGCGAGAAAGTATCTTTCAGAAACTTAATCCTGTTTTCCTGAGTCATTTGCAACAAATTGAATGCTGTTGAGCCTGTTATAGCCGCTCCGAAACCATCCATAGTCTGATATCTTGTAGTGGGGTCCAGCATTATAGTTGTAGAAGACATATTACTATTATTGCTGAATTCAATAGTCTGTTTATCTAAATTCTGTGAGCCGTTATTTGTTGTAACATATATGGTAATATTATCATCACTGCCAGTTTTTTCGCACGAAGCGCTGATGCAAAGAGTCAGGATAAGTAAAAAAAGATTTAAGGGATTGATTGTCTTCATAGATGGCAGTTTGCTTAGTTTAAAATTATCTGGTGAGCAAAGTTAATAAAATAAATTGCTTAGATTTGTATAAAAATGTGGATTTATAGAAGAAATCTAACCTGATATGACCCCTTTCCTATATAAAGTAGCAAAAGTTATTCTTGATGAGTATGGATCTGATTTATATAAGCATACATTTGTTTTCCCAAATCGTCGTGCTGCAATGTTCTTTCAGAAGTATCTTGCTGAAATAGCAGGAAAACCGCTGTTTTCTCCAACAGTGCTGACTATCCAGGAGCTTTTTACATCACTTTCAACTCTTTTACCAGCCGACAGGATAGAGTTGCTTGTCCTGTTGTACAGTCATTACAAAAAAATCAGCGCTTCTGATGAATCTTTTGATGACTTCCTTTATTGGGGTGAGATGTTGTTAAACGATTTTGATGATGTCGATAAGTATCTTGCAGATGCAAAGCAGTTATTCAGGAATGTTCATAATTTCAGGTCATTAGATGATGATTTAACTCATCTTGATGAAAAACAATTAGAAGCTATTCGACGTTTCTGGACCAACTTTATGCCGTCAGAGGGCAACAAGACAAAAGAGAAGTTTCAGGAAACATGGAAGATATTATATGAGCTATATGACTCATTCAAAAGTGAGTTGTTAGTAAAAGGGCATGCTTATGAAGGAATGATATTCCGAGAGGTTGCCGAAGGTATCAAGGAGAAAGAGATTAGTGACTTTCAATCTGAAAGTTTTATTTTCGTAGGATTAAATGCACTAACCCCTTCTGAGACAGCCTTGCTTACTCACCTGAAAAATATTGGAAAGGCTGATTTTTACTGGGACTACGACTCACCTTTTGTACATGATGATATTAATCGAGCTTCCCTGAGAGTTGAGGAAAATCTGACCCGCTTCCCCTCAAAATTTAATATCACTGATTATTCTGTTAAAATCAAAGGAAATTATCATTTAAACAGGGTAAAACCCAAACTGGAAGTGATAGGAGTGCCTTCAGGTGTCGGACAGGCCAAGTATATCACACAAATAATACAAGGGTTGATAAAATCAAATGATATCACGGAACCCAATGAGGCTATAAATACAGCAATCGTGCTCCCCGATGAGAATCTTCTTTTACCTGTTCTTTATTCTATACCCGAAGAGATTGGGAAGATAAACGTGACAATGGGTTATAGTTTATCAAACTCTTCAATAGCAGGTCTTATTGAGCATATTGCTTTAATGCAGCAGAGTATAAGAAAATGGAATGGCGAACCTGCTTTTTATCATCGTTATGTTAGCGCAGTGTTGAATCACCCTTTGGTCAACATATCTGCTGGTGCTGATGCTAAACAACTTAAAGAACACATAATTAAACATAATCGTATAGTAGTTCCAGTTTCCGATATACCGTCTGATACGTTGCTGCAGCTTATTTTTGCACCAGTTGAGGAGTGGCGCACTATAAGCACTTATCTGCATAATATACTATCATTTCTTTATAATAGTTTAACTGCAAATAAGCATTCTGATTATGAAGGAAAAGAAACGGATAAAACTGACGAAATAGTTGTAACAGATAAGCACAATACAGGAACCGATGACTTGGAGAGAGAGTTTATTGTGCAATATTATAAAACCGTAACACGTTTACAGGACACCTTAAGTGGAGCAGAAAGTATTTCTGTAGACACATACTTCAGACTGCTCAAAAAGCTGGCTCATAATATAACAGTCTCTTTCAGAGGTGAACCATTGTCCGGACTCCAGGTTATGGGTGTTCTCGAAACCCGTGCCGTAGATTTCGAAAATCTTATCATACTTTCGTTCAATGAAGGTGTGTTTCCACTGAAAAACAGCGCTAATTCGTTTATTCCTTTCACTTTGCGCAAAGGATTCGGTTTGCCGATATATGAGCATCAGGATAGCGTTTATGCATATCATTTCTATAGAATGATTAGTCGCGCCAAAAATGTTTTCATGTTGTATGATACACGCACAGATGGTTTGCAGACAGGCGAAGTCAGCCGATACTTCTATCAGCTGAAGTATCTCTACAACGACTATTTCGATATAGATGAACGTGTTGTGACTTATGATGTAACAACACCCCAAATAGCACCTGTATCGGTAGAAAAATCCGCTCATATCATGCGTAAGCTTGATGAGTATCGCGAAGGAGGCAATAAGTCGCTTTCTGCCTCTCTTATCAACAACTATATTGATTGTCCCCTAAAATTTTATTTCATTGCAATCGAGGGACTTTCAGAGGAATCTGAGGTGCAGGAATCTGTTGAATCTGACGTGTTTGGGTCTATTTTTCATCACCTGATGGAGATTATATATCAGAGATATAAAAACAAGGTGGTAACAATCGATGTACTAAATGAGGTTATCAAAAATGATGATTACCTCACTGAGATAATTGAAAAGACTTTCGCTCAATACTATTTTAAGGATAAAGAAAATACTAGACCGCTGGAGGGACAATATTATCTAATTGGTGAGATACTCAGGAGTTACGTGAAGCAGACTTTAACCATTGACAAGCAGTTCACTCCATTTACATATATTAGCTCTGAGTATCGTTTCAACAGAGCATATAAACTGAGTAATCAGCTGACAGTTAATTTCAAGGGAAGTATCGACAGAATCGACATAGTTGATAATACTTACAGGATTATTGACTATAAAACCGGTTCAGGTAATACTGCTTACAAAGATATTCCCGGTCTTTTCGATTCTTCTAAGTCTAATCGTCCTTATCAGATACTTCAGGTTTTTGTTTACGGACTGTTTTACCTTATTGAAAATCCAGGAACTAAAATATCTCCGGCAGTTTATTATCTGCGTGATGTTTTCAAGGATTTTAATCCTACTATCTATACTGATGGTAAGCCTGTAGAAAATTTATCAACTATTCTGCCTGAATTTAAGGAGATGTTTAATGAGTTGATTGAAGATATATTTAACCCGGAGGTCCCATTTTCGCAGACCCAAAACAATAATAATTGCAGATGGTGTGCATTTAAGGGGATCTGTAGTAAATAGAGAATCTGTAATAAATAGACGGTTGTGTAACTGTTTACCACAAACTCTCACCGGGGATTATTTAAAATCAGTGGGGTAGGTAACTTTCTGCTTGATTGCTCCATTTAGCTGATGCAGCCAGGTTTCAAATTCCCTTTTGTTCTCTTTTAGTACAACCACACGCACACCGTTAATCACCGGTTTAGGGGTGTAGGTTGTAGTCCACCCGCTAAAGTGACCATAAGCAAGTGCTATATCATAATAGTCAACTATATAATCATTTACATGTTCATGTCCAACAAATGTTGCCATCACATCTCCCATCTCACGCATTGCCAGAAACATTCCTGAATTAAGATCAGCCGGACATTCATCCTCGTTTCTCTCACCGAATCTTACATTTTTTTCATCATCAAATGCTGTCTTGTATTCCGGCAGGGGAATATGAAAATAAGCCAGAGCAGGCAACGGCTTGAAGTTGTTCTGAACCCTGTAATGCATACTTTGTTTTTTATACCATTCAATCTGTTCTGTTGTTAACCATCCGTAACCATTAACTCCATCAATAGTGGAATATGCTCCCGAGTCGAAGCAATATATTAGAGCACCAACTTTAAGATGCTTATCGCTGCTATACACTGGGATGGCATCATTCAGAACTCTTCCGCCTATATTATTTATCGTGTTAACATTATAAGGATATGAAGTGATTTTCTCTGCAATCTCTTCACGGGTAACACCATGCTCGTGATCATGATTGCCAAGTGTTACAGAAAAAGGTATTTCGCGTTCAATAACAAATTTAGTAATGTCATCCCATCCATTAATTGTTCCTGTTACTATATCACCCGTAAAAACAACCAAATTAGGCTTTTCAGCATCAAGCACTTTTGGTATCAATTGCAGTGTTGTGTCCGATTTAGGGTTTCCCTTCGCGTAATGCATGTCGGTGAACTGTACAATTTTGAACTCTCCTTCCTTGCTGAAAGACAGCTTTTGAGCATTCATAGTGAAATTAAGTGTAACTGCAATATAAAACAGTATCACTTTTTTTAGCGTAAAATACTTCATAATTAATAAATCATTTTTCCGGGTTCATAATTTTTGTCGGGTATATTGTAGTCAACCCCAAATCACCGGTAGGTGTAATTGAACCTAATCCCACACCCCATGAAAATGCCCATGGTGATGGCTCAACCCGATAATTCTGTTGCGCTAATACAGAACCATAAAGAAGACTCAGCGCAAAAACAATTGTAATAATTTTATTTTGCATACTTATTATTGAAATTATTTTACCGCGTTAAGTTATAATAAAAATCAGGACAATACAATGAGATTCACTCTTTAGCTAATTTGGTTTTTCTTTTTTTTACAGTACTGATGATTATAAATATTGCGGTTAACAACATTATCATTAGTGCTGTATATGCAATTCCGTCGGTCACTTTTATACTCTGTGGGTCGAAGCGAAATTCCACTATATGCTTACCTTCAGGTATCGGCAATGCACGAAGTGTATAATTAACCCTCAGCATTTCGGCAGGCTCACCATCAATGGTTATTTGCCACCCTCTGGGATAATATACTTCTGAGAAAACAGCCAGTTCATCCTTTTTGGCATCAACATTATAAGTCAGGAAGTTGGAGTCATAATCTGTCAGTGTAATTGTAGATGCGCTATCGGCTTGCGAAGGTCTGAAGTCCGGTTTGAAGTTTTCAAGAACATATTCAAACTCCTTGTCGGCAACAGCCACATTATGCAGATCGACTTTACTCAAAGCATCTATCTCTTCATCTGCATTATCCAGGAAAAGTATGTCATCCACTAACCAGGCATTGCCCATCGCAAAAGGATTCTCTATCGGAATTGTTGATCCATCTTGTGAAGGTAGTATTACCCATTTGGTATTTAACATGTTGAGCACCTTGAATTCATCGGCGTTTGCTGAGTCGGGATTGCCCTGTGACGTGATTACAGATTGGTGCATATTCATCATTTCATTAGTAAGATGAACATCAATAAGGTCTTGATATCGGCGTAATTTAGCAGCGTGATAACCGCCTATTACTTTATGGTGGTAAGGTGTTATTCCATCATTAAAGGTGCTGGTAGCAAGGTTCAGAACACGATAATATTTTGTAGTATCCTGCAAAATGTATTCATCCGTTGGTGTAAGATTAAATACCTGCTGCTGGTTGGATTTATAAACAAAATCATCATCATTAAGATAGCGCTTGTTTACATCCCACATATCAACAAGGCAAAGCAAAAGAACACCTGCCGTCATCCACAGGGCTTTAAGTTTGTTTTGCAGGAAAAGCCACACTAATACTCCACCAATTGCAACTATTATAAAACTTCTCCATGCATCAGCTGTGAACATAGATACACGCATATCTGTGAGATTAGCCAGAAATGGATGAATATGCTCGGCCGGGAGTGCCTGACTAAAAGCTTGCATCTCACCGGTAGATATGAATGATGAGAAGAAAAGTTTTGGAGCAATGGCAAAAAGCAGTGCTATACCTCCTGTAAGTCCCAGACTTATATAAAGATACTTTATATTATTCTTAAGTACTTCCGGCTTTTGAATTATCTCTTTAACAGTAAGTGCTGCCAGCAGAGGAATACAAAATTCAGCTACAACGAGTATTGAGGAAACAGCTCTGAACTTATTATAAAGTGGCACGTAATCGATAAAAAAATCGGTAAGCGGCATAAAGTTTTTACCCCATGAGAGCAGGATAGAGAAAACTGTACCTGCAAGCAGTGCCCATTTAACGGGACCTTTCACGATAAACAGTCCCAGTACAAAAAGTGCAAGCACAAAGGCTCCAACATAAACAGGACCTGAGGTACCCGGTTGTTCTCCCCAATACTGACCTATCTGCTGATAAATCTGGTAATACTCAGACCGTGCTTTACTCATTGCTTTTTCATTATCAGAAAGAAGTACCGAAGCTCCACCCTTAGTGTTCGGAACCAACAGTGTCCAGGTTTCACCTACACCATAGCTCCACGCTGTGATATAATCGCGTTCAAGGCCATCCTCTGTAACATTTTCTTCAGCATGATGCGTAAGTTCCGATTTACCACGCATTGTTTCCTTAGAATATTCATAAGTGTGATAGAGGTTGCTTGAGTTGGCTGCCACACCAATAATTCCTGCAATCAGAAGAACAGTGGTTGCTTTAAAGAAATCGGGAAGCTTTTCCTTCCTAAGTGCATCTACGAACATAGCAATCACAAGGAAGAGCATCAGGAACAGGAAGTAGTAGCTCATCTGGAAGTGATTTGCAGATATCTGGAAAGCTACGAAAATCATGAATAGGAGTCCTCCTAAAAGGTACTTTTTCCTGTAAACATATATCATACCTGCAATTGTGGACGGAATGTATGCCAGAGTGATTAGTTTCCAAATATGCCCTGCCGAGATAAGGATAAAGAAATAGGATGAGAAAGTCCATATTACCGCCCCCAGTGCACTTATCAGTGGCGATGCCCTGAAAGCCCGCATCAGGATATAAAACCCGATAAGCATTATGAACAGGAGGTAAACATAATTGGGTAAAAAGAGTGAGTATGCCTGTTTAGCGCTGTCCAGAGGTTTTGAAGAATCGTAAGTCGGACTCATCTGGTATGAAGGCATACCACTGAACATAGATATATTCCAGCGCGTACGTTCTCCGTCATGGCGTGCCATATAATCATGCTGCTCCTGACCTTGCCCTATTGCTGCAAGCGAGTCGTGCTGTGAAATAACGCGCCCATCCAGCACTGCCGGGGCAAAATAGATGAACGAAATAATAATGAAACCCGCTATTACTAAAAGATCGGGGATAAGCTTTTTTAAAATGCCATTTTTTTGCATCATTTATCCTTTGCAGTTTAAAGTTTAAACCACAAATTTACATTTAATTATCGTATTAACCGTGTAATTAAAGCTCCCTTATCCAGATATTTCTGAAACTAATTGGTGCACTGGGATCACCGTGATCCTGCAGTTTGATTGGACCTGCGCCATGCTCTACAACTTTAGGAAAACCAATATATTCTGTTGTTCCAAGTATGATAGTGTTGTTTTGCAGAAGCACTCCGTTTTGTAATACTGTTACACGCGGGTTTGTGCGGTATGTACCATCTTTTTTGAATGTAGGAGCAGTATAGATAATATCATAAACGTTCCACTCACCCGGGGGATTCATTGCATTTGCAAGAGGAGGAGTTTGTTTATAAACACTGCCGGTTTGACCGTTTACATAAGTTTCATTTTCGTAGCAGTCGAGTATCTGAATTTCGTACATGCCTTGCAGAAAAACACCGCTGTTGCCACGTGCCTGACTTTCTCCTGTAATACCTTCAGGAACACACCATTCTATATGCAAATGAAAGTCGTTGAACTTTTGTTTTGTCTGAATATCGCCGGTGCCTTTTTTAACTGTAAAAACGCCATCATGCAGAGTCCACCCTGCCGCTTCGCCTTTTGTATTTTCCCATTTAGAGAGATCCGTCCCGTCAAACAATACAATGGCGTCAGATGGTGCAGGAATGGCATTCACACCATGATTGCCGGGAGTCACAACTGGTGGTTGAGGTGTCCAGTATTCACTCATGGCGGGCCTCATTGGTGCCTGTTCAGGATACTTTTTATCCTGTGCATTCATAGTAATAGTAAACGCTAAAATCAGAAAAATAGATAAAAAACCTTTCATAAAATATAAATTTAATATTAGCAATTAATTCAGAATCTTTTTCCTATACTTATTCCCAAACGAGGATAGCCTCCGTCGTTAATAAAATCGCGTCCGCCACCCAGATAGATCTCACCTATCCAGTTGTTGCGAGATAGATATTTCCATCCTATGGCAATACCTAATCCGGCTCCCATATTTGTTTCAGTTTTAGTGACTAATGTTCCGTTAACGAACTCTGACTCATCTGTGTCCACTGATATCAGCCCTCCGTTGGCTTCAATAAAGAAGCCGGCACCATATTTCTGCAGATTCTCGGCATTACCACCAAAGAACCAGCGGACATAAGGGTTAAAAGCAAAGTTAACCGAATAAAGATCTTCATCAAATGAAATTCCAAGAGAAGCTCCCAGGCTTATATCTGAATCTAGTATTCTTTCGTAAGTAATCTCAGGATAGGACCCCAGGATAGCAGTACCCAGATTAAACTTTAGTTCATTTTGAGGTAAATCTCTGGATAATTTCCATCCCATAGCGCGATAAGTCTTTTGTGAGAACATTGAAAGGCTTACTAATAATGCAATTATTAATAGTACTTGTTTCTTCATAGAGGTATTTTTTAATGTTGAACTTATATAAAAATTGACTGGTTTGTGATTTATAACCACAAACCAGTCGTAAGTTATAATCTATTTAATAGATGAAATTCCTGGAGAAAAGTTGCATAGATCGCGTTAATTTAACTTAATCAGAGTACTAAACTTCCCGGATTGACATCTTTTGAAGGTGTAACAA
Source organism: Bacteroidales bacterium UBA4912 (assembly GCA_002398875.1). Classification (GTDB taxonomy): domain Bacteria; phylum Bacteroidota; class Bacteroidia; order Bacteroidales; family Dysgonomonadaceae; genus Proteiniphilum. The sequence continues at coordinate 11,993 of DHCC01000085.1, read as the reverse complement.
GTGCAAGAGTTCCGTCACTATTTTCTGCTGACAAGATCATACCTTCAGATACGAAACCTCTCATTTTTCTCGGAGCCAGGTTGGCGATAAAACAAACTTGTTTGCCAATCAGTTCCTCAGGATTAGGATAGTATGCAGCTATTCCAGAAAGGATTGTTCTTTGTTTAAGTCCATCATCAAGAAGAAATCTTAGGAGTTTATCAGTTTTAGGTACTTTTTCACATTCAAGGACAGTGCCTACTCTGATATCAAGCTTTTCGAAGTCACCATATTCTATGGTTTCCTTAATAGGTTTTGTTTTCACCTCTTCATTTTCAGAACTGTTCTTGTTTACAGATTCATTTAATTCTTTAGTGTCGTGAAGCTTCTGTACCTGTTTTTCAACCACTTCATCCTCAATCTTTTCAAAAAGGAGTTCTGATTTACCCAGAGTATGACCTTCTGCAAGCAGATCAAAACTGCCTAACTTATCCCAATTCAGATGATCAGTGTTCAGGAATGAGAGGAGTTTTGCCGATGTAAAAGGTAAAAACGGCTCAATCACAATTGCAAGATTTGCTGTTATCTGAAGAGAAATATTAAGGATAGTTGCAGTGCGTTCCATATCTGTTTTGGCTGTTTTCCATGGCTCAGCATCAGCAAGATACTTATTACCGATACGTGCTAGGTTCATTGCCTCTTTTTGAGCCTCACGAAAATGGAAGTTGTCAAGATTATATTCAACCGCTTGCTTCACCTTTTCAGCTTCAGTAATAGCTTCATGATCCAGATCAGTTAATGTGCCTGATGCAGGTACTTTGCTATCGAAATACTTATTTGTAAGCACCATTGCCCTATTCACGAAATTGCCAAGAACAGCCACCA
>DHCC01000085.1:6021-10872 GCA_002398875.1 Bacteroidales bacterium UBA4912 | reverse complement strand
CTGAGAACATCCTGTTTTCCGGGAAACTCTTCAAGATATTCATGAAGCCACACTGCCCAGTTGCGTGAGGTGGATATTTTATCTCCCTCGAGGTTCATAAATTCGTTGGCAGGTACATTGTCAGGCAGATTATAGCTTCCTTCGGCTTTAAGCATTGCAGGAAAAACTATGCAGTGAAATACGATATTATCTTTTCCTATAAAATGTATCAGTCGGGAATCCTTATCCTTCCACCATTTTTCCCATTCATCGGGAAGAAGTTCTTTTGTATTTGATATATAACCTATTGGTGCATCAAACCAAACGTATAGTACTTTGCCTTCAGCGTCTTCTACAGGGACAGGTACACCCCAGTCGAGGTCGCGACTCACAGCACGTGGCTGCAGTCCCATGTCGAGCCATGATTTGCACTGTCCGTAAACATTAGTTTTCCATTCTTTATGATCCTCCAGAATCCATTCGCGCAGCCAAGCTTCGTGTTTATCCAGTGGAAGGTACCAGTGTTTTGTCTTACGCATTACCGGTACACTGCCGCTTAGGGTAGATTTGGGATTTATAAGATCGTTAGGACTCAGTGAAGTACCACACTGTTCACACTGATCACCATAAGCATTTTCATTTCCGCAATGAGGACAGGTGCCTGTAATATACCTGTCGGCAAGAAACTGTTGTGCCTCTTCATCATAATATTGCTCACTCTCTTGCTCGTTAAACTCACCCTTGTCATAAAGAGTGCGGAAAAAATCAGATGCTGTTTTCTTGTGAATATCTGATGTGGTGCGGGAATAAATATCGAAAGTTATACCAAACTCCTCAAATGATTTCTTAATTAATTCATGATAACGGTCCACAATATCCTGTGGTGTTACACCTTCGTTGCGGGCTTTAATTGTGATAGGAATACCATGTTCATCAGATCCTCCGATAAAGAGAACCTCTTCTCCTTTGAGCCTCAGATAGCGGGCATAAATATCTGCCGGAACATAAACACCGGCAAGGTGGCCAATATGCACAGGTCCGTTTGCATAAGGAAGTGCAGAAGTAATTAATGTACGTTTGAATTGTTTTGACATATTTATTTTAGCAAATATTATAGGAATGCTTTCTGTTATAATCCGCAAATGTACTAAAAATAGCTCTTTTCATCACATAATTCCTGTAATAATCTGAACATGCGAAACTTCAATCAAATTTCAAATAGATATATAATCATAAAGATATTTATGTAATTTTGCTGCCACTTATTACTTCTTCTAACCTGTTTGGATAATAGGGAATATGTTATTAGAGAAAAAATATTTGAAATTGGGGCCGGCACAGTTATTTGTTTTGAGCTTCCTCATCATTTCTGTTTTTGGTAGTTTGCTTTTATTGTTACCCGGGGCAACAAAAGAGGATATTTCTTATGTGGATGCTCTTTTTACGGCAACAAGTGCTGTGTGTGTAACGGGACTTAATGTTGTTGATACAGAACTTGCTTTCACAATCTTCGGTCAAATAATTATTTTGTCTCTTATTCAGATCGGAGGTTTAGGTATAATGACCTTCACAACATATTTCAGTTTTTTTTTCAAAGGTGGCTCATCATACAAAAATCAATTACTGGTAAAGGATATTACTAACGAAGAGAATTTGGATAATGTGTTTTCAGCACTTAAAAGTATTTTGATAATTACTTTCCTGATTGAGGGAATTGGCTTTTTGCTGATATTTATATCTTTGAATAATGCAGGTTTGGATTTTTGGGAAAGAGCTTTTTTTTCAATATTTCATTCAATATCAAGTTTCTGTAATGCCGGTTTTTCAACTTTGTCAGGCAATTTATATGATATAAGAATCCGTTTTAATTTTCCGGTTCATATCATAATGTCATTTCTTATTATTTTAGGAGGATTAGGTTTCCCAATTATTTATAATATCTGGAAATACATAACAACGAATGTATACAACTTGTATAAAAGAGTTGTCAGGAAAGAGAAATATATCTTCGCAAAACTTGAAATCAGTGTAAACACTCATTTAGTAATCAGAACAACAGTTCTGCTTCTTTTAATTGGTACTTTCAGCTTTTATTTTTTCGAGAAAGACGGAGTACTTACTCAATATTCAACAGGATTAGGGAAATGGACAGCTGCATTTTTTGGATCAGTAACATCCAGAACAGCAGGTTTTAACAGCACCGACACTTCAGCATTAACTATTCCAACTTCACTAATGCTAATTTCACTAATGTGGATTGGCGCGTCGCCTGCATCAACAGGTGGTGGTATTAAAACTACTACTTTTGCTATTTCAGTCATGAATTTCTACTCACTTGTAAGAGGTAAAAAGAGGGTAGAGTTTAAAGGAAGGGAAATTTCTCAGAACTCTATTTCAAAAGCATTTGCTCAAATAACTCTTGCAATATTATTTATAATGGTAATAACATTCATAATGATACTTATTGAAGCGAATAAAGAACCTATGGATCTGCTTTTTGAGACTGTATCAGCATACTCTACAGTAGGGTTGAGTCGTAATGTGACACCTTTATTATCCGATTCAGGCAAATTGGTAATTACAATAACGATGCTTGTGGGAAGGGTGAGTTTATTTACACTGCTGACCGCTTTGACGAAGAGGGTGAATTTAAGCTTATACAGATACCCCTCTGAAGAATTATTAATCAACTAGATTTTAAAAAATATGAAATTTGTAGTAATAGGACTCGGACATTTTGGCACTGCCCTTGCTGAAAGGTTAGTTGCTATGGGGCACGAAGTTATTGGAGTTGACAAATCTATGAACCGTGTTGAAGCCTGTAAAGAGAAGCTGACTAACGTAATATGTCTTGATAGTTCTGATCCGGTAGCTGCCAGCCATTTGCCATTAAAAAATACAGATATGGCAATTGTGTGCGGTGGAGCAGATGAAGGAGAAAGTCTATTAATCACAGCAATGCTGAAGAAAAGAGGTGTTCAGAAAATAACTGTCCGATCCATAACCGCTCTCCAGGAAAGTGTGCTTGAAGCAATGGGTATTACTGAAATTATTCGTCCCGAGAGAGAGTCGGCAGAACGATGGGCAATGAAGCTTTCGGTGAAAAATTATATCAATCTGTTTGAAGTATCCAGGGATCATTACATAGTGGAAATTATTGTGCCAGCTAAATTAATTGGTAAAACTATTGCCGAAAGTGAACTGAATAAAAAATATAATGTTATTGTTCTTACTAAGCTTAAACAAATTAGTGAGCAAAACGAAATCGGAGCGAAAACATTTATTCTTAAAGCCGGAAGTATTGTAGATGCCAAAACTGTTTTGGAGGAAGGTGATATTATTGTTGTTTATGGTAACAAGAATGATATTAAAGCAATGATTGATAAAAACATGTAAGCAAGTTATGGAATTCAATTTACAAGGAAAAACCGCAATTATCGGTGGCAGCAGTAAGGGACTGGGTAAGGCGTGTGCTATTGCACTTGCACGTGAAGGAGTAAATATTGTTCTGTGTGCAAGAAACAGTGATGCACTTAATCAGACACAAAAAGAGATAGAATCGTTTGGTGTGGGTGTCCTATCACTTTCAGTTGATATGGCGAATATTGATGATAATAAGCGCATTGTAGATGAAGCGGCAAATAGATTCGGTGGAGTGGATATCCTTGTAAATAATTCCGGCGGACCCAAACCGGGTACATTTCGTGATATTACTGAAGATGATCTCGACGATGCATATAATTCAGTACTTAAATATAATATCAGGATGATAAACCTCTGCCTTCCTTATATGGAAAAAAAAGGATGGGGCAGAATCATCAACATAGCTTCTGTTACTGTGAAAGAACCTGCGCCAAATATGGTGTTATCAAATATATTCCGTTCAGCAGTTGCCAGCTACGCCAAGACTATCAGCAAAGAGCTGATATCAAAAGGTGTTACAATTAATACTGTATGTCCCGGCTATTTTAAAACAGACAGGGTAACTCAGTTAATAGAGGTGCGCTCTGCTGTTGATGGTATCTCTGTTGAAGAGTATGAACAAAAAGCTATTCAGGATTTTCCTCACAAACGTTATATGGATCCGCAGGAACTGGGAGATTTGGTATGTTATCTTTGTTCAGATCAGGCACGTTCGGTAAACGGCACTACTATTCAGATAGATGGAGGTCTCTTGAGCGGTTTGCTTTAATTGATTGTTCTTTTTTTTCAGGATACTCTTTTCTGAAACCCACCCAATATTCTCCAATTGTGGATTTTACCTCTTTATGAAGTATTAAAAGGCCTATTAAATTTGGAACAGTCATAAAGGCAACCGTCAGCATGGACAAATTCCAAATTATGGTTGTGTCTATAAAAGAGGCAAAGAAGAATGCCACTATATAAATTATCCGATAGATCATAACATATTTTGCGCCAACAAGATAAGTTATTGCTCTATCGCCATAATACGACCAGGCAATTGCAGTTGAAAATGCAAAAAGTAACAATCCCAGCGCTACTATATATTTGCCTGAGTCGCCAAGAAAACTCTGAGTGTAGGCAATCGTTGTCAGTGGTGCACTGTGAATAAGAGAGTTGCCACTGAAAATAAGGTCATTCGGTGAGTTGGTAACACTTCCATTGGCTACTGCTATTTCACCGTTATATAATTCACCGGATTTACTGATAATAACATTTTCTGCAAGAGACCGGGCATGAAGTATTGAATTAATATTCTGAATTTTACCATCTATAACTGTTAAATTGCCTGAGAAAAGTGGTATATCCGACTTTTTATTTAGATAATCACCAAGAACTGCTGCATCCTCTGCACTGTCCTCGTTATAACTGCCTTCCAATACAACAATATCGGTTTTTTGAAACTGATTG
>DHCC01000085.1:3322-5734 GCA_002398875.1 Bacteroidales bacterium UBA4912 | reverse complement strand
TCGTGTGCTTTTGCAGCAGCATGTGCAATTGGTGCGGACCCTTGTCCTGCTTCATTTGAGAACAGACCCCTGTTTACCCCATTATTGAATGCAAAAGTAAAACCGGCTCCAAGAAATCCCCCAATAGCTGCAGTTCCGGTGAATACATCACTGAATAGTGAAATAAAAGAAGGGATGACATTTTGATAGTTGGAAATGATTACAACTATTGCTCCCAGAAAATATACGATAGCCATAAATGGCACCAGCTTTTCTGTAACCTGTGCAATACGCTTAATGCCGCCAATTATGATCATTGCCAGTAAAATAGCCATTATTGCTCCAGTAATAATATGTTGAATTCCGAAAGTTGCAAAGATTGCATTTGAAATACTGTTTATCTGAGGCAGACTTCCAGTTCCGAAAGATGATAATACAGTAGCTAATGCAAAAAAGCCACCAAGCCAGTAACCTGTTTTTATCATCTTGCCGTTCTTCAAAGTGATGTTCAGACGGCTTTTCATATAATACATAGGACCACCGGCAACCATGCCATTTTCATCAAACTCACGGTATTTGTGTGAGAGGGTAACCTCGACAAATTTTGTACACATGCCAAGAAAGGCAGTCATCAACATCCAGAAAAGTGCAGCGGGTCCGCCAAGATGTACTGCGAGAGCTACACCTGCAATGTTTCGGGTTCCCACAGTACCCGACAGAGCTGTTGCCAGCGATTGAAAGTGAGTTGTATCCCCCTTGTCAGTTTCTTTATCATACTTACCTTTTACGACCTTAACGGCATGCCTGAAATAACGAATCTGAGGGAACTTGAGATACAAAGTAAAAAATATTCCGGTACCTAAAAGTAGGAAAATAAACCAGTTATTACCTCCTATATATTGATGTAAAGTAGTTAGGAACTCATTAAGCTGCTGCATTATAAAGCAGTTTTACGGGTTATATCAATAACAAAGATTCCAAAAATATATATATATTTTAAAATTTAGACACTTGAACGCTAACTTTATTAACTTTATTATCTTTGTTAATCTTAAATTACTATATTTGACAATCAATATTTATTATCATGGATAGACGAAATTTTATAAAAAAATCAGCTATTACAGCTACAGGTTTAGGTCTGACACCATTAATGGGCAAATCTTTTAACTCCATATACGGGCAGTCGGCACCAAGTAACAAAATCAAGGTAGGTCTTATAGGTTGCAGAAATCAGGGGTGGAGTAATCTGCGTACATTTTTACAATATCCCGAAGTAGAATGTATCTCATTGTGCGACATTGATGATCAATGGCTTTATCAGCGTGCTTCTGAGATAGAGGAACAAACGGGCAAAAAACCCCCTCAGCTGGTGAAGGACTGGAGAAAGGTTATAGATAACAAGGATGTAGATCTTGTTATTATTGGAACTCCCGATCACTGGCACTGTCTGCAGTTGATTGCTGCTTGTGAGGCAGGTAAGGATGTATATGTTGAAAAACCTTTGGCAAATACTATCGAGGAGTGCGATCTGATGGTTAAAGCTACGCGCAAATACAACAGGATTGTTCAGGTTGGTCAATGGCAACGCAGTGATCCCCACTGGGATGAGGCAGCTGCTTATGTGCAGAGCGGTATACTTGGAAGAGTACGTACAGTTAAGGCGTGGGCTTATCAAACAAGTAAATGGACATTGCCCGTAGTGCCTGATTCAGCTCCACCAGCGGGTGTTGATTATGATATGTGGCTGGGACCGGCACCAAAACGTAATTATAATCAAAACCGTTTTCACTATAATTTCCGCTTTTTCTGGGATTATGCAGGAGGACTGATGGCCGACTGGGGTGTGCATCTGCTTGACTATGCCATGAAAGGTATGAATGCAGGAATACCTTCTTATGTTTACGGTGCAGGAGGTAAATTGGGTTATCCTGATGATGCTATGGAGACTCCCGATACATTAATGGTAACATACAAATATTCCGATTTCAATATTATCTGGGACCATGCATGTGGCATAGGAAACGGATTGTTTGACAAACGTGAAGGTGTTGCATTCTTCGGAGAAAACGGAACGCTGTTATTAACCAGAAGCGGCTGGGAAGTTATTCCTGAGCAAGCTGTAAACAGTCGCAATTTTCCATATTGCTATCCTTGTGATGATGAGAGAAAACCAAACACGCTTCGTATGGAGCCTGTTGAAATGCGCAAAGGTTCCGGAAAAGGACTGTACTTGCATGTTGGTAATATGCTTGAATGCATTCGTACACGCGAATTACCTAATGCAGATATTGCAATAGGTGCTGAAGTAGCAAAGGTTAGTCACATGGCAAATATCTCTTGCAGAGTTGGTTCTGCACTTCATTGGGACAGTAAATCCGGTACATTCGATAATGTAGAAGCCAATCGTTTGGCAAAAGCCGATTATCGTGC
>DHCC01000085.1:0-2972 GCA_002398875.1 Bacteroidales bacterium UBA4912 | reverse complement strand
CGTGTATCAGGATTGGCAATTTCGTTATTCTCATTAAACAAAGTCATAGTATTACCAATGTAAGCTTCCGGCTGCTGCATCATATAAACATCAACAAAAACCATTGGCTGACGAAGTACATGGTTGGCAGCTTCACCACCAAGTGCGCTGATAGAGCTACTTACAACTGCTCCGGGTTTACCACCCCAGTTGTTTTGGCCATAAGGTCTTGATGCAACATCAATTGCATTCTTTAATACTCCGGGTATTGATCTATTGTATTCAGGTGTGAAGAACAGATAACCATCAGCTTCCTTAATTTTCTTGCGGAATTCAACCCACTCTGCAGGTGGATTAGCGTCTAAATCCTCATTGTAATGAACCAACTGACCGATTTCTACCAGTTCCATATCAAATGTTTCAGGTTGCATCTTAATTGCATCCAGAGCCAGTTTCCTGTTATACGAATCTTTACGTAAACTTCCTACCAATATTACTATTTTCTTTTTTCTCATACTGCTGTTTATTAAAAGTTTTATAATTGTGTTTGTTAATTTACTTATAAGTAAGTACGATCATAAATCAACTAATATAGTTTACGATAACCTTTATTTTAACTTATAAGTGTTTAGTTAACTATATAAACACTTTGAACTTAAATTTGTTTCATAATAAATATTTATGAGCTATTGCTTTGGTTTGAATGGCTCTTTGGGTACAAGTAATTGATTCGGAACTGTTTTCCTGGCCTCACCGGAATGTAAATTTCTGATATAATATTGTACTGTTGAGTCAGGTTTTACTACAATCATATAAAAATTATAGTCAGGAGGAACAATTACCGGCATCTGGTCCAGTGGAGCATAGAAAGGTTTTGCAAGTGAATCTTTCTGATTTCTCAGAAAATTTTCCCATAAATGGTTCGGAATTGTGTCACCCGGGTTAAAATTAAGAGTGTCCGGGAACGAAAACTTTCGTGGTAAATGAAATTCTTTGTCAAGTTTCTCCGGCAAATTAAAATCAAAATGGCGTTGCTGAAGTTTAGAAGTATCCGGAGTAATTACTATTTGTTGAGAATAAAGAAATAGTGGAAGGGACGCCATAATAATACTAACAAAAATAAATCGTTTCATAGCCGAAGATATTTACTAGATAGATTGATTATCAAGTGTATCTCGTAAAAATAGAAACATTAAACTTAATCACCTAAGGATATGGTAAATATAACATTTTTTTTAAGATGTTCATAATACGTTGACAGTTCATTAGTCGTACTTTGGCTGCATATTAGCCGTACCTTGGCCGAATCCTCTTCATACTCTCTACATATCCTCTTCATATCCTCCTCATAATTTTATGAGGAGGCTTTGGGAAATGTCCCCCTGATGTTGGGTATTTATTTGAGAAAAACGTGTTTTGAGTTATTGATTATATTTATTTAACATTAATTGCTCTTAAAATTAACCATATTTCATCCATATTTGTATATATTAATATTTAACCACTAAGAACTTTAATTTATAATAATTGAAAGCGAATGGCATGATCCGGACTTATCAGGTTGGATAATTAATATATATCAATTTAAACCTCAAAAAACACAGTATGAAAAATCAATCAGTAATTCTTGTTATATTATTATTGTGTCATACTTTAATCTTACCAGCTCAAATAAACGGGCAACTCTCCAATGTCGAAAAAGATACTGCTAAGATTAAAAGTGATAGTGAAACTACTGAGATGATATCCCTACAGTATAACAGTAACATGGGAGAATTTCAGATACATGCTCCTACTACTTATGCTCTCGCCCGAAACTCTACAATATTTGATTTTCCTGAGACTTCGCCAATAATTAATTTATCCGAAATTCAAATTGTTGCACCGTAAAGATAAAGAAAGGAGGTTTGTATGAAAAAAATAGTTTTATATTTTACAACTCTAATTGTATCAGTCAATTGTATGGGGCAAAATAAAATCTCAACCCTGCAACAAGTTGATTTTAACGATAAAATACTTGAAAAAATACTTGTGAGTATCGTTAAAACAGACACAGAATGTTTTAATAGGACTGATTTTTATGTATTGGATTTTTTTCAATCAAGTGTTTCGAGTAATCAGTATTATTTATCAATAAACGAATTTGTTTTTAATTCTAATACTCAAAACTCAATAACTTATTATGTAATTATCAATAATGTAGTGTTTTTTGTTCCTAATAAAACTCCTAATGGTTTGTTCAATGTTCTGTCAGAGAAAAAGACATTTAATATAAAAACAGAAACAATCCCACACCCAGGCGGAGATTATAATTTTTTGATATATGGAACATTAAACGGCTATTATAAAGTAATTTATAAAACCTGTGCAGAATAATAATTAGAATCAGCCCCGCAGTTTTGCGGGGTTTGTTTTTTTCGGAGTGGTGGCTTTACCCCTAAAAAACACCCTTTCCCAAAAAAGTTGTCAATAACAGTATTTCTGCTGTCAAATCATTTATTTATAGTGTTTTATCATTGTTTTCCCCTCTTTTTTGTCAGTCCTTTTAAAACAGGCGTTTCGCAGGATAGGGAGGGGCAAAAAACACTACCCGCCAAAGGCGGCAGCGAAAAACAAAAAATACACAAAAAATGAAATGGAAGGTTAGAGATGAACTCACCGACAGGGGCTACAAGTTTTCTTATGATGGCCTCAATCGCCTGACTACCGCCACCTACGGTGAAGGTGCTTCACTTAGTGCAAACCTTAACCGTTTCGATGAATCAATAACTGCTTACGATAAAATGGGTAATATCCTTGCAATGCAGAGACAGGGCAAGCTTGACAGCGGTTACGGGTTGATGGACAACCTGACATACACTTACACGGGCAACAGGCTAACTAAAGTATCGGATGTTGCAACAGCCCCAATTACATACCCGGGTGCATTTCATTTCAACAACGCTTTATTTTCAACGGATTTTCTTAAAAAAGAGCTGCATAAGGTCAGAGCA
>DHCC01000009.1 GCA_002398875.1 Bacteroidales bacterium UBA4912 | reverse complement strand
AATAATATATTTAGAAAATTTCAAGAAGGGAATGAAGATGCATTTTCTTTTTTTTATCAGTTTTATTTAAACGATTTGTATTCATATGGTATTAGTATGGGATTTGGAAAAGATGTTGTCAAGGATGTAATTCAGGATGTATTTCTGAAAATGTATTTTGAGAAAAAAAACTTCACTTCCATTAATCATTTAAAATTTTTTTTGCTAAAATCCCTTAAAAACAGGCTGTACAACATCTATAAATCCAAAGCTGTTTCAGCAACGACCGAAATATCCGAAGAGATCATCAGTTTTTCCATAACGACAACCGTGCTAGACAAGATAATTGATGAAGAAGATCGTACCATTATTAAACAGCAACTTGATGAGCTTCTTTCAGAACTCACTTCTCGCCAAAAAGAGGCTGTTTATCTTCGGTTTATGCAGGAACTGGAATATGATGAAATAGCCGAAATAATGCATATAACGGAACATGCCGCCCGGAAATTAATATCCCGTTCCCTGAACCGATTGAGGATGGCGAGCAGTTACTTTTAACCTGTTCTTTAATACTGATTTTCTATTAATTTTCATTTTATTTATAAAAAATGGGTACAAAAAATTGTCTCGTTTGTATATATAAAAAAGATGGAATAAATGCAGGCGTATAAATATAAAAACTATACCGCAATAGATTTCCTCAAAGATAAGGATTTTCAGAGATGGCAGCTTTTCAAGAGTGAAAATGACACACTGTTTTGGAATGATATTGTTGAAAAATACTCAATCTTGAGATTGCCGATTGAAGAAGCAATCAACCTCTATAAAAATAGTATTCAATTCAACAATTTCAGCATGTCTACTTCAGAAGTATCTGAGTGCATAAATTCATTACAAAACCAAATTCGTCGCAAAAAGATAAGAAGAACTAAAAAAAGAATTGTATTGAGTATATCAACCATAGCAGCATGTGTTGCTATTATAATGTGCATTCCACTAATCTTTAATAAAAACAATAAAAATGGACAAGATATCTCAATCTTTGCACAGGCAACAACAGACAATAACGACTTATATTCCTCCGACACCAAGTTAATCGTATCAGCAAATAATACTGTCATTTTAAAAAATATAGAGTCTACTATCCAATATGAAGAAGAAGGTATAAAAGCCGATAACAACATTATTTTAAAGAAGGAGACTTCTCTTTATAACCAGTTGATAACGCCTTATGGAAAACGCTCCGTTATAACTTTTTCTGATGGGACAAAAACATGGGTTAATGCAGGTAGTAAGATTACATATCCTACCGAATTCGACAAAGAGAAAAGGGAGATTTACGTTGATGGGGAAGTCTACATAGAAGTTTCAGAAGATAAGAAACGCCCGTTTATGATAAAAACGAATCAAATGAATATCGAGGTGTTGGGAACAAAGTTCAACGTGTCGGCATATGAAGCCGATAAAGCAAACAGCGTTGTACTTTTATCAGGATCGGTAAGCATTTCATCAAATACAAGCGACAATAGTATTATCCTCAAACCGGATCAAATGTATTCTGATATAGAAGGTTCCCACACCGTTGAAAATGTGGATGCGGGTGTCTATATTTTATGGACACAGGGATTGTATCAATTCGAAAGTGAGAGTTTAGCAAAAATTGTAACTCGCATCGAAAGATACTATGGTATACAAATCGAATGCGATACTTCCATAGCCGAATTGAAATGTTCCGGGAAACTCGATCTGAAAGACGACATGGATAAACTACTTGAAGAACTGTCCGGCGCTTTACCCATAACTTATAGAAAAATTAACGATAGATTTTACATAATAAAAACAAAATCCTAAATTTTAAAAGAATTTGCCTATGATTAAAACCTGACACTTATTAAAATGAAACCGGATGATAGATTCAGTATCATCCGGTCATAACTTAAATGTAAAACCAATTAAAATTTTAAATTTAAATCATTACAAATGTATGACAAATATTAAACACATTGGCTTAAAAAAGGCTAATATTATAAGAACATGTCGAATTATGAAAGTATCTCTTTTATTTTTTATTCTGGGAGTTGGCATATGTATATCTAATAACAGTTACTCTCAGTCGACAAAATTATCGTTACATCTTAATAACAAAACGATTAATCAAATCTTTTCAGAAATAGAAAAAAACAGCGAATTTATTTTCTTTTATCAGGATGATATTATAGATATTGACCGGAAAGTCTCGGTTAATTTTAATAATGGGACAATCGATGAAATCTTGAATGAAGTCCTGGATGCTACAAATAATACTTATTTTATTTCCGATCGCTCAATCTACATTATAAAAGAGACTTCGGATAAAATATTAAATGAGGAAGAAGTTCTCCAACAACAAAAAAAGCGAGTCACCGGAAAAGTTACAGACAAAGATGGAGAAGCCATTATAGGTGCCAATATTATGGAAAAAGGTACTACGAATGGAACTATTTCGGAACTGGATGGCAGTTTTTCACTGAACATTGAACCTGATGCAGTGCTTCAAATCACCTATATTGGGTATATGGGACAAGATATCAATACATCGGGTAAAACAACATTCAATATAGTTTTACAGGAAGATACTAAACTAATAGATGAAGTAGTGGTTGTTGGTTATGGAGTACAACGTAAAGTGACTTTAACTGGTTCAGTTTCTAACGTTGATGGTGAAAAGCTTGTAGAAAGTCCTGCAATCTCTGTATCTAACTCGTTGGCTGGACGTTTATCAGGCATTTTTGCAAATAATAGATCCGGAGAACCTGGTGAGAATATATCCAATATATTGATACGAGGTAGAAGCACATTGGGCTCTACATCACCTCTTTTTGTAATCGATGGTGTGTGGGGGCGTAGTGGTTATAATCAACTGGATCCTAATGAAATTGAAAGCATTACGGTATTAAAAGACGCTTCTGCGGCAATCTACGGAGCACAAGCTGCCAACGGTGTAATTTTAATAACTACCAAAAGGGGAGTTGATGGAAAGAAACCAACTTTTAATTATACAATGAATTATGCATTGTCACAGCCTACTCGTTGGCCTGAAATGTCGAATGCAGCTGAATATGCTCAAGTATATAACGAAATGCTTAATAGGGAAGGTCAGCCAGATAGATTCTCGAAGGAAGAGATTGCCAAATTTGGAGATGGATCAGATCCAATAAATTACCCCGATACGGATTGGCCAGCAGAAACTTTTAAAACATTTAGTACCCAACAACAGCATAACTTGTCACTACAAGGTGGCAGTAATAGGGTAAAATATTATATGTCTGGAAGCTACTCGAATCAAAATTCAATAGTTAAAAATGGAATACATGATTATACGATCATAGGCTTACGTTCCAATATTGATGCAACAGTTACCGATAATATTACTTTATCAATGGATCTTTCAATGAATCAGTCTGACAGAACAAGACCGAATCAAAGCTCCAGTACTATTTTTGGAACGACAATGTATAATTTTCCTTGGCTTGTAGCCTATTATCCCAATGGTTTACCTGGTCCTGGTCTAGAGCGAGGCGAAAATCCAGTAGCAATGGCTACCGACGATGGAGGATATAGGAAATCAAGATATAGCATGTACCATACAACTTTTCGTTTTGATGTTAAAATACCTTGGGTTAAAGGATTAGGAATCGATGGCTTTGCCGCATGGGATCGTAATAATACCTTTAATAAAAACTGGCTAAAACCATGGACAGTATATAATTACAATGCTATAACCGACACGTATGAACCAAAGCTAGGTGGTGCATTGACAAAGCCTCAATTAAGCGAAGAATCGATTTATCTTAATCGTCTTATGCTTAATTCTAAATTAAAATATGACAGACAATTTGGCAATCACTCTGTCAACTCTTTTGTAGCCTTTGAACAATTAAGTCAAAAACAAGATAGCTTTGATGCACTTAGAAGAAATTACATGTCAGAATCTATTGACGAGTTATTTGCAGGAGATGAACAAAACCAAGTTGCAAATGGGACAGCTTCCGAATTAGCACGTCGTACTTTCTTGGGACGATTCAGTTATGGGTATATGGATCGTTATCTTATTGACTTTAATTTCCGTTTCGATGGTTCTTCAATCTTTCCAAAGGATCGCAGATGGGGTTTCTTCCCCGGAGTATCTCTGGGATGGAGAGTATCGGAGGAAGAATTTATCAAGGATATCAGTCCTGATATCAACAACCTGAAGATTCGAGCTTCTTGGGGGCAGATGGGAAATGATGCTGTTTCAGCGTTCCAATTTCTAAGTACGTATACATTCACGAATGGATATTTTCTGGGATCAGGTTCTGATCCGGTCAAAGGAATCACTCATGGTGTGTCCCCTAACCCAAATATTACCTGGGAAGTCCAAAATACATATAACGTAGGTATGGATTTAAACATGTGGGATGGATTGTTTGGTTTAACAGCTGATTTTTTTAAACAACGGAGAAATAATATCTTGACTGCCAGGAATGCATCTATACCTAATTATACAGGTTTGAGTCTCCCCAATGAAAATATCGGAATCGTTGAAAATAAGGGTTTTGAAGTAGAGTTGTCACATTTCAACAAAAAAGGTGATTGGCAATATGGTATCACTGGTAATTTTTCTTTAGCGAAAAATAAAATTATCGACATTGATGAAGCTGCAGCTGCACAGCCTTGGCAAAGGCAAACCGGCCTTCAAATGGGGACCTCATTATACTACATTTCTGACGGAATTTACCGAACTCAAGAGGAAATTGACAATAGCCCGCATCCTACAGGAACAAGAGTTGGTGATTTAAAATATAAAGATTACGATAACGATGGCAAAATTAGTGCAGCTGACCGTGTTCGTTTAAATAAAACTAATATTCCGGAGATTATTTACGGTGTAAATTTTAGCCTTTCATATAAGAACTTAGATATGAGCATGCTACTTCAAGGACAAGGTAGGGCATGGCAATATCTTTATACGGAATCTGGAATGTTCCGCAATACATTGCATGATATAGCTGCTAACCGATATACCGAATCAAATCCCAATTCAAAATATCCGCAACTCGCTTCCCAAGGAGGGATTAGTGGCTATCAATCTACTTTTTGGCTTAAAGATGCTTCATTTTTGCGTTTGAAAAATTTGGAAATTGGGTATACTTTACCAGAAACAATTTTATCAAAAGTAAAAATGGAGAAACTTAGAGTCTATGCTAATGGTTTTAACTTGTTGATATTGTATGACCACATCAAATGGTTTGACCCGGAAGCAACATCGATGGCAGCATTCTATCCTCAAAACCGGATTATTAATTTTGGATTGAATTTAACATTTTAATTAAAATATACATTTTATAAATTATGAAACATATCAATATTTATAAATATTTCTTAATAGTTATTGCATATTCGTTTATATCATGCAATGATAACTTTTTAGAGCTTAAGCCTTTAGATAAAATCTCTCAAGAGGATGTATGGAACGACCCTGCTCTGATGGAAGCATATGTAAACGATGCGTATAGTAGGATGCCAAATGGTTTCAATAACTATATGTGGTTACATACTTTATGTGACGAAGCTGGACAGCGCGGACGTTCTGCTTACCAATCTTACTATGAAGGAATACTCGTTCCCACGGATTTGACACCATTTCCATTCTGGGATCCGTATTACGGAATTATAAACCGGAGTAATAATCTACTTGACCATGTAAAGGATCGTGAATTCAACGCACAAGATAAACAACGTGTAAATCGATTGATTGGCGAAATGAAATTTCTCCGTGCTTATTCATATTCAAAATTAATTGCATTATGGGGAGGTGTACCATTAATTAAGGAACAACTCCAATTAGATGATGACCTTCTTATTGCACGTAGCACATATGACGAATGCGTTGATTTCATTGTCAAGGAACTAGATGAAGCAGCAGGATTGTTAGATGTTACTTATTCCGGCGCCAACGTTGGAAGAGCAACTAAAGGAGCTGCATTGGCAATTAAATCACGAGTTTTATTGTATGCAGCAAGTCCATTAAATAACCCCTCGAATGACAAAACAAAATGGCAGAAAGCGGCAGATGCGGCAAAGGCTGTTATTGATATGAATGTATACAAACTGTATCCAAATTATAAGGAGACTTTCACAACATTACACAATGTAGAACAAATTTGGGTTAGAGTGTTTAATAACAACATTCGGTTAGAAAATAGTTTGGAACAATGGTTTTATCCTAATGGTCAAGGTGGTTACTGTCAAACTTTTCCTATTCATAATGCAACGGAACACTTCGAAATGAAAGCCACAGGATTATTGCCAAAAGATGATCCTGCTTTTGATCCTCAAAATCCTTTTGTAGGACGTGATCCACGTTTTTATGATTGTATACTTTACGACGGTGCGCCATTTCAAAATCGTGAAATTGAGAGTTTTCTTCCTGGAGGAAAAGACTCCAATGAAGGCCCTGAAGGACATAATGCCTCATATTCTGGGTATTACGCAAGAAAGTTTATTGATGAAAATATAGTTAAGCCTGTTGCAAGCGTTGGCGGAATTGGAAGTTCTCCATATCCCTTTATTCGATACGGTGAGATATTACTTAATTACGCTGAAGCCATGTTCTATCTTGGCAATGAGGATGAGTGTCGCAAATACTTGAATATCATTAGAGACAGACCAAGTGTTCAAATGCCTCATGTGACTGATACAGGTACTAAGCTTGAAGAACGTTTACGGAATGAACGTTATGTAGAACTTTATTATGAAGATCATCGTTGGTTTGATATAAGACGTTGGCGTATCGCTGAAGAAGTAGGTAATATTCCTGCTTACAGGATGTACGTTACAAAAGATCTTCAGACAGGGAAAAAAACATATGAAGTCGTAGTAATTAAAGAACGTGTATTCCATAAACATCATTATGTCCTACCCATTCCACAAGGGGAAATCGATAAGAACCCAAATTTAGTACAAAATCCGGGTTACATTTAGTAGTTAATTGTTAGGAAAATAAGTCCATTGTGACTTATTTTCCTAACTTGAATGTATAAAATCAATAACTTTTGAGAGACTAGAGTGTTTTTAATTTCTTATTAACAAATTTTTATTACAATGAAAAAAAATATCATCTACCTAGTATCATGTTCTATATTCTGTCTGTTAATATGTACTTGTAGTGGCAATAACAAGTCTGACAAGTCAACAGCGACTGACGTGGAAAAGATACAATTAGCACTTATGGATACACTTTACAATCTTCCGATAACACCAGAAGAAGGTGCTCAGCGTTTGCAAAATCTTTTAAAGGAATACCCAGATCTTGCTAGTTGGGAAAAGCGCAAAGCATGTCTACGCGAAGGTTTGTTAACAGCTATGGAACTAAACCCTCTACCTCCTAAATCGCCAATAAAACCACTTTATACGGGGCATATCGAATTCGATCATTACACAGTTGACAATGTAGCATTCGAATGCGTTCCAGGCTTATGGGTTATTGGCAATCTTTATAAACCTATCAATGATGGAAAAACCTCCTATCCCGCAATGCTAATTCCACACGGTCATGGAAAGCGTGAACCGTTGGATGCAACTCCTCGCTTTCTGGAAAGATCACAATACCTTTCCGCTGCACTTGCTCAAATAGGCGTAATAGTTTTTAATTATGATATGTTCGGGTTTGCAGAGTCTGCATATCATGCTGGTACTGATGTTCATGATACATCTCTGGCCGTAAGCGTTCAGACATGGAGTAGCATTAGAGCCGTCGATTTTCTTTTATCCTTAAAAGATATTGATCCTAATCGTATAGCCATTTCTGGTAGGTCAGGTGGTGGTACTCAAAGTTTCCTTGCTGCTGCGCTTGATGAACGTATATCTATATCTGCACCGATAGATCAGGTATCTAGCTTTTTCCCCGGTGGCTGTACATGCGAAAGCGGTCGTCCTATACATTCACAGTGCGGATCGTTGAGCAATAATGCCGAGATTGCTGCAATGACAGCACCTCGTCCACAGTTACTTGTTTCAGAGGGGAAAGATTGGACACGTACTACACCCGAAGTAGAATTTCCTTATCTTCAAACGATTTATGGGTATTATGATAAAACTGATTTGGTAGAAAATGCACATTTTGCCGATGAGAAACATGAAAATACTTACAACAAAAGAAGTGCAATCATAAAATATTTTGCAAGACAATGGAATCTGAATACAGAATTTATTACTGATGAAAATGGTAATTTTGACGAAAAGCGGTTTACTTTTTTAACTCCAGAACAACTGGCAGTGTTTCCGGATAAACAACTTCCCGATGGGGCACTACACACGATGGAAGAAATTTATGAGGCACTTTGTGTAAAAAGGTAAGGAAAAATAATTAATACAATTAATTATAATGAAGTAATGAAAGTTAGGAAATTTTTTGTAATATTTTTTTTACTAATTCCATTTTTATTCGGTTATGCCCAACAGGAAGATCTCTTGCTTAATAATTACTGGCTTTACAATGGTAGTACGAACAACGCATTGTATGAGCATATTATTAGTAAATCTTTCATTCAGATAGAAGAGCGTTGGGCGCATATAAACGAGTTAAAAACTAAAAATGATTGGATTAACCGTCAAACAGAAGCTCGAAAAATAATTGGAAATATTGTAGGAAATTTTCCAGAAAAGACACCTTTAAATCCAGTTATTACAGGTACTATAAAAAGAGATGGTTTCACTATAGAGAAATTGTATTTTGAATCTCGCCCGGGCTTTTATGTATCATCTGCATTGTTTCTCCCAGCAAAAAGAAAAAAAATGCCTGCAATTATATATTGTAGCGGTCACAGTGCCGACGGTTTCAGACAAGCAGGTTATCAACGAACTATAATGAATTTAGTTAAAAAGGGTTTTATTGTATTTGCTATCGACCCTATAGGTCAAGGTGAACGGATCCAGTATTTTAACACTAATGGGGAGAGTATATATGGAGCTACACATGAACATTCTTATCCAGGTAGTCAATCTTTCGTTTCAGGGGTTTCTCCTGCGAATTATTTTATTTGGGATGGTATACGAGCCGTTGATTATTTAATGAGTAGGAAAGAAGTTGATCATACACGTATAGGAATTACGGGGCGATCGGGAGGAGGTACACAAGCTGCATATATTGCAGCTATGGAAGATCGCATTTTAGCATCCGCTCCAGAGTGTTACATTACATCATTCGATAAACTACTACGTTCTAAAGGGCCGCAAGATGCAGAGCAAGTTCTGATGAACTCCTTGGAGAAAGGTTTTGATTTAAGTGATCTGATCGAAATTAGGGCTCCTAAACCAACGCTTTTAGTAACTACAACACAGGATATTTTTAGTATCCAAGGAGCCCGTGATGTATTCAACGAAGCGCAAAAGGCTTATAGGGCACTGGGTGCACCTAAAAATTTAAATATGGTTGAAGATGATGCTGGACATGCTTCTACTAAAAAAAATAGGGAAGCTTTGTATGCTTTTTTTCAAAAATATTTGAATAATCCTGGAGATTCTAAGGACGAAGAGGTCGAAGTTTTCGAGAAAGAAGAGTTATTTGTCACTCCAACAGGGCAGGTTCAAACTTTCTTGAATGGAGAAACTATATTTAGTCTCAATAATAAATATAGTGAAAAACTTCTTGAAGGAGTACAGTCACAAAGAGAAAACTATTCTGAATTTCTAAAACGTATAAAAGACAAGGCAATTAAATTGACAGGTTATGTAGAACCGACAAAGCCAAAAGATTATATCTTCTCGGGGAGACTATGGAGAGATGGGTATTCTATTGAGAAATACTTGATCAAAGGTTCCGGAAACTACTACATACCACTTTTATACATGATCCCGGATAAAATCACTAGGGAAAATATTCTTTTGCTTGATGAAAATGGTAAAATATCAGCGGCTGAAAAAGGAAAACTTGCTGAACAGTTGGTGCAGAGTGGTCATTGTGTTGCGATACCTGATCTGATCGATATTGGGGAGTTAGGCGGAGGTTTCAAGAGAGGGGATGCAATCATAGATGGAGTTCCTTTAAATGTTTGGTATGCAGGGATTTTATCGAAAAAATCACCTTTATCAATAAGAGTTGAGGAAATCAAGATAATTGAATCGTTTATGAAGGTGTTAAATTACACATCAGGCAATATTGTGGGTGTGGCCCAAGGTACTTTGACTTCCGATCTTCTCCATTCAGCAGTGATAAATGTTATGTTTAAAAAAATTGTTTTAATAGAGCCGTTAATTTCCTACGAATCAATCGTTAAAGAGAAAAATTATCGAACAAAATTTATCATGTCTGCTGTACCTGCTGTTATCGGGCAATATGATCTTTCAGATCTGGCTGCATCAATCATGCCTACAGAACTATTATTTGTAAATCCTGTAAATGCATTTGGAACAAAGGTTGACAGCCAGACTTTCGAAAAAACTTATAGTAAAGTGATTGATTATCGTCGAAAAAACGATGCCGGTGAATTGTCATTTTCCAATCAAGACAATCAATCAGGAGTAAATGGGAAAATTTTAAGTTGGATAAATAATTAAAACAATTCACCATGTACTTTTTGCACATAAACACATTCTCTTACCAATTTTTTTTTAAAAATCTACGTAATTTTCTCGTTTTCACTTTCTTTTTTCTTTTTTCAGCTCTTTTCTTTAATCTGTGGGCTCAGGATGATCTTCGGGTACTGAACAACTGGCTTCATTATTCGGATGCGTCAAATTCACTGTATCACCACCTCACAGATAAAGCATACCGCTATCTTGACCAAAGAGAAAACGATGTTTCGCGGATTAGCACTATCAGCGAGGTTGAAAAACGGCAGGCAGAGTTAAAACAGGCAATGTGGGATGTCCTAGGCCCCTTTCCGGAAAAAACAGATCTCAACCCGAAAGTTACCGGAAAAGTTAAAAAAGATGGGTATAGCATCGAGAATGTTATTTATGAATCCCTTCCTGGCTTCTATGTAACAGCTTCTCTTTTTATACCAGATAAACTGCAAGAGCCTGCACCGGCCATACTATTCTGTTCAGGACATAGCTTCGAGGCCTACAGAAAGCAATCATACCAACTCCCGCTTCTGAATTTGGTGAAGAAAGGTTTTATCGTTCTTGCTATTGACCCGATTGGGCAGGGTGAACGGATGGAATATTTCGATCCGAAGACTAACGCTTCTGTAATCGGCGGATCAACTAAGGAACACTCTTATCCATCGCCACAAGCTTCATTGATCGGACAATCGGTGGCTCGATATTTTATATGGGATGGTATTCGGAGTATAGATTACCTGGTAAGCAGAAAAGAGGTGGACGCGAAAAGAATCGGGGTACATGGACTTTCCGGTGGCGGCACTCAAACCGCTTATATTTCTGCGCTTGACGACAGAGTTGCGGCATCAGCTCCCGCAGGTTATATTACAAGTTACAGGCGATTGATGGAATCGATAGGTGTTCAGGACGGGGAACAGAACCTCTTTCATGGTATATTAGAGGGGATTGATCATGCTGATTATATCGTGATGAGAGCTCCTAAACCCACGCTTGTTATGGCTACTACCAGGGATTTTTTTAGTATTCAGGGTACTCGTGAGACCTATTCTGAATGTAAAAGAATCTATAATATTCTGGGAGAACCGGCGAATTTAGAACTAACTGAAGATGATGATGGCCACACCTACACGAAGAAAAACCGTGAGGCAATGTATGCGTTTTTTCAGAAGCATCTCAACTTCCCCGGATCTGCCAAGGAGGAGGACGTGGAATATCTGACCGGGGAAGAGTTGCAGAAAACAACCACCGGACAGCTTGCATCATCAATTAAACATAAAACTGTATTTGACCTGAATAGAGTTGAATCAGAAAAGTGGATAAAAAGATTAGAGAAGTTAAGAAAAAAAGAAAACTATAACAAAACTTTACCTGAAATAGTAGAATCCGTCAAGAAGCTCTCCGGGTATAGTGAGCCTTCCCTTAACGATCAACCGCTGTTTACAGGAAGGACCAGTAAAGAAGGTTACGTGATTGAAAAATATTTTATTAAAGGTGGAGGTAATTATGTGATCCCATACCTGTTAATTATTCCGGATAAAGTAACTAATAAAGCGGCCATTTGTCTGTTTCCCCAAGGTAAATCGGAAGCAACCGAAAAAAAAGAAATTGAGATGTTTATTGAAAAAGGATACACGATATTGATACCTGACCTTATCGGAACCGGCGAGTTGGCGAATGATGACTACAAGGGAGATGCGTATATTGAAAACACATCCTACAATATCTATTTTACGGCGATGCTAACCGGTAACAGTATCGTGGGTATACGAGCATCAGATGTAGTTAAGCTTTCGCGTATTCTTTCTCAAAAGGAGGGTATAGATGAAGTAGTAGGTGTTTCCTGGCAGACTATGTCATCGGTGTTGCTGCACGCGGCTGCTTTTGACACGGTGATTTCACGAATTGTCCTGATAAAACCTTACTCTTCATATCGATCTTTTGTTGAAAACCGTTTTTATGACCCTGAATTAGTTTATAGTTTAGTTCCAGGAGCACTTACACGTTACGACCTTCCTGATCTTGTAGCTTCTTTGGCACCTCGATGCCTTATAGTTACAGAGGCTGCTGGTGCAAATAGTGAGACAATACTTAAACCTGATGAAAAGACTCAAGCTGAGGTGGAGGCAATCAATGGAGCATACAAAAGACTTGATGCGAATGAAAAGTTAAAGATTCACTCATCAAATTCAATTGATATTTTTAACTCCTGTAATTAAATTTATTTTACTATTTCTAACCATCTTAGCAAGATAGATCTACATGATTTTTTGTCGACACATTAAAAACAGTATAAATTATTATGAGACACCTTTTTAGTTTAATTTATTGGACCTTATTAGCATTGATCTTTTCTGTTGCTTCAAATTCATGTAATTCCAATAAAGAAGGTTCAACAGGGTTAGAGCTTGGTATTTGTACCGGTTTTTCTAATTCAGAAATCATGAATAAATTAGGTTATTCATATATAGAAGAGAGTGTGAGCCGATTTTTAATGCCAAACAAAACAGAAGAGGAATTTAATGAGACGCTGCTATTAACAAAGAAGGCTTCTCTTCCCATAAAAGCATGTAATAACTTTATTCCTAAAGATTTAAAAAGTGTAGGCCCGGATGCCGTTCATGCCAAAATATTAACATACGCGGAAACAGCACTCCGTAGATCACATATAGCAGATGTAGAGTTTATTATTTTTGGCAGTGGTGGTTCCAGATCTATTCCGGAAGGATTTCCGAAAGATCAGGCTCGCGCTCAATTCATCGATCTATGTAAAGAAATTGCGAAAATTGCTGAGAGATATGATGTAACTGTTGTTCTGGAACCATTGAACAGACTGGAATGTAATTTCATTAACTCGGTTGATGAAGGTGGGGAAATTGTAAAAGCAATAGATCATCCCAATTTTCAACTTCTGGCAGATATCTATCATATGAAAATGGATGGCGAGGGCCCTGAAAATATACTAAAACAGGGTAATCTGATTAAGCATGTTCATATTGCTGAGAAACAAGACAGAGCGGTACCGGGGACATATAATGAGGATTTTCGCCCCTACTTTGATGCGTTAAACAAAATAAATTATAAGGGCAAAATTTCTATTGAAGCTCGTTGGAATGATTTTGATGCAGAAGTTTCATTAGGAATTAATACCATTAAAAATCAATTAAATAATTAATCATGGAAACTAGAAGAAATTTCATTAAGAAGTCGGCTCTCAGTGCTGCCGGCATAGCTATGGGAAGTACCCTGAACATGTCTGCAAAAAGCTATGCAAAGATCATGGGTGCTAACGACAGGGTTAGAGTGGGTATATTGGGTTTTTCTAACCGGTTCAAAGGCTCATTAGGGAAAGCATTTCTTAAATATGCCAATGAGATGAATTTCGAACTATACACGGTTTGTGATATTTGGAACAGACGCCGCGATGAAGGACAAGCCTGGTATAAAGAAATGACCGGCGGAACAATTAAAACCGCCAGGAACACAGATGAGTTATGGTCTCAAAAACCGGATGCAGTAATCATCAGTACAGCAGATTTTCAGCATGCACTCCACACCGCTGAGGCTGTCAGAGCCGGATGCGATGTGTATGTCGAGAAGCCTTTTGCCGAGACAATGGATGATGCTAATTTTGCTTTGAAAGCTGCACAAGAGATGAATAAGGTTATCCAGGTGGGTTCACAAAGAAGAAGCGGAACCAACTATCATGCAGCTTATGATTACATCAAATCAGGAAAATTCGGTAAGATTATTAATGTAGAGATGACCTGGAACGTGAATCAACCCGGTCGCTGGCGACTGCCTCAGCTTACCAAAGAGATAAGGGAACAAGATACAGACTGGAAACGATATCTAATGAATCGACCCTTTGAACCCTGGGATCCACGCAAATACCTTGAGTACAGACTTTTCTGGCCCTACTCTTCCGGTATACCGGGACAATGGATGGCTCATCAAATTGATACGGTACACTGGTTTTCAGAACTAAAGTATCCGCGATCCGTGGTGGCTAACGGTGGCATTTACATGTGGAACGACGGCAGAACTAATTATGATACCATGACTGCTGTTTTTGACTATGGTGATAAAGATGAAAAAGAACCGGGTAATGGGTTCCAGGTTATTTATTCATCAAGGCAGAACAACTCCTCCGGTGGTACTAAAGAGTGGTACTTTTCAAATGGAGGCAAACTTGATCTTGATACCAATATGGTGAATAGCGATGGCGGACTAACAGAACAACATGCTTCTGCAATGGGTATGAAGCCTTTCCTGCTGGATACTTTCGAATTGCCGCAACTAAAAGCTGAAACAGATGCTGATACTGGGGCAGATCCGCTTACTAACGCACACATGAAAAACTGGATGGATTGTGTAAGGAATGGAAATGTAAAAACAAATGCTCCTCTAGAAGCCGGATATAGCCATTCAATTGCCGATATTATGGTTACTGCTGCATTACGTACCGGGCAACGAGCCACATTTGATGAGAAACAAAAGCAGGTGATTGCTGGTGGTAAAGTGTTTAAATATTAGGACCAATGAAATCAATTAAATTTGTTATTACTCTTTTACTGATATTTTCATGTTCTGCAATCAGTGCTGACAATATGAACGGGAAGGTTGATTTTAAACATGATGCCAAAAATAAAAAAGTAGATGTATTTATAGATAATAAACATTTCACATCTTTTATTTATCCTGACAACATGGAAAAACAGGTTCTATATCCTATTTACACTGTTTCGGGACAGGATATAACCAGGGGATTCCCTATTAATCCCAGACCTTTCGAAAGAACGGATCATCCCCACCATGTGGGCTTATGGTTTAATTTTGGTGATGTAAACGGTTTGGATTTCTGGAATAACTCCTTCGCGATAAAGTGGGAGGATAAACATAAGTATGGATCCATAAAATTTGATAAAATAGAAAAAATGGATTCATCTGCCGGAGAATTACAGACTTTAGCGAACTGGGTGGATAGCAAAGGGAATATACTCCTTGAGGAGAGAACTACATTTATTTTTAGTGAAAATAATGGTACTAGATTTATAGAGAGAATTACAGCATTAACAGCTATGCAAAAAGAGGTTGTTTTTACTGAAAATAAGGAAGGGCTTATAGGGCTAAGGGTGGACAGGGCTTTTGAAGAACCGTCGTTAAAAGCTGAGAAATATCTCGACTCGAATGGTAATATAACGGAGACCGCTATTCTCAATAATGAAGGTGTAAATGGAGTCTACCGTAATGCGGAAGGTGTAAAAGGGGGCGATGTTTGGGGCAAGAAAAGCAAATGGGTTGCACTGAGTGCAAATAAAAATGATGAGATTATAACTATTGTTATGATAGACCATCATAATAACCCGTACGATCCTGCATGGTCGCATGCGAGAGGTTACGGACTTTTCGCAATGAACAACCTTGCGGGGAGAGCTGTGGATAAGAGCTCTACACCCGTGAAGATAACACTCGGCAATGGAGATAAGGTTACTTTCCGTCATAAAATAGTAATTGGAGGTGATCTTTCAGATAAAGAGATAGAGGAGGTGTATAACAGCTTTAATTATGATAATTAAGAATCAAGAATCAAGATAAAACAAGAACAAAGACAAAAGATAAATAAAAGTAACAATTAACAAGACTATCAAGAAAGACAATGATGAAAAAAGAAAACAGGACAATGTCGAGAAGGAATTTCCTGGCTGTATCTGGGACGATTGCAGGATCAACAGTTATTAACCCTAAATCACAAATTTTCGCCGGGAATGTTGCCACACCGAAACAGTCTTCAGGCAAAATAAAAGTAGCACTGGTAGGTACGGGAAATAGAGGTGCCGGCATGTGGGGAGGCAGCGTGGTAAAAGAGTATTTCGATTACGTGGATTACGTTGGTCTCTGCGATCACAACCCGGGAAGGCTTGAGGTAGGCAGCCAAATGATAGGGGCAAATTGCCCCACGTTCACAGATTTTGAGCAGATGATGCGTGAAACGAAACCGGATGTTCTCATTATAACCACGGATGATGATACACATGATTACTTTGCCGAAAAAGGCATGGAGATGGGTGCAAACATCATATGTGAGAAACCGATGGCAATAGATGAGAGAAAAATTCAGACAATCATTGATGCCGAAAAAAGAACAGGGAAAGAGTGCAGGGTTACTTTTAATTACCGTTATTCACCACATCGTGCAAAAATATGGGAGTTACTACGTTCCGGAGAAATAGGAAACATTACATCAGTAGATTTTCACTGGTATCTCGACACTTCTCACGGTGCAGACTATTTCCGAAGGTGGCACAGGCTCGTGGAAAAAGGCGGGTCTCTCTGGGTGCACAAAGCCAGTCATCATTTCGACCTGCTGAACTGGTGGATTGAAAGTGATCCTAAAAGTGTATATGCATTGGGAAATTTAGAATTTTACGGAAAAAACGGGCCTTTCAGGGGAGTCAATTGCAGAAATTGCTCTCATACAAAAGAGTGTAATTTCTATTTTGACATAATGAGAAACGAGAGAAACAAGAGGTTGTACGTTGATAACGAGAAATATGACGGGTATCACCGCGATGGTTGCGTGTTTAGAAATGACGTTAATATCTATGATAAAATGGCTGCAACTATCAAGTACATGAACGGGGTACAGGTATCCTACTCATTAACAACCTACTCTCCATACGAAGGATACAGGATCGCTTTTAACGGCACCAAAGGAAGAATAGATGCATGGATTCAGGAATCAAACCCCACGACAGATGCAAACTATGATGAGATTATCGTCTACAAAAACTTCGGAAGAAGACAATATATTCAATTACCACAAGGCAGTGGGCATGGCGGAGGCGACAAGCTCCTGAAGGATCAGATTTTTATCCCCGGAACAACTGATGATCTTAAGCAGGCTGCCGGCGTAAGAGACGGTGCATTAGCCTGTCTGGTAGGGATAGCTGCAAGGAAGAGCATTAATTCAAAAGAAACTGTTTTCATAAAAGATCTGACGACCATCAAACCTCAAGAAAAGAAGGAATACAGGAAAATTTGATCTTAAAGGTATTTGATTTAATTGTAGAAAGATTAATATAGAATTGATGAAACCGATAAAAATATTAATTACAGGAATTATTCTGTTCATCTCTTTTTCGTGCGTTGAAAAACGGAAAGGCATTATCGTTACTTTCCCGGAAATTAGTGAACCTATTCAAATTACTGGAGGAGAATACGAGCATTTCTTTGCCAGTTATTATGGCATCAATTCATGGAGTAAGTCACAGCGCTATGTTACCGTTTTACAAACTGACATTAAACATAAGCTGCCCGATGAAAATGATCCGGCAACCTTGGGGCTTGTTGATTTAACTACTAATGAATTTATTCCTCTCGCCCTAACCAGGGCATGGAATTTTCAGGAGGGCTGCATGGCCCATTGGCTGGGCAGTTCTCCCGATTCTCTGATAATTTATAACGATTATAGAGATGGCAAGTATGTTTCCGTGATTTTGAATGTTCACACCAAAGAAGAGGTAAAAACTTTTCAACACCCGGTAAGTGCCGTTACAGATGATGGAACTAAGGCTGTAAGCATCAATTTTTCGAGACTTCGTATAACTCGTCAGGATTATGGATACGGTGGCGAGGGACAGGATGCTCGTGCTGATGTCAAACTACCTGCAGATGACGGGATATTTCTCATGGATCTTGAAACTGGGAATGCGGAGCTTATTGTCTCTATAGAGCAGGTTAAAGATATGATTCCTCCTGTTCCGGAAAATGGAATAGAATATTTTTGTCATACACGGTTTAGTAAAAACGGCACGAAAATATTTTGGTTGGCACGTGCAATTCCACAGAGGAATACCACAGCCTTTACAGTAAACAGGGATGGGACAAACCTGTTACGCTGTTTTCCTGACGGATGGGATGGTTCTCACTTCGATTGGCTAAATGATGAAGAGCTCATGGTAACAGCAAATTACGAGGCAAAACAATATGCTCACGTGCTTTTTACTATAGGAAAACAGGACTATAAACGCTTAGGTAATGGACTGCTTGATTATGACGGCCATGGAACGTTCTCACCGGATGGAAAATGGATGATTACTGACACCTATCCAAGCAGCGGGATGCGTGAACAGAAGCTTTATCTCATGGATATGGAAACTGAGGCAGTCCTGCCCATAGGTCGATTTCATCAACCAGCAGAATATAAAAACGACTGGCGATGTGACCTTCATTGCCGATGGAGTACAAAAGGGGATATGATAGGCTTTAATGCTACTCATACCGGAAGCAGACAGGTCTATATTGTAAAAATGAATTGAAATTAATTCACAAAACAACTGGTATATAAATCACTGAAGTAACAGAACAGGGATAAAAAACTAATAAATTTTAAACGACTCCAGTCTAAAAAATTTCATTTTCTGCATTTTTGAAAAAAAGTTTTTAAGAGGGAGCCAAAAACGCAAAAATAAATTCAAAATATTATGAAAAAGTATAATGTAGGAATAGTAGGTTACAGTTGGGCTGCAGGAGCTCACATAGAGGCAATTAATAATACTTCTTTAGCAGAGGTTACTTCGAGTGCCGTTTTTCAGGACAGTTACAAACCATAAAATCAGTTATTGATCAAGGTCTTTTAGGAGAGATTCATTACGCTGAAGTTGATTATTATCATGGAGTGGGCCCATCATAAGGTCAATACTGGTGAATATTAAGAAAGAGGAAGTTAAAGCTAGCAGCAGTCTTTTATCTGCCGGATGTCATGCCATGGATGAGATTGGAAATATCAGGACGGAAGAGGCTCGAAAATCTGCCGGAATCATCTTGTTGGGCTTGAAGATGTGTATGAACTGTATTATATGACAAAGAGAATATAAAAGCATGGGTTGACAGAAAAGCTTTTATCCACAACTTTGGACATGCAACCGTTGCTAACTACGGACATTACATGCATCCTGATTACAAATATATGTATGAAGTACTTGAAGATAACGACATTTACGGTTTTTCCCGTGAGGTGATGCTTCAATCAGCCGCGGTACTCGAAAAGGCTTATCCGGAAGATTTTTACAAAAGAGAAACTTACCTTTTATATTGATGATTTGTTAGATCGGTTTCAAAACAGATATTTAAAAGATACCATTTTTAGAGTTGGACAGGATCGTATCAGAAAATTATCACCGGGAGTCCGTTTTGTAGAGATTATGCGTCTTGCAACAAATAATTTCATGGAGTATAATTTAATATTGAAGGCAATGACTTATGCTTTTCTTTTTAAAACAGCCGATGAAAATGGACAGAGATCTGAGACGGATATTTTGTTTGATGAATATCTTTCTAAAGGGTTAGATTTTATATTACAGAAGGTATGTGGTTTTGAACTTTTTAAAGATGTAAACCTGATAAATTTATTTAAAAAGTATTTTTAAGAAACTGTGAATGTAAACTGAGGCAAAGGCCTTAAAAAACAAACCAAATAGATAAAACTGATAAAACGATTTGATGAAAATTATGCGACTATTATTTATAATTTTGATGTGTTTTGCTTTTATTATTGTACGCGGACAATCTCCTATTTCTAAATCTTTTGAAGTAAGATATTTTTCACAGGATGAAAAGGCAAACGGAGAGACTGATCTTAAAGGTGAAACCGAATGGATGGGCCTGGATAAACGGATTCAGTTTCTGCATCAATATGCTGACCACGCTTCGGTATTTTTTAATGATAAGGATCTGAATACTAAACTAGTGAGCGAAGGTGAGAAAAAAGCACTACTGGATAACTGGAAGCCGCAACCGTTGACATCAATAAGAAGAACCATACCATTATCTGAGTGGAAATCATATGGATACCGGGAGGGACAGGATATTGAAAAAAAGAGAGTGCTTCTTCAATGGGGCAAATATCCTGGTGCTGAAGTGAGGGATGGTAAACTTTTGCTTACCAATAGTGAGATAAATAAAACTTTATCTCCTGTTGTATGGAGGTTCAAACTTGAAACTAATCTAACTCTAATAAACAACTCTTCCCTCAAAGTTGGATTGGGCGAGACATCCGGAAATGTAGTAGAACTCACTTTGAATTATGGTTTGGTTGAAATTACCAGCGAAGGAAAACAATCCGTTATCAAGCTTGATAAATCAATTAAAGAAAATCAACAGTTAATCAATTTAATTATTGAAGGTGATTTTTCAGAACATCGAATAAACCTTTATGTGGACGGAATACTAATTGCCGACTTTATCCCATTTGCAAACAGAGGAGTGGGAAAAATTGATCAGCTTTATTTAGCTTCAGCCGGTGATGTTGAGATAGAAGATATTTTTCTGTTTAACTATGATTATGCGGCTGACGATAATCCACGAATGCCTATTCGCACTTCGATTATCCTGGATGAGAATTTCGATGAGATAGCTGAAATTGAAGGATGGCAGACTCCCGGTTATGATGACACACACTGGAAAAAGACTTCACTGCCTGCTGTCCATGGCGGAATCCGTGAAGCGGGGGAAAGCCTTTATCTTCGCCATAAATTTGAGTTGAACAATTTTGAACGGGCTACTCTTGTGATTGAGACAATTGATCCGGCAGGTGAGATTTGGATTAACGGGGAAATAGTTTCTGTTTCAAAGGGAAGGCATCCGATAAATATTGATGTGACTTCATATCTGAAACCGGGAAAAAATCTATTGGCCATACGAGTAAAACCATATTATTCCAACTACCCAATGCTTCACGCTCCGGATGACAGGAATATTGGCTGGTTTCTGGGACGTACCGAGCTAAAATTAAGCTCCTCGTGTATGATAGAAGGTGCAGAAGCATATACCAGAGAACTCGAAGGAGAAAATGCAATTCAAGTTAATCGTATCAAAATACAGTTTCCACGTAAAGATTATTTCTACGGAAATATTGAGGTAAATTATTATCCATGGTTCCCCCGTGAGAGTGAATGTGTGGCAAGCAAACAGATTGATGTGGAAATCCGTCCCCGTATCAGCAATCAGTTCGATATTGACCTGGAGATACCCGACGCCGTATTGTGGTCTGGTGGAAATCCAAACCTCTACAAGGTGGAAGTAATTTTAAGTGACACCTTGGGCAATGCACTTGATGACGTGGTTTTTACTACAGGGATTCGTACTGTTACCCAGAAAGATGGTGAATTACTAATAAACGGAAAACCGGAAATGCTGAATGGTGCTCAGATAATGGGGATGCGCCCGCCGTTGGAAACAATGGCAAAGTATAATAGATGTGCTCCTGTTGAATCTATAGCAGAGGAGATGTTGATGCTTAAAAAAATGGGGGCAAATTTATTACGCGTGCATGTTCACGCCGAACAGGATACCATAGACGGGATAAACGATCCCAGGTATGCCGAACTGGCAGACCAGATGGGAGTTTACCTGATATGGTCTACGGCCGGATTTATAAGAGAGGGTGAAGCATGGAACGTAGATTTTGATGGTTATCCTAAATATATGACTCAGGTTTATAATCATCCCAGTATTGTTTTATGGGAAGCATCAAACCATCCTAACAGGTTCAAGTTTCATGACGCTTCCGATACTCATGATTTCATAAGTAAGATATACAGGGTTATCTCCGGGAGGGATCAAAGCAGACTTATTTCACCAACATCATTCTGGCAGCATACACATTACGCGAATCACGAAGGGACTATCGACAGGGATGGTAACCCGATAGAAGCCGTGGAGGAGTATCATGATCCGCTTATGACTCGGGGGAGCCAAGACGCCTACTCGGGATATGGTGCAGAATGGTCAAAGATACGCAATATGCCTAATGCCTGGGCAGGTTCGGTACTTTCAGCAAATGACAAAGCTTACTTTAACTTCGAACATGAAGAATCCGCAGCACAGCCAAACTGGAAAATGCACAGAGGTAAGCCCTGGTATAAAATACAATCGTATGAATGGGGATACGAAGAGGGCAGCATCGGTAAAAAACTGGATTTTAAAGATTGGAGAGCAAGTCAGGCATACCAGGCATTCTCGGCTTGGGAATCGATGAAAAAACAAATGCTTATTGGATATGACGGGTTCTCCTGGTGTACACTTGAGGGAGGGGCTAATATGGGAACCTATCAGAAACCTCTTGTTGATCCAATGGGTTATCCTAAACTGGCCTATCATGTAAATCGCATGGTTTTCCAGCCAACATGGGCCGGCAGCGATAATGTTGATGTTGTATACGGGCCGTCAGACCAGATAACGCCAGTTATTCACCACTTAGGGGAAGCAAAAAGTGTTGATTTGGAAATCACGCTGCAAACCATAGAAGGAAAGGTTATAGAACGTAAATTATTCCGAAATGTAAGCTTGAAAGAAGGCAGAAGTGTAACCCGCCTAACTACGTTCCAATTTAAAAAGGCGAAGGAGGGTACTTTTGGAATTCATTACCAGATTTATTAAATTGCAACTTTTTGCTTTACAGTCTCGTTTTCTTTGCACTACTATTACTATCCTTTACACCCAATCTAGGCATAAGCTCATTAATCAAATCAGAATAACTAATAAGCTTATTATCTGTTTTTGTGAAAAAAACAGTTACAACATCCACTTTTTTAGCATATAGTGGTGTTATTTTAGTTATAGAATGCAATTCTTCTTTTATTTCCGGAACGCCTCCCTCGCCTACTGTGAAAACCTACTCCGGAACTGGGGCATTTCTGGAATCTGTTTGAGTTACTGTGTGAAAGTATCATTTAACTTTGATGCTGATTTAACCTCCGAACTCTTATTTAAAAGCTCTGTCCCGAGGTGCCCCCTCATGGTTGTATCTCTAGCACTTTTATTCTCATGCAAGATACAAACTACGGCATAATTATATTCACTTGAAATCCTCATCAACTCCGAAATAAAGTCTTTGCATTCCGTGGGATCATTTAAGTCGGCAATTCATTCTTCATGAAGTCAACAACGTTTTCGCTGTTCTTTTTTTGTCATCGTAATGCTTTACGTCCTCCAGCGTTTGACAGCTATCCGATAGTGCGAAGTCCTCAACCTTTTCAAAAATAGTGCGAGCCTCCTTGGTTATAAACGGGGAGCGATTATGGTTTTTGCAGTTAAAACCGTTCTGAGATGTGAACTGGTCGGGGTACAACTTTATCTCGGTCGAAATGTAAACAGCTTTTCTTGTGCCGTTTAGGCGCACCTCAACGTACAGGGGCTGGGGTTTGCTGGCAGTCGCCCTCTTGTTCTTATCACAGCTGAATTTAAATGATACGTTTTCATTGCTCTATCTTTTTTAGTTAATAAATACCCGTTTCGCACAAGGATAAAAATATCGTCGCACAAATATGGTAAATAGTGCGAAAATAAATAAGAAATAAGGGGAATAAAGTAGAAAGAAGTAGAAGTCCAAAATCGCTGAAACCTTCATTTAAAAAAAAGCCGCTGATTTAGCGGCTTTTGCGATCTTCAAAAAGTTGTCTTACCAGGACTCGAACC
>DHCC01000045.1:8963-9150 GCA_002398875.1 Bacteroidales bacterium UBA4912 | reverse complement strand
TTTTCTAAATATATTATTGAGTCCACTCCGAAAAGTCGGACGGACATTTTAGTTGATAATATTTCTGTATAATAAATTCTATAAAACAGGTAAAATTCACCTGAAAAGTTCTTTGAAATATTTGCGTATATTGTTATATTTCATTATTTTAGCAGGGTATAAAACTGCATAAGATGTTTAAAAAATC
>DHCC01000045.1:0-8689 GCA_002398875.1 Bacteroidales bacterium UBA4912 | reverse complement strand
AGAAATCACGTTGTAATGCGCGTGGATGAGTCTATCTTCAGCGTACTCTACGCCGAAGGCCAAGGCGCCCCCAACGCCTCCATCCGCGTTCTGGTCGGCATGATGATCCTCAAAGAGGGGCAGGGTTGGAGTGACGAGCAGTTATTCGAGAACTGTGAATACAATCTCTTGATACGTAGCGCCTTGGGGCTAATGACGCTTGAAGACGCCGAACCGGTTCCATCCACTTACTACCTGTTCAGGCGTAATTTAGTTGAATACGCCAGGGAACACGGTGAAGACCTTTTCAAAAAATGCCAGGCCCAAATCACCAGGGACCAGATATTGGAGTTCCATGTGAGCGGCAAGCAGGTCCGTATGGATAGCAAACTGATCGGTAGCAACATAGCCTGGTACTCCCGTTACGAGTTGATCCATGAAACCCTTCGCCTGTTTATAGCTGAAAGAGAAGAACATATCTTTAAAAAGAGTCTTCCAAAAGAGGTGTTTTCCCTGATTGAAAGCATCCAGGGAGAAAATGGGAACAAGGTGGTTTACCGCAGCACAAAGGCTGAGATCGACTCCCGGCTGGTAGAACTGGGTGAACTGATGTACCGCTTTATCGGGCTCTTCAAAAAGTATGACTACGGCAGTTACAAAACCCTTAAGATCGTCTTCGGGCAGCAATACAGGGTAAGTGGGGACAAAACTGTATTGCCTCTCGACAACAAGGAAATCAGCGCCAAATCCATACAGTCGCCCCACGACACCGACTGCCATTACCGCGATAAGGACGGCAACAGGGTCAAGGGATACTCGGTAAACATCACCGAAACATGCGACCAAGTGCAGCAGGGAGAAGCGCCGGTAGTGAACTTGATAACCGACACACAGGTAGACGTGGTTTCCGCTCCAGACAACAGCTTCCTCGGGCAAGCCCTGGAACATACACAGGAAATAATACCCGACAAAATTGAGAAGGTGTATGCTGACGGGGCCTATCACAGTGGGCATAACCAGGAGTATTGTCAGGAAGGGGACAAGGGGATAGACCTGGTGCTTACTGCCATGCAGGGAGCCGAACCAAGATACGGGCTCAGTTTAGACGAGCAGGACGAAAACAATTTGATAGTAACCGACAAGAAAACAGGCAAAACAGTACAGGCACGACAAGTAAAAACCCGGAAGAATAAAACCGGTGAGGATAAAACCGTAAAAAAATGGGCAATTAAAACTGGAGAAAACAAATACCGTTACTTCGACGAGGATAGCCTCAGGGTTTCCGCTTTAAGGCAGAAACTCAAGAAAATCCCGATAGAGGAAACCAATATCAGGAACAACGTCGAGGCGAGTATTTTTCAGCTAGGTTACCATTATCCCAACGACAAGAGCCGGTACAGGAGCCTTGCCAAGCATAAACTATGGGCTTACTCCCGCTCATTGTGGGTAAATTTCATCAGGATAGTGAACTATATCACGCAAATATGTCAAAGACCGCTTTTTGGGCAAAAAATGCTTCAATATATAGATAATTTATGTTTCAATATGTATATTATTGTAAAAATATTCATAGCCAATAAAAGTAATCCCGTTTGCCCGGTGAACCTGAATTTTTCAGCATTTTGAAAAAATGAGGTTTTCAGAGCGGACTCAATGAATTATGATTAAAAAAGAAGGTTATGTTACTTAGTCCCATTGATTTGGATCAAATATTGTAGTTGCAATATATCTGTATGGGGTTGCCCCCTCTTTATTTACATTATTCCAGTAATAAATCATGACTATTTTGCCATCCGGTCTTTGAACCATACGTGGATACCCACAATCCCTATTAGTTCCATCTCCTCCTCGAAGCATAATTTCATCGCTCCAACTTCTTCCTTCATCCGAACTGAATCTTACGTTTACTCTTGATCCGAAATCACTTCTGTAAATATATCCCAAAGCGAGTCTTCCATCCTGCAGTTTAATTAAAGTTGGAGGTGAACCACCTTTACCGGTGTCAGCAACAGGATCATTAAGCTTTTCCCATGTCAAACCATTATCATTTGAAACGTAAGCTGTTATCTTATCAAGTCCATAATCTGTTCTTGTTCTGATTGTAGTAATCAATTCTGTTGGTGATAATCTTAAAGAAGCCGGCATTATATCGAAACCTCCATGTTCAGGACCTACCCAGGACTTTAGTTTCCAGTTAAGACCGCCATCTTCTGTAGTGACATAGATAACATTTCCTTCTCTATGGTTTCTTTTTGAAATTGTTACAAAAGCACTTAATTCTTGTTTGCCTTCAACAATATAATCTGTACGTGAAGCAACACCTGTGGTTCCTAAATTTGGAAAATCATATGGTCCCTGCCATTTTGCTCCGCGGTTTGTGGAGTAGTAAAAATGAGAAGGTCCGTTATTGTTATTTTGCCTCAGGAATGTGAATATAAAATCAGGATTTGTAAAGTCAGGCATACTTTCAGTGAGCTTCACCGGAGTTTTAGCCTTATCAGGGGCAATTCTGTGGTCAGCTCCACTGGCAGTAAGACCATTTTCAAAAGCATCCTCAATTTTCCATGTAACACCTCCATCTTTACTTCTTGCATACTTGATTCTTGCTGTACTTGGATCATATGTGTGAATACCTTTAGCTTCCTTATAATCAGCTTGAACAAAACCTACTAATATTTCATTTCCCCAAATCCAAATTCCGCAGTTGGCAGGCCATCCTCCATATTGACCATCTTTGTAAAAAACAATGCCATGCTGAATATCATTTCCTGAAGGAGGACCTGCATTTTGCACTTTTTGCTGTGAGAATGACTCAAAGCAAAAAAGAATGCTGACAAAAAGAATTACATACTTACTTAAAAATGTTTTCATATTAAATAATTTTTAATGAATTTTTGATTTATCAATATCCCGGGTTCTGTTCTATTACACTTCCGTAGTTGGCATCTATAACATCCTGCGGAATAGGCCATAATCCATGATAATCCTGTATTGTGTTGCGCCAATCTTCCATTAATCCATATTTACGGACTCTTTCAACCAACAATCCTAATCTGATTAATGTACGTCGCCTTGGCTCTTCCAAAAACAGTTCTCTTGCTCTTTCATCCAGAATAAAATCTAGTGTTACGTCATTTGCAGAAATTGGTGATGCATTAGCTCTAGCTCTGACAGTATTTATATCTTTTGCAGCATTTGCCAAATCTCCTTTTTTCATATATGCTTCAGCTCTGAGCAAGTATGTTTCTGCTAATCTGTAGACATAAACGTCATCTGTTATCTTTCCTGAAGTAGGACTGCTATTCCAAGGAGTGCCTTCAACCTTTCTTGGATATGGATACATATTTCTCAATGTATCTTCTGCTGTAGCATTTGCGAAACTAATTTTTTGACCATAAAGAGCAGATCCCGGATTGTTATAATAAAAATCTCTTCTAATATTATATTCTGAGTTTCGTATATCATTAGGATCATTCCAAATTGTATAGAGAGAATAATTAGTTCCTCTAACTCTACCTACACCTCTTCCTAATTCAGCAGTAGCTACGTTGTTAAATCCTTTTGAATCACCCATTTTTGTCAAGAAAGGACCGCAGTTTCTAATAGCCTGATTGCCATTATTCGTTCCTCCTCCACCAGCAGTCAGATCTTCGAACTGCCAAACATAAATGGATTCAGTATTTCCGGAGCTTCTGTTGAAATTACCGTCAATAAACAGATCTGAAAAAACATCGCCTGGCTGGTCTTTTGCAACTCCAAAACGAGATGTCATAAGAGAATAAAGACCTGAATCAATAACATCAGAAGCACTTTTAATAGCTTCATCATATAGATTTAAACTTATATTAACCTCAGTTAGCAAGTGATTAGCAGTAGCTTTTACTATTCGGCCATCAATCTGAGTTGTTGCAGGCAGCCAATCTGAAGCAAATTCCAAATCTTCCTTTGCAAATCTGTAAACTTCTTCTCTGCTGTTTCTGGCATAATCAAAAATGGGGGTAGTTACGACATCATCTACAATTGGTACACCACCATATAAATTAGCTAATAAATTGTAAGTATAAGCTCTGAAGAATCGGGCTTCTGCAATTACTTTGTTTTTATCGGCTTCATTTTCCCAGATACTCTCTATTTCTGATTTGTTGGCATATGAGATGATTGTATTTGCCTGGGGAATCATTTTACTATATGCCCAATCCCATGTTTTTAATACTTCACCTCTGATTGGTGTCATATATGAAACCCAGTTTCTATAAGTAAAATACTCTGCACCTGCATCTTCAGCTACATCTGTACCAGGGAAATTTGTAATAAAATAAGTATTGTCGTCTTTTGAATACTCTTCTCTGGCAGCCCAAACAAGACCATTTATATATGCCTCAAAACCTGCTTTTGAAACCAATGTATTTTCTGCACCCACTGAAGATAATGGAATCTCATTTAAATCAGTATCTATACATGAATTCAATGAAATCAGTACGAATACCAGAAGTAGCCAATTAATTATTAAATGTCTACTTTTATTATATTTACTCAAAATATTCATAATGTTACTTAATTAAAATGTTATTAAAACTCTAGATTAATACCTACAGCAAATGTTCTTGGCATTGGATAAATATCTGCGCCTTGTTCACTAAAATAGTTGCCTGTATTTTCAGGATCTGCTCCCAGCCAGTTTGTAAATGTATAAAGGTTCTTAACACTTCCGTAGATGCGTAAACCTGATACATTTATTTTTTCTATAAGTTTTTTATCAAATTCATACGATAATGATAAATCTTTTATTCTTACGAAATTTCTGCTTAGATACCAATTAGTACCTAAAGGATTACTGTAGTTAAGAGAAGGTCTTTTGTTAGATTTATTTTCTGGTGTCCACCAGTCTGTATCAATTTGAGATAATGCTCTACCCGGAACAAGAGGATTTATAAGATTGAAGGGAGCAATCCAGTCAAGCATGGAGTTTACATACAATGAGAATGTAAATTGGCCATATCTAAAATCATTCTTTAATCCAAGTATATAATTTGGCTGATTTCCTGATCCTACAACTTTTCTGTCATCCGGTGTAATTTTACCATCTTTATTAAGATCTTTCACTTTAACAAAACCTGGTTCTGATCCTACAGGGATGTCATCTCCTACCTGATAGATTCCATCAAACTCGTAATCATAGAATGAACTTATAGGATAACCAATAAACCAGTTATTGCCAATATCTGAGTCTTCTTTGCCATCACCATCTAAATCTGTGCCATATAAATGTTTTATCTTATTTTTATTATATGCAAGAGAGAAACTTGATGACCATCCGAATTTATTTTTATTTATGTTTTGTGAATTCAATGTTAACTCAATACCTCTGTTATTTACATCACCAATATTTGACAATACTGATTTAAATCCGTTCATAACAGGTATAGCACGTCTTACGAGCAGGTCTTTAGTATTACTGTCATAAAACTCAATTGTACCTGTTAATCTGCGACTTAGAACTTCAAAATCGAGAGCGACATTTGACGAATAAGTTGATTCCCACTTCAGATCTTCATTACCTAATGAAGATGTATTAACACCAATACTGGTTGAACCTCCATCACTATAAACATATCTGGTTATATCGGATAAACTTAAAGATTGATAGGGCCTGATTGCCTGATTACCTACAGCACCATATGAAGCTCTTAATTTAAGCATATCTATAAAATCGATGCTTTTTATAAATGGTTCATCGGAAAGAATCCATGCAGCTGAAGCAGATGGGAATGTTGCATACTTTTTATTTTTTGCGAATACAGAGCTACCATCTCGTCTTACAGTGAATGTATATAAATATCTGTTTTTCAACCTGTAGTTAATACGTCCCATGAGAGATTCACCCTCTATTTCATATGCATCAGATGAGTTTGTCAATACACTTCCCAAACTTAAATTATTATATCCCAGCCCGTCAAGTACAAGCTTATTGGCGTCTGCTCTAGTAGATTCAAAAGTAGTTTTATTATTACTATATAAGAAAGTCAGATCAAAAGCATTATTATCATTAATGACTTTGTTATAAGTAACAATGTTCTCCATTGTTAAATCTATTCTTTTACTGTTATATTTATTTGCACTTGTATTATTATGATCTATATGTTTATCTTGTCTTGTATAGTTATAATTAAGCCCATTCATTAAATTAGGTGAATAGTTCAATTTATATGAAAGTCCTTCAATAAAAGGCACATCAACATTTACATAGAAATTGCTGAATAACGTTTCATATTTCTCTTCGTTTTTTGTTAAAATAGCATTCCTCACTGGGTTACCACCAGCCTGTTCTTCTACAACAGAGTATTCGGTTGGCTCTCCGTCAGGATGGAAAAATGTTGCAAAAGGGCTTGATCTATATGCGTTCTGAACACTTGCAGATATTCCTGACATATCACGGTATGAGAATGTTGCATCAGTACCTAAACTGAGCCACTCATTAACTTTACCGTTTATATTGGCTCTAACTGTGTTTCTTTTTAAGTTATCATTGAAAATCAACCCTTTTTCATCACTTTTAGAAACTGATAAGAAATAATTC
Source organism: Bacteroidales bacterium UBA4912 (assembly GCA_002398875.1). Lineage (GTDB taxonomy): Bacteria > Bacteroidota > Bacteroidia > Bacteroidales > Dysgonomonadaceae > Proteiniphilum. The sequence continues at coordinate 2,133 of DHCC01000045.1, read as the reverse complement.
ATTAAATCTGTTCTTGCAGATATATTAAAATCAACTGAATAAATAGATGCATCCTGATAAACTATATCCCAGTTATTTTGAGTGATTCCTTTTTTGTAGTTTTCAGCTTCTGATGCAGTTAAATAATCAGCTACTTTACTCGGATCAGCTTCCATGCCTAGTTGTCTTCTCCAATCCAATCTTCTTTCGATATATCTTTCAGGTGTTAACATTTTTACTTCGTAACTTGGATTTGATACTCCGTAAAATGTATTAAGCCTTACAGTAGGTTTTGCATTTAAACCTTTTTTTGATGTAATCAAAATTACACCGTTAGCAGCTCTTGAACCGTAAACTGTGGCAGAACTTGCATCTTTAAGAATATCAACTTTTTCAATATCCTGAGGATTGATGTCTGATAAGCTACCACTGAAGATTACTCCATCAAGAACAATTAATGGATCATTATTTGCACTCAATGAGTTTTGACCTCTGATTAATAGTGTACCGCCTTGCCCGGGTCTTCCATCTCCTATAAACTGAACTCCGGGAATATTACCTATCAACTGTGAAATATTAGTATTTGGAAGATTTTTATTCTCCTCTGCAATATTAACTGATGAAATTGCACCTGTTACAAACCTTTTTGATTGAGTACCATAACCTACAACTACAAGTTCATCAAGAGTTTCAATATTTTCTGCCAGAGTAACGTTAATTACTCTTTCATTTCCTACAGTTACTTCTTTAGGAAGAAATCCTACATAGGTAAAACTCAATACAGCGTTTTGAGTTGTCAGTACTAATGAATAATTGCCATCAAAGTCGGTCACTGTACCATTACTAGTACCAACTTCTATAACATTTACCCCTATAAGTGATTCACCTTTTGAATCCGTTACCTGTCCTGTAACACTAGCACCAACTTGATCAACTTCTACAATATTAGAAAATGACCAGAAAATATTTCCAATACAGAAGAATAGTATAAGAAATAGTTTTTCTAAATTTCTTTTTTCCATAATTTATTTATTTTATTACATTGTTTCTTTAACACATAGCAATAGATTATTTTTACTGTGGATATTTCAGTAAAATATTTAAAGAGCTTCTAATATTACATGTTTTACATTAACTCGATTATAGGTATATGTTATATGTATCTTGCCTTTACTATCTTGAATTATAGCCGGATAGCTATATTCACCTTTTTCTTCGTTTTCAAGAATTACAGCATCAGTCCAGTTCAGACCATCTTTTGATATTGCAACATTTAATTTAGCTCTTCCGTTTCTACCCTGTACAGTCGGGTTATAAACTAACACGTGCAATCCACTTTTAAGAGTTAATGCGTCGGTGCCGGAATTAGGATTAGGCAAACTTGTCTTTGTCATTGTTCCCCATGTATTACCATTATCATTTGAGAAGGATTGAATTACAGAATTATTCTTACTTCTGCACAACACCTGTAACATACCATCTCCATGAATTAAAACACTAGGCTGAATAACATCAAATTCTGTATTGTGATCAATAGGTATATTTACCCATGTTTCTCCATTATCTACAGATTTTTCAATATGTGCTTTCCAACTTTCTTTAGTTTCAGTACTTGAAGGTGCCAATATTTTTCCATCTTCCATCTGAACAGGTTTATTTTTTATAGGACCTAAGATTCCGTCAGGTAATTTTTTAGGTGCAGTCCATGTTTTTCCCAGATCATCTGAAGTACGCACCATTCCCCACCAAGGTAATACGCCCGGACCTACTTTATAAAATAAAAAGATTTTATCTTTATTATTTTTAAATAGAACAGGATTCCAGCATGCATACCTCAAAGTATCATTCTGAATACCATCAGCCATTAAGACAGGTTGTGACCAAGTGCCATTTTCAAATCTTGACATCCAGATACAAACATCTGGATTTCCTTCTCTTGTGCCTCCAAATGCAGCAGACAGGAACACACCCGGCGATGCTTCCACAATTGTAGAAGCATGACATTGTTGAAATGAAGGAGAATTAAAGATAAGCTCTTCACTTATCTTTTTTAACTCCTGTCCAAAACACATTAAATTAATGCATAATAAAATAGTTGTAATGCTTAATACTCTCATAATAATTCAGTATTTAATTAAATGATTATCCGCAGTT
>DHCC01000073.1:90802-91150 GCA_002398875.1 Bacteroidales bacterium UBA4912 | reverse complement strand
TAATGATAATGAATCTTTAATGAATCTTTGTTTGTCCAGTATAAAGTTTCAAAAATAGTCTTTGTGATAATATCAGCACCATAGTAAATATTATTTTTATCTATACCAATAGTAATTTCCCATTCTGATTTATTTTGGGATACATTCATAGTTTTAAATGTTTGATAATCTGCGTTGTTTATTTTTTTAGTTTGCCAATAAACATTTGGAAATATTTTCAGATATTCCCCACCAATTAATTCATATTCGTTCGACTTGCATTTTTTATACAAAAGAGCATCTCCTGATGAATCGTTTACTAAAAAGTAAAGAAACCTTTTATCTTTAAAATAAACCTTGCTTGGGTTA
>DHCC01000073.1:581-90553 GCA_002398875.1 Bacteroidales bacterium UBA4912 | reverse complement strand
GAAGTTCTTCACTATCTGTAATAACTTCTTTAATCCATTTCGAATCATCTGTTTTAATATGCCAGTCTCCTTCATTTGTTTTAAAGCACAACTCAGGATTTCTAACTTGCACATTATTACAAGATAGAGATATAAATATGAAAATGAACAGGGAAATAGATGTTCTTATTTTTGTTTTATTTTCCATAAATAAGTATCCGTCGAATCATAATATTTTGTTTTTTTTGTTTTATATCTATTTAAACAGGAGTTGGCAAAAGTCCAGCTCGTTTGTCTTCTGATTCCTTCGGCTATGTCTGCTAATAATCCGTGAGAACTGGTTAAACCATGCTGATCCCATATTTCATATTTTGGATTACAAGGATCTGTAAGCGTATCAATTATTAGTAACAACGTATGGAAACCGTCTGTAACGGTAAAATAATAAATGTGATATCCAATTTCTTTATTATTTATGTCATTATCAAAAAGCGTTGTGAGAGTGTTTTTTCCTGTTGCATTGAAATCAACGATGTCATATTTTACGTTACTATACTGGGTCTCAGCTTCACTGTCATCCTTTGCATTATATATTAAATCTTTTTTAGCATGAATTATTTTCCATCCTTTAAAATGATGATTTTTTTCTGTATACCCCAGGCTCTGAAATTTTTTGCCACGATCGACTGCAGATTTCCCTGAAAAACCAACACTATTTTTATGTTTGTGGGTAATTCTTTCCACAGCATAAAAATTGGTGGTATCGCCTAATAATTCGGATAATCCTCTTTCTGAAGCACCCATACAATAGTTATCGGAATATTCTGCATGAGGCGGAGAGTTGTTAACTTCAGGAGCAACATATTTTAATTCATCCATCAATAAATCATACCTGTCTTTTTTAAATACATCTTTACTTTCTAAAAACCTAAATAAAATTCTGGTATTTATAGTGCCATCAACACTAATCTCTAAAGTGGCATTACCAGCTGCTGAAGATTGGATATTTGTTTTAAATGACCAGCCTTCCTCTATAATGACTTTCTTTGTTGTTAATGATACTGACCTGTTTGAACAGGATAAAGTAACCGTATGATTATCACCTCCAATCCTCTTGTAAGTCCCGTCAAGTTTAAAATTCAAGAGTACAGGTGTGTTTAATGGAAGAATATCATATCTTTTACAAAAATCTTTTATGATGTTACCCATATCTTTCCATTGTAAAGAATTCAATTATTGTTCGATCCAGTTGTTATTTGCATCTTTTTGCCATTTGGGTAAAGAATCATCGTTCCTTAATTTCACTAAATTGGTAGGTATTCTTACTTCCCATGGATCGCCTTGTATAATTTCGTCTCCCGGCATGTCCATTCGTTCGGCTATTTCCTCTGCAATAGGTAGGTAAAGATCGTTTGAGATTGCAGGAAGTGGACCACCATTCCAAATCTCCCCAAAAGTCATAAAATGATCTACTGCCCCTTCGAAACCTGGCCTTACCGGAATTACCGCTCTACAATATCCTGCTTTAATAAATTGATTGAACAGTGGATCAGGGTCATCGTAAGCAATTTTTTCTTCCCATTTACTTTTTCTTCCCCAAAAATAAGGATAAGTTAACCAAGTAATATGTTCCCATTCGAAAGCTTGTTCAAAAAAGCGTACATAGGGTCCTTCGGCCTCATTTTCGGATAGATTAATTTGTGGTAAACCATATGAATTATTTTCAATGGCATTAAATAAACTATAATGCTGATCTGTTAATATTGAGATACAATTTTTTTTCAACTCATCTTTCATAATTTCAAGATTCAATACAGGGTTCTTGCCTTCAATCTCAACACCGGCTCTTAACTCTGCTGCAGCTACTTTTTCTTCATAATCAGCAAGTTTTGTTTTATAAGCATCCATTATTTTACTATGAGTCTCTAATTGCCACTTTTTATATGCCCGGCTTGTTCTTTGACATTTGACTTCAAGTGCTAAAGCTATGTCTGAAACATCATTTGTTTTAAAGCCCATAGGAATACTTTCAGTTTCATTATTTAAATTTGTAATCCAAAGCCAATCCCCTTCAGGAAATCTGTGGGTTTGTCTCCCGAGAACCATATCAACAACACGATTACTGCTCCATTGATTACAAACCACGCCTACCGATGCTTGAATTGCTTGATATCCTTCGTCAATTTGAATTATCCCTGAATGATGATAGTCTGTTTTATCATCGCCATTGCCCGCGTTATAATTAAATGATTTTGTAATATATTCTTCAGGTGGAGGAGTGATTCCGGCAGCTCCATACTCATGAATCCAGTAATTATAATTAACTTCAGTAATTTGGTTAGGTAATAATGTAAATGTAACTGGCTTTTGAATAACCAACTTACTTGCATGGGCTTTTTCCATTGCAGACACAAGGTAAGCACCGGGTTCAGGTATCATAAAGTCAAACATCATTCTCAAACCATAATTAAACATTTGAGCCTCGTAAACTTTTTCTACCCATTGGTAAACACCTGATATATGACCGCTCCCGCCTGTATTGTCTAACTTATGAATATTTTTCTCTTCAACTTCTGTAGTTATAATTATCCTGTTACTCTCAAGTATTCTTTCAGTAAGTTTTTCAACGCTTTTTTGTGTTACGCTTTTACTGAATGTAGAAGCAGTCTTTGTGGCTTCTTCTTTTGATGTGTTTAATGAGCCTTCAGCACTTACCGAAAAGCTGACAGTCGGTCCATAAGAACCTGAAATGGAAAGTCCGGCTTTTAGAGAAGCTTCCTCCTTAATTGTTTTGCTTGCCTCTCTGCTTAACTCGAACCTGTCAGTAGTTTCTAATTCCTTTTCTTCTGTTTTTATAGTTTCGGTTTCAATTAGACTATCACTTATAGTTTGATTAAATCTTCTATGTTCCCTGGATTTAAGCTCTCCTTTTAAAATATTTTCAATGTGAGCTACATCTCTTCCGGCATAACCTTTTAACTGCTGTTTTACAATTATTAAATCTGCAATTCCTGATGGAACAGCTTTGCCCTTGGTCAATGGAATTCTATTATCTAAAATATGAAAATCAGGACTTAGAAAAACGTCATAAGTTGGTAAATGTCCCCACATTGACATCATAGGTGATGTTGTAACTACAAGAGTAGTCCCGATGCGGTTTATAGAATTTGTTTTTTGAGTTTGTGTTAACAATTCTAATTCGTTTGCTAATTCCTCCATTTCAAATTTCAACCTGGCAACTACTTTATCAATTCCCATATCTGTAATACTAAACTTTCTTTCTTTAAACAAAGCTAATGTGCTTTCAGACAGATTTCTCTCTGTGCCGACTTTGAATCTGAATAATGTTGATAATTCAGAAATAGGTTTGAAATCATCTACTCCGGTAAAAAACTCCCTTTTAGGTGGGATTTCAATTACTTTACTTTCTATTACAGGTGTTTGCGTGGATGCGATGCTTTTTACATTTATCCCTTTTTCAATCTGGGTCTTTGCGTTTAGTATTTCTAATTGACCTAATGTATTCATTTTTTGAATGTTTTCCATAAATACATTTAGTGGTCTTACTTCTTTAGGTGGAATAAAGCCTTCATGCGCTTTTTGTGGTGTAGATTCAAGGTTAGCATAATCTAAATTCATTATTTCCTTTATAGCATTTTTTAATTTGTCATACAATGCTGCTTTATTCTGAATATTTTTTCTTTTTTCTTCAAGTCGTTTTTGTTCAATCTCTTCTTGTCGTTTTTTTTCATTTTCTCTTTGAGTTAATACACTTTTTAAATCAGCTTGGGCAGGAAGCTGGAGTGTTCTTTTTCTATATTTTTTTAATTCTGTTCCTGATTTGAAAAGATTCGTTTTGGTATTAAGCAGTTGTAAGATTTCAAGATCTCTTAATGCGTTAGTTAATTCTTCAATTGGTTTTTCATGTTGTTCAGGTAAATATTTAATTGCAATAATAGTGTCTTTAAGGTTTTTAACTGAGCTAAGATAGTCTTTATCCTTTATAATAGTAACCACAGTTGAACCAAATGAATCTTTTACACTATTTTTGATTTCTTCTGAAGTAATATTCGTTTTTTTAGAAAGTTCATCAAGTTTAGTTTGAAAAATGATTAACTTATCGTAAATCTTCAATTCTGAAGATGATTTGATGAAATTTTTAGTTTTTACAAAATCACCAGAAGCCTTCTTGAGAATTTCTCTTGGGTTATTTTGATTAATTGATTTCGCTAATTCAATCTGATAATCAGAATCTTGGCTCAGATTAATAATTAAATCCGGTTTTTGTTGTACTGCAGGTCTGTGTAGTACGAATTTGAATATTGATTCCATATTTTTGATTTTTAAAATGTTATTTATTAGCAATGCCACCAACGTCAATTTTTTCAATAAACAACATTAATAAAAACTAAGTTTATAACATGCGTAAACTGTTTTTAAAATAACTGTCTTATTTATGCAAGTAAATATTAAAGTGCCGTCTTGTAAATATAAAATGATTATTATCAGTCAATAATTATTGAATATATTTTTTGTATTTACGAATGTTTTGATAAGTTTGCAAAATAAAATTAGAATTCTATGGACATCGAGAATCTAATTGAGATATTTGAGCAGAGATTAAGGTTGCAAAGATATAGTGCTGATTCTATTAAAAACTATTGTAGCGTTATAAAAAGCTTTTTGCAAACAGCTACAAAAAAGTTTAATCATCCCGATGAGTTAAGCGAAAATGAAATTGAGTTATATATAATCTGGAAAATCGGAAATTACGATATAAGTGCTTCATACCAACGCATGATAGTCGCATCAATAGAGAAATTCTACAATTCAGTATTGAACAGGAGTTTAGAAATAAAACATCTCTATCCTTCACAAAACAAATATACTTTACCGAAGTATTTACCAGTAGCCGAAGTGAGAAAAATAGTATCATCGGCTTCTAATTTAAAGCATGCATGTATTATAAAGCTGCTTTATGGGTGCGGATTACGCCTAAATGAATTATTGCATCTTAAGCTTTCTGATATAGATTCTGAACGGATGCTTGTAAATATTCGTAATTCTAAGGGCAATAAAGAACGGGTAGTCATGCTTTCCCCTACGTTACTTGTAGATTTGAATAATTACTTCAAAAAATATCAACCCAAGAAATATCTTTTTGAAGGACAAAGTGGTGGTATGTACTCCGAAAAAAGCGTTCAGACAGTTGTTAAAAATGCTGCACTAAAAGCAGGGATCTCGGAACAAGTAACCCCTAATATTTTACGACACAGTTTTGCCATTCATCTATTAGAAAACGGGACAGATATTCGATATATCCAACAATTACTCGGTCATACTTCTATCAAAACAACCGAGATATACAGCCATGTATCCAATGTTGCTCAATATAAAATAAAAAGCCCGCTTGATTATTTATGAAGCGGGCTTTAAGTTATTTATAGAGTAGTTTTACATTTTTCCTCCTCCATGCGAACTGATATAATCAATTACCGGTGAGATATTAAAGTAAACACGCTCTACTCCAAAACGATTTTCGCCTAAAGTCAGATAGTTTACTTTTTTACCTCTTATGATTTTATCTTCACCACCATAAGTGTATCCCAGGAAAGGAAGAATATCAAACTGATGCGCTACTTTGATTACATAGAACGCAGTATTATCTGACATACCGTCACCGGTGCTTACAATTGCATCCTGTACAATTCTTCGTTGCTGAGATACTTTCTTATACTCTTCTGAATCATCTCGTTGAGCCAATACAAGTAGCTTAGCATTTAAAGCTCTCAGGTTAAAAGGGTCTTCAAGAAGAAGTGCGCTTGAATATTGTAAAATATCATTATAATCAGAAGGTGTGAAAGCTCCTTTGGCAAGGGTCTTTGCTAAAAGATTATTGTATGAAGAGGTGTCAGTAGGCTCATAACCTTGTTGATAAATATAGCCAAAATAGAGGTATCTTCCCTCATCACGAGTCATTTTTGTATCACCCTGTAAATATCTTTTCATCAGAGTGGGATAATAATAAGATGAGCTTGGCTCTTTTGTGTTACGCTCAATTTGTTTGAAATCCGGAGCATCGAAAAACTCTTCCTGAGCTTGTGCTGAAAGTATTATGCAAGAGAAAATCGCTAGTATGAGTACTGATTTTTTCATTATAAATATTTTTTAGTGATAGTTGTCAGAAACAAATGTATTTTCTTATATCCTTTTTAACAAATAAACGTTGCTAAGAAACCTTAAACTACTGTTTTCCTGAAACTGTTACGCTTTTATCAATTTTAGATATAAGTCCCTGAAGTACACTTCCCGGTCCAAGTTCAACGAACTCAGTAGCACCTTCGGCAATCATATTTTGTACGGATTGAGTCCATTTTACAGGAGATGTAAGCTGAGCTATAAGGTTTTTCTTAATTACTTCAGGATCTGTTTCTCCTTTTGTAGTCACGTTCTGGTATACAGGACAAACCGGTGTGGAAAAATTAGTTGATTCAATTGCTTCGGAAAGTTCTACACGTGCAGGTTCCATTAAAGGAGAGTGGAAAGCACCACCTACTTTCAGTGGCAGTGCACGTTTTGCGCCAGCCTCCTTCATTAGCTCACATGCTTTCTCTATACCACTCATTGTGCCTGAGATCACTATTTGTCCTGGGCAATTATAGTTTGCAGGTACAACCACATCGTCTATTGAATCACAGATCTCCTCAACTCTATCATCAGGTAATGCGATAATTGCAGCCATAGTGGAAGGATTGGCTTCACACGCTTTTTGCATGGCAAGTGCACGTGCATAAACTAATTTCAATCCATCTTCAAAAGAAAGAGCTCCTACAGCTACAAGCGCTGAGAATTCTCCAAGTGAATGTCCGGCAGTCATGTCAGGTTTGAATTCGTCACCTAAAGTTTTTGCCAGTATCACGGAATGAAGAAATATTGCGGGCTGAGTTACTTTCGTTTGTTTTAAATCTTCATCATTTCCGGAGAACATCAAATCAGTTATTCTGAATCCAAGAATTTCGTTTGCTTTTTCGAACATCTCTTTTGCATGTTCGGATGTTTCATATAAATCTTTTCCCATTCCTACGAACTGAGCTCCCTGTCCGGGAAATACGTATGCTTTTTTCATATTTAATTGCCTGTTTTTGAGTTAATTATTTGAAGTGTCCTTGCTCCTTATTTCCACTCTTCTGATTTTACCGCTAATGGTTTTAGGCAGCTCATCAACAAACTCCACTACGCGCGGATATTTATAAGGTGCTGTAACGTTCTTCACATGATCTTGAATCTCCTTAGCTAAATCTTCACCTGCTTTAGATTTGTATTCTCCTGCAAGAACAATAGTTGCTTTAATAACCTGACCTCTGATTTCATCTGGAACACCTGTAATTGCACATTCTACAACAGCAGGGTGAGTCATTACTGCACTCTCTACTTCGAACGGTCCGATACGATAACCTGAACTCTTGATTACATCATCTGTTCTGCCTACGAACCAGTAGAAACCATCTTCATCACGCCAGGCCATATCCCCGGTATGATAAATATCATCGGCATATACCTGTTTAGTGAGCTCTTCATCTTTGTAATAACCTTTAAAGAGGGATAAAGGGCGCTTCTTATCTGTATAGAATACAATCTCGCCCTGTTCGCCATCTTCGGCGGAGCGACCGTCATAAGTGAGGAGATCCATATTATATAAAGGATTTGGCACACCCATTGATCCCGGTTTTGGCTCAATCCACGGGAATGTAATTATTGTTGGAGCTGTTTCGGTCTGTCCGAAAGCTTCCATCATTTTAATTCCTGTTTGATCATAAAATTCTTTGAATACAGAGGGATTAAGTGCTTCACCTGCGGTTGTACAATACTCAAGTGCCGACAGGTCATATTTACTTAAATCCTCACGGATAAGGAAGCGGTAAATTGTTGGAGGTGCACAGAAAGAAGTTATTTTATATTTTGAAATTATATTAAGCATATTTTCGGGAATGAAACGACCCTCGAAGTCGTATACAAATACGCATGCACCTACAATCCACTGACCATATAGTTTTCCCCATACGGCTTTAGCCCAGCCGGTATCTGCAACTGTTAGGTGAATACTGTTTTCGTTTAGGTTGTGCCAGTATTTGGCGGTAGTGATGTGGCCTAAAGGATATGTAAAGTCGTGTACCACCATTTTGGGTTGACCTGTTGTTCCTGATGTGAAGTACAATATCATGATGTCATCATTATTATTGACTTTCTCTGGTCTGTTGAATGGTACTGCCTTATCAACTTCTTTGTGGAAGTCGATCCATCCTTCGGGAATTGTTTCTCCGATCTTAATGCGATGTTTAACAGTTGGTGAATCTTTCATAGCCAGATTCACATGTTCGGTCAGATTATCATCCTCTGTTGCAATAATGGCTTTTACTCCTGCCGCATTATTGCGATAAATGATATCTTTGTCAGTCAGCAAATGAGTTGCCGGGATTGCCACTGCACCAATCTTGTGAAGTGCGATAATTGTCTGCCAGAATTCGATGCTGCGCTTAAGTATCAGCATTACCATATCACCTTTGCCAATACCAAGTGATTGGAAGAATGAAGCTGTTTTGTCTGAGAGCGTCTTAATTTCCCCGAAAGAAAGATCTTTGTGATCTCCCTTGTCGTCAGTCCAACAAAGTGCACGTTTATTTGGATTTATCTTCGCCCATTCGTCTACTACATCGTAAGCGAAGTTAAAGTTCTCGGGTACATTAATGTGGTAGTTTTCAATAAAATCTTTGTGAGATGTAAATTCAGTTCTTTTTACAAATTTTTCTATCATGATAACCTTTTAAATAATCAGTAGTTATGGATATAATATCACTGCAAGGAATTTTACCGGTTTGTCGTTAAGAGCTTTCATTCCGTGAGGAAGAGAAGAATCGAAATAAATACTGTCTCCGCGACCCAAAATCAGGTTTTTCCCGTTGATATTTATCATCATACTTCCTTCCAGTACCATATTAAATTCCTGTCCGGCGTGTATATTCCTGTAAAAATCTGTATCGGCAGACTTAGGTTCAACCGTCACTTCAAAAATTTCAGCTACGTTATTGGTGAAACCTGAAGTGAGCGACTGATACTTATATGCAGACACCCTTTCTACGGTCAATCCTTTATCTTTTCTGGTAATAAAGTATGAGTTCATTCGTGGTTCTGTACCAAACATCAAAGTTGAAATGTCAACACTGAATTCTCTTTCAATTCTTTGCAGGAATGATACTGATATATCTTTTTCACCTTCTTCAAAATGCAAGTAATCTTCTAAGTCAACTTCCAGCCGTGCGGCCATCTCTGATGGAGAATAATCCAATGCTTCGCGCAAACCTTTGATTCGTTCGCCTATCTGTTTTAAGTCTGTTTTCATCACATTATGTGTTGAGTAATTATTTTAAAAAATCTAAAACAAAGATATCTTAATTCATTCAAATGAACAAATATAAACTAAAGGCCATTAAGGCCATACCTATTACTAATCCAATTATTGAGTGGTGATGTTTACCGTATTTTTCAGCACTTGGCAAAAGTTCATCAAGTGAAATATAAACCATAATTCCGGCAACAGCTGACAGCACAAACGCATTGAGTGTTGGGCTCCAGAAAGGCATCAGGAACAAGAATGCTATTAGTGCACCGAGGGGTTCTGCCAACCCGGATGCAAATGAAAGCCAAAAGGCCTTTTTCTTACTTCCTGTTGAGTGATATATCGGAACAGCTACTGCTATCCCTTCCGGAATATTGTGAATTGCTATTGCTGCAGTTATTGGAATAGCAATTTCAAGTGAAGTCAGTGCTGACATAAATGTTGCAATTCCTTCAGGGAAGTTGTGAATTGCAATGGTGATTGCAGTAATAATACCTGTTTGTTTTAAGCCATTCTTTTTTTTCATCTCTTCAACACCATGCATTTCATGAGGATTACTGGCCTCAGGAATCAGGAAGTCGATAAGTGCAATCAGAATAATTCCTCCAAAAAATCCCAGGATCAAATAAAGCATTCCGGTTTTTTCGCCAAAGTTTTCTGTTAGTGAATGCAGAGATTGCGGCAACATCTCCATAAAGGAGACATAGATCATTACTCCGGCAGAGAGCCCCAATGCAAAACTCAGGAAATTGGTATTGGTGCGTTTAGCCATAAACGCAATGAGACTACCAATACCGGTTGATAAACCGGCAAATAATGTCAAAAGAAATGCAATTAGGATAGTCTGATTGTCCATATTTTATTTCTGAATAATATATTTGATAATCTCCTGGTGTATAACTCCATTTGAAGCAACCATTTCTCTTCCAAAAAGATAGTTATTGCCTGCTGAGAAATCGGTACACTTACCACCCGCACATTCCAAAATGAAAGCACCTGCGGCAACATCCCATGGTGAGAGACCTGAGTGAAAGTAGGCATCACTTATTCCGGCAGCAACATAACATAGCTCTACTGCTGCTGACCCTTTTATACGAAAGCTGGAGTTGCGGAACTGCTCAGCAGCATTTTTTAGAATTTGCTCACCCTGCTCATCTAATTTATAAGGTATTCCGAAGCCTATATATGCATTTTTAAGAGTTGCATGTTGGCTAACTTCAAGTAAACTGCCGTTTAAATAAGCCTTTCCTTTTGAAATAGCACTAAACATCTGATCAGCTAAAGGATCATAAACAACACCAAGTACAATCTCATTTTCATGTTTTAAAGCAATACTTACCGAATAGGGTGAATCACCGTGAACATAGTTTGTTGTACCGTCAAGTGGGTCAATAATCCATGTATACTCTGTCTCTTTAAATTCAACCGTCTCTTCTTCAGCCAGAAAACTACTGTTTGGGAATATTCCCTTTAGTTTGTTAATTAACCTGTTTTCTGCCTCTTTGTCGATATAGGTCACATAATCACGAGTACCTTTAAGTTCAATATCTTTTTTGTTAAGTAATTGCTGTTCAGTTTTCAGATATTCACCTACTTCGCAGGCTATTATCTTTACTTTTTCACATAAATTTTCCATAAACATCAGTTATCTTTTTTTTATTCATCAGGAAACATAGAATCCCACCATCTTGAATCATCTTTTAACCATTTTGCGAACCATGCATAAATTGCATTATTCCATGCAACGCGTTTATCATAATCATAAATAGCATGGTTCTCACCAATTACCTGAATAAATTCAACAGGCTTATTCAGTAACTTCAGGGCAGTATACATCTGTATACTTTCTCCTATTGGTACGTTTGTATCAGCAGTTCCATGAAGTAACAGCAAAGGAGTTGTTATTTTATCTGCATTGAATAATGGGCTTTGTTTTACATAGAGCTCCGGATTATTCCATGGATAACTTCCAGCACTTGCACCTGCACTGTATGAGTAACCCCAGTAACCTTCCCCCCAGTAACTGGTGATATTACTAATTCCGGCGTGAGATACAGATGCAGAGAATATATCAGTCTTAGTAATTAGATATTGAGTCATAAAACCACCATAAGAAGCCCCGATATTGCCAATTTTTGTACTATCCACAAATGGGTGTTCGGCAATAAATTTTTCTACACCTTCAATTATCTCTTCGGCTGTCTGGTCACCCCAAGCATTTACGTGACGTGCAGAAAACTCCTGTCCGTAACCTGTGGTACCGCTTGGCTGTAGTGTATAGACTACATAATCTTGGGCAGCGTAAACATGCAGTGGATAAGTGCTCTCAAAAGTTCGTGAAGTGGGACTTGTTCCTCCGTAATAATAAACAATCAGAGGATATTTTTTTGAGGGATCAAAATTTGGAGGTAGATAGTAACGACCTTCAATTTCGTCACCGAAAGAGGAAGTGAAATTCCAATCTAAAACCTCACCAAGATCAAGTGTACTTAATTTTTCTGCATAAGGATCTGATAAAAGAGTTGACTCCATATTTTTCAGGTTAAGCAGATAACTCCTGTTTGAGTTTGATGTGCTTACCCCTGTGTAAGTTGCCCAAGCTGCATTTTCAGCAATACTGAAGGAACGTATCACATCTTCCCTGAGGGGTAGTTTCTCAAATTTTCTGTTACGATGAGAATAGCGGTACATATTAGCCTTGTCGCCCTCTTCTACGCGATAATATATATAACTATCCTGAGGACTCCAGATTTGTGCTGAAATGGTTGGATCAAAGTCTTTTGTTACAGGATCTATATTTTTAGTTTCGAGATCCATTATAAATGATTGAGTATCGTAGCTGTTTGCTATCTGATCTGGATTGATATTCAGACCAATACCGCCAAATGCTTCGGGTGCACCGTGAATAAGAAGTTGCTTTCCGTCGGGGGAAAACTGTGCAGAGTAAGTATAAGTCAGATCTTTCCAAATTGTGTCTAAAGCCATGGTATTCAGATCCAACATATATAGAGAGTTTTTACGAAACGGTCTTTCAGAAAGGTCTTCTTCGGATGTCGAGAACAGAAGATATCTTGAATCCATAGTTATATCATTCAGAGAGGCTGACTGTTTACCGAAAGTAATCTGCTGAGTAAGTCCGGTTTCCAGGAAGTGTCTATAGAGAAAGTTTCGGTCCCTGTAATTTGATTGTCTGTCATCAATGCCTATTAATCGTTTTAATCCGGCGGGACTGGCAGCTGTTATCGTTTCTTTTGATGAGAAAAATATAGATTCTTCATCTGGAGCAATATAAAAACTTTCTTTGGGTAACCCTTCAGTCAATATATTAGTCTCCTTTGTAAGTGGATTCAAGGTATATATATTTCTCTTATCATTAACATCAACAATGTAATAAAGGAGATCTGATTCAGGCATCCATTTCAAACTTTGTCTGTTTGCTGATTCAGAAATTATCGTTTGTTTTTGTTTAGTGTCGTATATCTCTATAAAATCAAGGTTTTTGCCTCCCGGTTGTGTTTCTCTTAGGCTTAAAAGTACAAACCTTCCGCTTGGTGATATTGATGAATTGTTTACACGCTTACCTTCAAGAATATCTTTTATATTTATCCTTCTTTTGTCTGTGTAGTTGAATGTGTAATTTAACAGTGAATCTGTTTCTTCAGGTCTGATATCAATTTTCAGGGCAGGATTGATTTTATTGTCAGCTGAAGTCAGCATCTTTATGACTACCCTTTGGTTATTGGTAAATCCGTTCAGAAATGTCTCAACTGAACCTGAGTGGTGTAAACTGTCATTAAGTTGAGTTTTTGTTGCTCTTTTCACATCATCTACCCACAATTCCAGCGGATTAGGTGAAGTTACTGTTAGTTTTCCTCTTCCGTATCTGTCACCACTTACAAAAAATGACAACAGTTGAAATGCTTGACCTTTTTGAGGTTTATTCAAATGAAAGAATCCTGAACTATCGGGTGTGAGTTCAATTTTGAAACGAGTGTGTTCTGGAAATGTTACTAAATAAGACAACATCATTTCGTCAGTAAACGTTGTGTTATTTAGATTTACGCTGTCAAGGAGAATCGGTTTTTGTAAAGGGATTGGTCCAAAGTTGAACAGCCTTTCGGGCAAAAACATATTCTGCGATTGTAGATTTACCACAAATAATAGTCCTACAAAAAGAAATAAAAATTGACTTTTCTTCATATTCATTTTTACTGATCTACACTAATTAAGTTTACCACACCATACGAAATAGTCTTTAAACATACCTTCCCAATCAGGCTTGTTATTAAAAATGCCGTAAACTGACGAGCCTGATCCACTCATAGAGGAATACATTGCTCCCATTTCAAGTAACTGTTTTTTAATATTACAAATTTCGGGATATTTTTTAAATATAGGCGTCTCGAAATCATTTTTCATCAACATATTCCATTCAGACATGGGTTTTTTAACAATATCTCTTAAAGAAAACTCCGGATGTTTAGGAGTAATCATTGAATAAGCCTCTTTAGTTGAAATTGAGATATCAGGTTTCACAAGTATTAAAAAATAGCCATTCAAATCAAGATCGATATCCTCTAGCTCATCACCAATTCCGGTAGCCAGTACAGGTTTATTGTGAAGAAAAAATGGACAATCAGCACCAATTTTAGATGCTAACTTCATTAAATCTTCTTTTGAGTATCCAAGTTCGTATGTTTGATTCAGTAATTGAATCATAAAGGCAGCATCTGATGATCCTCCCCCCAATCCGGAACCGGCAGGTATCTTTTTAAGAAGATGTATATCAATTAATGGTATTTTTTTCTCTTGCATGATCAATTTTAAAGCTTTAATCACGAGATTGTCATCCATATCTCCTTTAATAATATCTCCAGATGGAAAAAAACGATATCTCTTTTGGGACTCAGGTATTGTTAATTTAGGAGTTGGTATAATTTCCAGAGCATCTTTTAGTGTGATTGGGTAAAAGATTGTTTCCAGATTATGATAACCATTCGGCTTTCGTGAAACGATTTGTAATCCTAAATTTATTTTTGCGTTTGGGAAACAGATCATCTATATTTTTTTTACAAAGATATAAATTTAAGCGTCAAAACTCAAAAGCAGCACGTATACCTATATGGCGAAAATTGTCTTTATGAAAAGAGCTGAATATACCTGCATTAAAATAACGGTTGCCAATACCATAGCCAAGTTCAGTGTATGAAATAATTTGTGGTGTATATAACTGGCTTAGATATATTCTCTCTTCATCTGCGAAATCTGATACAAAACGGATGTTCTTTAAAATCAGAAATGGTGTTTCGAGCATAAAGTGTGCCTGAATATATGAGTCTGATGCATTATATAAGTCTCTGCCAAGCAGATTGAAGACGCCTCCCAGGCCATCACTCCAGTTCTCAGGGAAATTGTTTTTAGCAAAATATACGAAATCAGCAAAGTACTCAGTTTTTTGATTAATAAATTTTCCGGCACCTAAATGATATTGAAATGTATGCATAAGTCCGAAAGGAATATTTTGGCTTACATCAAACTCTACCCGGTTATATTCAGATGTACTACCCAGAATGTTTTGAAAACTACGTGAAAGCTCAAGTTTAAATGTGGGAAATGAGGATCTGACATAAATTTTTTGTCTTCCTTCATATCTGTAGTATTGTCTTGGAGTCCAGCTTAAGCGAATAAACGGTGCAAAGGATCTTCTGTTGCCAAACATATCTTCTATGGGTGTAATATCCTTATTTGTTGCACGTAGCATTGCAGTATTACGTTTGCTTTTTCTGATGTGGTAGTCAATACCTGTCTGAAGCACTAAACCGTTGGTAACTTCAAGTGTATTATACAACTTAATGTAGTAATCCTTATAGTACTTAAGTGAAATGTCTTCAAATGACAGGCCTCTGCTTTTTAAACTGTCCTGAATTTGGTCGACAAAAAGTGAGCTGTAGGTAGGATTACCGTTACCAATTGATATTGCAGCACTTCCAAGACGAAAAGGATCATAATTCCAAGAGGTGGTGAGGTCAGTGAAAAACTCTTTTCTTCTAAACATATACCCCGCAAATGCATCAATTTTTACTGTTCGGTTGTGACTTAAATCAATATTAAAAGATAAGTTTTGACGGTAGGTCATTCCATCTCTTGATGAATATCCCAGCATTAAAGGATTCAAAAGACCTGAATATCCCATCCTCATAGTTTTATATTTGTAGCTGGAGTTCATAACTACACGCTGAGCCAATTGTTGTGCAGTTTTTGAATTTTCTACACTATCACCATTTACTCTGTTTTTTTCTTTCTCATTAACACGTTGTATATAATTAAGGATTACATCTTTCTCCTGAGCCTGTAAAGGAATGGGTCTGATATTATTCCAGAAAACTGTATCACTGAAAACAGGTACCGAGTCAAGCCTTATTTTATAGAAATCGCTGATGTTAAGAGATATGATCGGTTTATCTATTCTCCTCAGTTTTATGTCAGAATAATCAATCTTAGCAAGATGTCTGGCCGCAAGCTTATTTCCAAGATATGAAGTGGTTTGATAAATAGTAAAACTAACAGGAAGATAATTTGTTATCCATTCATTACCCATTGTCATTTCAAAAGAGAAATCAGAAAAAATATCAACACCTTCTCCTCTGAAAAATATTACTCTCCATGTACCCTTCTCTACAATAAAAGATCCTTTAATAAGTTTAGAGTTTTCGTAAATAGGTGTGAAGTGTATGTTGTAATATGTCTTGTTATTTTCTGTGAAACTTTGGTATAACTCATAAGAGTAATACTTTGCAGTACTGAATCGAAGTGGCATAAAAAAACTTTCGTCATTTGTGGTTTCACCATAAATATTGATGTTAAGAAGTTCAAAAGGAATTGATTCAATGTCTTTCAAGCTTGACAAAGTTCCTGCTACATGTTTTATATCCTGCACATAGTTATTGGGATAGTCGAATTTTAAATTGCTCATCGTCTCTATCAAAACTTCATCGTTGTGTGGATCATGAAGTACGAATTGTGGAATTAAGTGTGTATATTTATAGGTGAAGTTTTTTTCTTTTGTTTCGACATACGAACGGGTGTATACCTCAGCGGAATAACTTTCCACCAAGTCGTTGTATTTTTCTGCTGCACTCATCACTCTAATAAGTAATGTATCTGATGGCAGGAGTGAACCTGATGCATAGCAACTCAGAGAAAATAGCAGGAAAAGTATAGTTTGTATAAATTTGCCTCTCTTCATTTATATACAAACTTACATTTTTTTTTAAATTGATGAGCAAATTTGTAAATCAGTCTCAAATATTTAACAGAACTTTTAAATAAACTAAGCAGTTATTTTACTACTTTAAAAAAAACTGTTATATTTGTGTTTTAGAACATAGTTCTATAACACTCATGCCTGGAAATAGTAAGGAAGTAATTGATTTATCCTCTACATTACCCGAAATTTGGAGAATGTTGTCGGATCTTGAGCGCAATTTATTGCGTGAGAATGCCCGAATGCTTAATTTCAAAAAAAACGAACTTATTTATCTGGAGGATGAAATTCCGAAAGATCTCATGTGTCTTTTTAAAGGAAAGGTTAAAATATACAAAAGCGGGGTAGGAGGGAGAAGTCAGATAATCAGAATTATACGTCCCGTAATGTATTTTGGTTATAGGGCATATTTTGCAAGAGAGCCATACGTTACTGCTGCGTCTGCCTTTGAAGCCTGTACAGTATGCATGATACCTATGGAGGTTATTGAAAAGATACTCCGAAAGAATGGAGACTTTGCAATGTTCTTTATTCAGATGCTCTCAGTTGATCTTGGCATAGCTGATCAGCGAGTGGTTAATCTCACACAAAAGCATGTTCGAGGCAGACTTGCAGAATCTTTGATTTTTCTTATGGAGAGTTACGGTCTTGAGGAGGACGAAGCAACTATTAATATTTATCTGGCCCGTGAAGATCTTGCAAGTTTATCAAATATGACAACTTCCAATGCAATCAGAACTCTTTCTAATTTCGTAAACGAACGTATCATAGCCGTAGATGGAAGAAAAATAAAGATAATCGATGAAGAGAGACTTCGAAAAATTAGCAGAATAGGTTAATTAGAATTTTTATTTTAAATTGTGAATTTATTTTTCTAATTATTGAAACTCCTGTATACCTTTGCGCCACAATTTTAACGAAAAGGATGATTCAAAAAATAGCTAGATCGATACTCTACTCTTATTACAAACCGGTGGAAGCTTTCATAAAAGATCCACACGGTACTCAACAGAGAACCCTGCAATATCTTCTGGAACATGGACGTAATACTCTTTATGGAGGGGAAATGGATTTCGGGAGTATTCATAATTACACAGAATATAGTAAAAAAGTGCCTTTAACCTCTTATGAGGACTTAAGACCATATCTTGAAAAAATAATTGTTGAAAAAAAAGAAAATGTTCTATGGGATACACCTGTGAAGTGGTTTGCAATGTCATCAGGTACAACTGAGGATAAAAGTAAATATATTCCTGTTACTAAAGAATCGCTTTTTAATGGTAATTATAGAGCAGGTTACCACATGTTGGGAACTTATGCAGCTCATCATCCGGATACCTCATTTGTGCTGGGTAAAACATTGGTAATGGGTGGAAGCCAGCAAGTTAATCAAATTGGAGAAAGGTTTTACACAGGAGATATATCAGCAATATTGATGAAAAATCTGCCTAAGCTTGTGAAAAGTAGAAGAACACCTGAAGAGATAGCACTATTACCTGATTGGGAGGAAAAGCTGGAAAGGCTTACTGAATATGCTAAAAAAACAGATATTCGTGCACTTGTTGGAGTACCCTCATGGATGCTGGTTTTACTCAAAAAGATCACAGTAGATACAGGTAAGCCAATTAGGGAATTATGGCCTAATATTGAAGTTTTTTTTCATGGTGGAGTTAGCTTTCGTCCATTTAAAGAGCAATTTGAAAAAATCATAATGTCCGATAAAATGCACTATTGGGAAACTTATAATGCTTCTGAAGGCTTTTTTGGTGTTCAGTATACTCCTGAATCAAGTGACATGCTTTTAATTTTAGATAATGAGGTGTATTATGAATTCATTCCTGTAGGAGAATGGAATAAAGAAAATCCTGAAGTCGTTCCTTTAAGTGGAGTAGAAGCAGGAAAGCAATACGCTATGTTAATAACAACCAGTGGAGGTTTGTGGCGTTACAAAATAGGGGATACTGTTCAATTTTCATCAGTTAACCCATATTTGTTTAAATTAACGGGTCGTACAAAGCAGTTCATAAATGCTTTTGGAGAAGAATTGATCGTTGATAATGCAGATAAGGCAATTGAAGAAACTAGTCGTATGACAGGCGCTAAGGTAACAGAATATACAGTGGCACCGGTTTATTTTTCAGACAATCATAATGGTGCTCATGAATGGTTGATTGAATTTGAAACTGAACCACAAGATCTTAAGGAGTTTGCTAGATTGTTGGATGAAAGTCTGAAGAGACTTAATTCTGATTATGAAGCAAAACGTTCATATAATCTTTCGTTAGATACCCCGATAATCAGATCAATGGAAAAAGGTGTTTTCTACAGCTGGATGAAAGACAGAGAGAAAATTGGTGGACAAAACAAGGTGCCGAAGCTGGCAAATGATCGCAGATATGTAGACAGTATAATGGATTTTGTTTTAAACAAATACTAAAATAGAATAAAAACGGTTTTGTATAACCATAAATGAGAAAGATTCAGTAAATTTGCGGACTTAAACCGACTTGTAAGAAATGAAAATAAAACTTATCTACTTTTTGATGTTCGCTTTAGCCCTGAGTTCGTGCAGCGAGTACAACAAAATATTGAAAAGTACCGACAGAGATTTGAAGTACAGCTATGCTAAAAAATATTTCGAAGAGGGTAAGTACAGTCGCAGTATTACTTTACTGGATGAGTTGATAGCTTTCATGAAAGGTACTGCACAAGCAGAAGAATCTTTGTATCTTTTAGCTCAGAGCCATTACAATTCAAGGGATTATTACTCTGCTACCGAGACATTTACAACATACTATAATACTTATCCTAACGGTGAGTATGCCGAGTCCGCTTTATTTTACTCAGCTTATGGAATGTATCTTGACTCACCAGATCCAAAATTGGATCAATCTAAAACTTACACTGCTATTGCTGAGTTTCAAAAATATATAGACCGATATCCTCAGACAGAACGTGCTGAACAAGCAAAGAATTACTTGTTTGAACTTCAGGAGAAATTAGCATATAAAGAGTTACTGGCTGCACAACTGTATTTAAACCTCGGAAATTATATGGGTAATAATTACGAGTCAGCTGTTGTTACAGCACAGGAAGCAATGAAAAGTTATCCATTTTCGATTTATTTAGAAGAGTATCAGATTACAATTCTTCGCGCCAGATATGAGTTCGCTCTGAGAAGTACATTACAGACACAGCCTGAGCGTTACCGAATGGTAGTCGATGAGTATTTTAATTATACAAATACTTTTCCAAATGGAAAATATATTGCTGAAGCAGATAGTTACTATAAGGAAGCCCAAAGTAAAATAGATGTTTTACCTACTACTTGATTTAAATTAAACATACAAAATTAAATATGGATTACAGAAAAATTGCCGCAAGTTCTAACACGGAAACCCGTGATGTGATGAAATTATCCGAATCGGTGGGAAATGTTTACGAGATGGTTAGAATTATTGGAAAGAGAGCTAATCAGATAGGCATTGATATGAAACAAGACTTGGATTCTAAGCTTCAGGAGTTTGCTTCTTATAGTGATAATTTAGAAGAAGTGTTTGAAAATCATGAGCAAATAGAGATATCCAAATTCTACGAAAAACTTCCAAAACCATCACTGCTTGCTATCGAAGAATGGAAAGAGAACGAAATATATTATCGTAACCCTTCGAAAGAAAAAGACTTGTTCTGATTTATGTTTCAACGTATTCAAACATTATTTCTTGTTTTGGCTGCTGCTGCAATGCTGATTGCTTCTTCAACTCAGTTGGCTACATTTTATTACAATAGCGACGAAGTTGTGTTTGAGGCTATGGGTATTTACATGAATGGAACACTAAATGATTCCACCTGGGGTCTTTTCGCAATTAGTCTTAGTAGCTCGATTTTAGCTTTGATAACTATCTTTTTATATAAAAAAAGGATGTTACAGATTAGACTATCAATTTTCAATATAATATTGATGATTGGTTTTTATCTTTTTTTTGGATTTATATTCTATAAAGTATTCTCAGTAGAAGAGCTCGTTTTTAATAAAATCGGTATAGGTTTAATAATGCCTTTAATAGCCATCATCCTTACCATACTTGCAATAAGGAAAATTGGTGCGGATGAGGCTTTGGTTCAGTCATTAAACCGGTTGAGAGGTTAAAAGGACCATTCTTCTGAAGTTATGGCTTTCTTTGTTTCCACTGGAACAGGAGTTTTAGTTTTTATGGGTTCGGTTGTTTGGTTTTGAAAGCCCGAACCTTTATAATATTGAAGAGCTGTTGGCATAATTGCAGTAAGTCTTTCAATTCTTCTGCTGTCTGTTGGGTGTGTACTTAAAACTTCCGGTACTGATGCACCTCCTGATGCTTGTGCCATCCTTGTCCAAAACGGTATAGCAGATCTTGGATCGTAACCTGCAATGGCCATAATAATCACACCTATTTCATCAGATTCCAGTTCTTGTTTTCGTGCATACGGCATCATTACTCCGTATTGAGCACCCAAACCAAAAACTGTAGATGCAATCTGACGAGTTGATTCAGAATTTCCCAGCAGACCACCTGCAACAGCACCTCCGTATTGAAGTGCTACCTGCTGACTCAATCTTTCATTTGAATGCCTTGCAATTACATGTGCAATTTCGTGGCCGATAACAACTGCCAGAGCTTCTTCTGTCTGCGTAACAGGTAATAGTCCGGAGTATACTACTACTTTACCTCCAGGCATCGCAAAAGCATTTACACTTTTATCAGCTACAAGATTAAATTCCCAGGCATAGTTATCCAGCTCAGACTCATATCCATTACTTTTATAAAATGTCTCTACAGCTTTCGCTATTCTATTTCCTACACGATTTACCATCTGGGCGTCTGCTGTGCCTCGTTCGACTGGTGCTGTGCGCATAAATTCCTGGTATTGCTGTAAGCTAAGTGCGATCACTTCATCGTTTGATACCAGCTGTAATTGTCTCCTGCCCGTAAACGGCACACTTCCACAAGAGATGATAAGAAAAGCCGTAAAAAATATCAGTATTGATTTCACAAATGTTTTTGGCGTTCTAATTATTTCCATAGTTAAGTTGTTTAGTTATTATTTTGCTCTATTACTCATTTTCAAAAATACCTTCGTCCTTACTTTACAACAAAAATGAGCACTTTCTTGCTTATATTATACGACAAAAATAATTAAAAATATGTAAGTTAAATATGTTAACGCTTAAATTTCGATTTAAGTGCGGTGTTTTTCATCTTAAATGTCAATGTTTATCTATTTTGAAATTAAACCCAATTTGTATATCTTTGAGCGATTTTTAAGTAAATAATTTACACCACTGAAAACGATGTGTGCTACCTAAATCAGGTAGTAAGCATCTGTTTATTTAATTGACATATGTCTTCTAAACAGATTAACGACGACGATATTACAGAAAAAGATGATGCCCTGCAGAATGATAATAAAGAGAACCCGCAGGATGACGATTTAGAAACGAGTTTTTCCTCTGGAGTTGGTTCAAACTCAAGAGTTCCTGTGCGTTTAGGTGAAGATAGTACTCTGAACTTGTCAAAAATGTATCAGAACTGGTTTTTAGATTACGCTTCGTATGTGATACTGGAACGTGCAGTGCCTCATATATCTGACGGGCTTAAACCTGTACAGCGTCGTATTCTGCATGCGATGAAACGAATAGACGACGGTCGTTATAATAAAGTAGCCAATATTATCGGAAATACCATGCAGTTTCACCCACACGGTGATGCATCTATAGGTGATGCTTTAGTGCAACTGGGACAAAAAGATCTTTTAATTGACAGCCAGGGAAACTGGGGAAATATTCTCACAGGAGATAGTGCTGCCGCACCACGTTATATTGAAGCTCGGCTAACAAAATTTGCTCTTGAGGTATTATTTAATCCAAAGACTACTGAATGGAAACCATCTTATGACGGTCGTAATAAGGAGCCGGTTACTTTGCCGGCAAAATTTCCATTATTGCTGGCACAGGGAGCTGAAGGTATTGCAGTAGGTCTTTCTTCCAAAATTTTACCACACAACTTTAATGAGTTGTGTGATGCATCTATTTCATACCTGGAAGGTAAACCATTTAAACTCTACCCTGATTTCCAGACAGGAGGTTATGTTGATGTAGAAAAATATAATGACGGGGAACGCGGCGGTTCTGTGAAAGTGCGTACTACAATTTCGAAGCTTGATAATAAGACCTTAATAATTAAAGATGTGCCATACGGAAGAACTACTTCCGGATTGGTGGACTCAATTCTAAAAGCTAATGAAAAGGGTAAAATAAAGATCAGGAGAGTTGATGATATAACTGCTCAGGATGTTGAAATACATGTGCAGCTTGCTTCAGGAGTGTCATCAGACAAGACGATTGATGCATTGTACGCCTTTACAGACTGTGAGATAAGTATATCACCTAATTGTTGCGTTATTGATAGTGATAAACCTCATTTCCTAACTGTAAGTGATGTTCTTATTGCTTCGGTAAACAGAACTAAGGAATTACTTAAGAAAGAACTGGAGATAGAAAGAGGTGAAAAGCAGGAGTCTCATCTTTTTGCATCACTCGAAAGAATATTCATCGAAGAGCGTATCTATAAAGATAAAGAATTTGAGAACGCTAAAAATATGGATAATGCTGTTGATCATATTGATAAGCGATTAGAGCCATTTAAACCCACCTTTATCAGGGAAATTAATCGTGAAGATATTCTTAGGTTGATGGAAATTAAGATGGCTCGAATACTAAAATTTAATGCCAGTAAATCTGATGAGTTGATTGCTAAACTTCTTGAAGAAATAGATGAGATTAATCATAATCTCAATAATCTTGTTGACTATACTATCTCATGGTATCTGATGCTTAAAGAACGTTATGGAAAAAACTACCCGCGTAAGACTGAAATAAGAAGCTTTGAAAATATCGAAGCAGTTAAAGTAGCAGAAGCCAATGAAAAGTTGTACATAAACAGGGAAGAGGGTTTTATTGGTACAGGTCTGAAAAAAGATGAGTTTATTTGTAATTGCTCAGATATGGATGATGTTATTGTATTTTTCAAAGATGGAAAATATAAAGTGGTGAAAGTTAGTGATAAAATGTTTGTTGGAAAAGGTATACTTTATGCAAACGTATTTAAAAAGAACGATAAGCGAACGATTTATAATGTAGTGTACAGGGATGGCAGAACATCACCTCATTATATTAAAAGATTTGCAGTTACGAGTGTTACCCGTGATAAAGAATATGATCTGACCAGAGGGAAGGCAGGTTCACGAATAGCTTACTTTAGTGCTAACCCAAATGGTGAAGCTGAAACTATCAGAGTGATTTTGAAACCAAAACCTCGCTTACGTATTCTTCAGTTCGAAAAGGATTTTAGTGAAATTGAAATAAGAGGTCGTGGTACAATCGGAAATATACTTACAAAAGCTGAAGTTCATAGAATTCAATTAAAACAAAAAGGAGTTTCAACATTGGGAGGAAGAAAGGTTTGGTATGATCCGGATGTTTTCAGACTCAACTATGAAGGAGGAGGTAAATTCCTTGGTGAGTTTCAAGGTGAAGATATGATACTGGTGGTTACTAAAAGTGGTGACTTCTATATATGTAATTTCGATCTATCGAATCACTTCCCCGATGATTTGCTTATTATAGAGAAATACGACAAACATAAAGTATGGACAGCCGCACTTTTTGACGCTGATCAAGGTTATGCATACCTTAAACGCTTTACAATGGATGCTGCAGAGAAACCACTTAATTTTATGGGCGAAAATAGTGAATCCCGTTTATTTTTACTTACAGATGCAGTTTATCCCAGGGTAAAGGCTATCTTTGGAGGTAATGATGATTTTCGTGAGCCCATAGAGCTGGATGCTGAAGAGTTTATTGGTGAAAAAAGTTATAAAGCAAAAGGAAAGAGAATCTCTAATTTTGAGGTTGAAACTGTAATTGAATTGGAACCTACTCGATTTCCTGAACCCGTAAATGAGGATAAATCGACTAAAGTTGAAATAGAAGAAGATAATTCCGAAAATGGGAATGAGGAGATATCAGATTCAGATTTGAGAGATAAAATTTCCGGACAGATGAAATTATTTGATTAATGGCGCCAAAATCATAAAAACGAAATAAATTTTTTAGATGAAAAGGATTCCTTTTTTAGTTTGTATATGGTTTAGTTTTTCTTGTCTGCTTTTTTCACAGGAGTCTGGCACTATAAAATCAGTAAGACCCGTTAATCAATCCACACTCGTGGGTATAGGTAAAGCTTTTTTAGATGACAGTTACCTCTCACCGATTACATACGATGGAATTGCAATTTCACTGATTCATGATCGTTTGAAAGGATCCACATTTTTTGGCGATAAAGGATTGATTCAGAATCAGTTTAGAATACAAACAGCTATTACTAAAAATCCCACTTCATCTTCCTCAGAATATTGGGGTAGTCTGTATTATAGTCTAAACGGGTTTTACCCTATATTCAATTCAGAAAATTTACGGCTGTTTGGAGGCGGTGGTACTGAGGCTTCACTGGGTGGAATTTATAATGTTAGAAATACAAACAATCCGGGATCACTTAAAACATATGTCAACTTAAATCTTTCTGCAATGGCTTTATACAGCTGGCGTAATCTGACTTTCAGGTGGCAGTTGTCAACCCCTTTTGCAGGTATGTTTTTCTCACCTGAATACGGACATTCCTATTATGAGATATTTACTCTCGGGAATAACAAAGGAACGGTACATTTTGGTTCATTTCATAATCAGATGGCTTTGCGTAACTATTTTACAATAGATATTCCGGTTAGAAATATAACAATACGTACAGGTTATTTGTGGGATTATTATTCAACAGATGTGAATGAGTTGATTACTAAAACTAATGCACATCAGTTTGTACTGGGTCTTGCTTTCGAATCTCTTTATATTGGAGGTAAACTAGCTCATGATAAAAGTGTAATTGAAAGTGTTTATTATTAGATAATTGTTTTATCGTATGAAATATAATTTTGACGAGATAATCGACAGGTCAAACACTGATAGTTCGAAACTTGAAAACTTGAAGTCTCTATTTGGTCGTGAGGATCTTATACCTTTATGGGTTGCAGATATGGACTTTAAGTCACCTCCAGCAATAACTGAAGCTCTCATGAAAAGAGTAGAGCATGGATTATTTGGTTATACAATTCAATCAGAACCATACTTCAATTCAATAATCAAATGGCTTGAAAGTCGGCATAAATGGAAGGTTAATAAAGATGATATTATTTATGTACCGGGAGTTGTAAAAGGTTTTGCTTTTGCGATTGATGAATTCACAGAACATGGTGATAATATTATAATACAACCTCCTGTATATCACCCATTCAGAATAGTAAGCAGCTCGTTAGGCAGAAATGTAGTCAATAATCCACTTTTAGAGTACAATGGAAAATATAGAATGGATTTCGATGGATTACGAAAAATTGTAAGTGAAAAACAATGCAAGATGCTTATTTTATGTAACCCGCACAATCCGGCAGGAAGAGTCTGGTCACCGAAAGAACTTGAAGAACTTGCAGGAATTTGCTACGACAATAATATTATAGTTGTTTCCGATGAGATTCATTCTGATATGGCATTACCAGGATTTACACATACACCTTTTGCAAAAGTATCTCCTAAAGCAGAGAATAACTGCATTACGCTAATGGCACCGAGTAAAACTTTCAATATTGCCGGAATAGTAAGTTCATTCGCAATCATCACCAACAAAGAAATAAGAGACAAATATTTAAGTTATATAAGACCAAGAGGTCTGGATGAGGGAACACTATTCGCTTATACTGCAACTAGGATCGCTTATGATGAATGTGTTGATTGGCTTGATCAGATGCTTGAATATGTTCAAGGTAATGTTAACTTTGTAGACAGTTATTTAAAAAAGAATATTCCACAAATAAAAGCAATGCTGCCTGAGGCTTCGTTTCTGGTATGGCTTGACTGCAGATCTTTGAAGCTATCACAGCGTGACCTTGTTAAGCTATTTGTTGAGGAAGCCGGACTTGCACTTAACGATGGAACAGTTTTTGGTCAGGAAGGTGAAGGTTTTATGAGATTGAATGTAGGAACATCGAGGTTAGTACTTGAAAAAGCTCTAGAAAATCTTAAAAACGCGGTTAATAAGTAAACATCACATCTATTTGATTGTTATTATTCAATTACATATAAATCATTTAAAATAAAAAATCAATGAGAATTTCAGATAACAAATATATTACACTTTCTTATGACCTGAATGTGGGAGAAGGCGATAATCTAGAATTAATGGAACAAGCCACCGAAGAACAGCCTATGGAATTTATATTTGGAACAAACATGATGCTTGATGCTTTCGAAAGAGAGATCGAAGGGCTTGAACAAGGTGCAGAGTTTAACTTTCAACTAACTCCGGAAGATGCATACGGTGAATATGATGATGCTCAGGTTATAGAACTTCCTAAAAAAATTTTTAAGATTGAAGGCAAGATAGATAATGAAGTACTTTTCGAGGGAAATGTTGTACCTATGATGGACTCATCCGGTAATAGGCTAATGGGCTCAGTTGTTGAGATAGGTGATGATATAGTTACAATGGATTTTAATCATCCACTTGCAGGAGAGAAAATGCATTTCACAGGTAAAGTTTTAGGTGTCAGAGATGCATCACCTGAAGAGATAGCAGCACTATTTTCCGGAGGAGGTTGTGGTTGTGGTTCATGTGATTGTGGATCTGAAGGCTCAGGCAAAGAAAACGGTGAAGCCTGCGGTTGTGGTAGTTCAAATGGAGACGGCTGTGGATCAGGTGGGTGTAATTGCTAATCTATGAATACATTTGGAACATTATACAGGCTAACATCATTTGGTGAATCTCACGGTGCTGCAGTGGGAGGAGTTATAGATGGTTGTCCCCCCGGTTTGGAACTGAATTTGGAATTCATTCAAAACGAACTTAATAGGAGACGGCCGGGGCAGTCGCGTATTACTACTCCCCGTGTGGAATCTGATAAGGTTGAGTTTCTTTCTGGAGTGTTTGAGGGAAAGACAACAGGTGCGCCAATTGGTTTTATTGTAAAGAATGAAAACCAGCAATCATCTGATTATAATAATATAAAAGATGCTTTCAGGCCATCTCATGCCGATTTTACTTATCAGCAAAAATATGGAATTCGTGATTACCGAGGAGGTGGACGCTCATCTGCTCGAGAAACAATTTCACGCATAGTTGGGGGAGCGATTGCTAAGCTTTATCTTGATAGTTTGGATATTGATATAAAAGCTTATACATCCCAAGTAGGACATATCGGTTTGGAAAATGACTATAGAATGTACGATCTTACGAAAATTGATGACAACATAGTACGTTGTCCCGATGCTGAAATGGCCGAACAAATGATAAGATTGATACAAGAGGTACGTTCTCAAGGTGATACAATTGGAGGTATCATTACATGTGTGATTAAAGGTGTGCCGGTAGGACTTGGAGAACCAGTTTTTGGGAAACTTCATTCCGCATTAGGTGCATCGATGCTGGGAATTAATGCTGTTAAAGGTTTCGAATATGGAATGGGCTTTAATGTTTCAAAAAGAGGATCCGAAGTTAATGATTCTTTCTATGATTACAATGGAACAATAAATACTAGAACCAACTATTCGGGTGGAATACAGGCCGGTATCTCTAATGGACAGGATATTTATTTTCGAGTTTCATTTAAACCAGTATCTACAATTCTAATGGAGCAACAGACTGTAGATATTAATGGTAAAAATACAACCATTAAAGCTAGGGGGAGACATGATCCCTGTGTATTACCCCGTGCCGTTCCTATTGTAGAAGCAATGGCATCTATGACAATAATGGATTATTATCTATTGTCAAAAGCTTACAAGTTTGAGTAGAACTGCCATTCATTATTAACAATCGTGGGAAAAATATTTGATTTAAGAAGGAAAGCAACTATTCTGGTATTAGCATTCATTACATTTTCAAGTAATTTATCATCTCAAACAAAAGTTATAGCTATTCCAGAAGATAGACAGATTTTTAATAATTATATTGAGTATATTAAGCCATGGAGATCTGAATCTAAAGATGTAATACTAGAAAAAACTGCTACATATTTTCTTGGAAAACCATACATGTCACATACTCTGGATTATTCCGATTTTGAGTTCTTGACTGTAAATCTACGTGAATTTGACTGTTTTACTTATGTGGAAACAGTAATTGCATTGACTCTGACAGTTAAAACAGAAGAGCCTGATTTTGATACTTTCATCGATAAATTGCAGTTAATCAGATATAGGGGAAACGAAATATTAGGTTATCAATCACGTTTGCATTATACAACAGACTGGATGTTTGATAATAGCAAGAAAGGAATTCTAGAAAACTTATCCGAGGAAATAGGTGGTGAAAAAGATGATAAAGTTATAAATTTCATGTCTGAGCATCGCAGTTCTTATAACCAGATAAAAAGTGATGATAATATATTTAATGAAATTGTCAAAGTTGAAAATCAAATAAACAGCAGAGAGGGATTTTATTATCTTCCAAAAGAGAAAATAGCAATTACTGAACCTCTGATACCCCACATGTCGGTAGTTGGCTTTACAACAAACATAGAAGGACTTGATGTAACACATGCGGGTTTTGCATTCAGAAATGATGGAAAACTAAAATTTATTCATGCATCTTCTGTAATAAACGAAATAATTATCGATGAACAAACACTAAGTGATTATTGTATTGGCAGGAAATCATGCACAGGCGTTATTATAGCAAAAGTATTATAATCACTTATTATTTCATTCGAAGTTTTTACTATTTTCGCCCGTTTTATCATTATTTTTCTTCTTTATATTAAATAAGGAATCTGTTCTTCTCAGGAGTGTATTGATTATAATAATCAATACAGTCGTAGCCGCAAGCTCCCAGTATAAACCAAACCCTGCCAGACAGCCAAGCGCAGCGCTGCACCAGATAGTGGCAGCAGTGGTCAATCCTTTTACATTTGTTCCCCTGTGAAGAATAACGCCTGCGCCAAGGAAACCTATACCTGTAACGATTTGTCCCATTACACGTGAGGGGTCTCCAGTTTCACTTCCTTCCAAAAGGTTGGTTGAAATCATTACAAATACAGAAGAGCCTACAGCTACAAGCATATTGGTTCTTAATCCTGCACTTTTGTTACTTGTCTCACGCTCAATACCCACTGCGCCACCTGCAACAGAAGCAGCCAATAATCCTAGTAGAAATTCTGATGGGAACATAGACTAAGTGTTTATTAGAAACAATTTAAACTATTTTTTACAAATTATAACCAATTCTATGAGTAACGGTTTTCAAGATTCTTTTTGATTTCTTCTGCAGGGGATATATTATCTGGTATAGAAATTAGTATTGAGTCATAAACCTCAGGGTTTTTAAGAACTTCAACTGCTTTTTCAAATACTTTGTCACCTGCTAATTGATGTAAAAGTACCCCTTTCTTGTAATAATAACGCTGAACTATTTCAGATTCTATCATATCTTTAATTTGATCTTTAAATAGTTCAAGGTCTCTATCAAGATTTGGATGTAGTTTAGCTTCAAGAGCTTTAAACTCTTCAGCTGCCACATCTAAATAACCCTCAAATTCCATTATACTCTTTAATTGATTTAACGACCTTTCACTCAACTTGTCATACTCAAAATCCTTAGTTTCGACAAAATTCTTAAAGGAGTTATAGTCATCATCAGATAAAACAAATTTATCCGGAGGAGAAATGCTGTCATGAGTTAGTACCCAATTGGTAACAAAGTCAAAAATTACGTTATCATTCATAAGGTAA
Source organism: Bacteroidales bacterium UBA4912 (assembly GCA_002398875.1). Classification (GTDB taxonomy): domain Bacteria; phylum Bacteroidota; class Bacteroidia; order Bacteroidales; family Dysgonomonadaceae; genus Proteiniphilum. The sequence continues at coordinate 60,049 of DHCC01000073.1, read as the reverse complement.
AAAGCAATTGTGCCACCTGCATCCTGAGGTATTGTTAAATCAGGAGTTATGCCTCCTCCGTCACGAACTATCCGTCCGTTTCTGGTATAAAATATGTTTGTTAATGAATCAGGCACACGTGCAACACTGCCATCAGGATTTCGATGAGAATAATCAAGGGACTGTATACCTCGTCCACTAGGTATGTAATATTTGGAAGTTGTGATTTTCATGTTTCCTCCATAAGGAAGATTACGCGGTGTTTGAACCAAGCCTTTTCCGAATGAGCGATTACCGATAAGTACTGCACGATCAAGATCCTGCATACCACCTGCAACAATTTCAGATGCAGAAGCAGAACCAGTGTCAATAAGTACAACTATAGGGATTATTTCGTCTAGTGGTTGCTCCTGAGTAAAATAACTTCTGTCCCATTGAGTTACCTTACCTTTTGTTGATACAATTTCCTCACCTTTAGGTACAAATAGATTAACTACGTTAACAGCTTCTTCAAGTATTCCACCTCCATTACCTCGCAGATCCATAATTAAAGAAGTAGCCCCTTTATTTTTCAGTTCTTGCACAGTCTCTTTTACTCTATCAGAACTACCGGAAGTGAAACTGCCAAAATGAAAATATCCAATATTATCATTAAATATATCAGAATACGTAACAGGGTCCATTTCAATTTTTTCGCGTAAAATATTTAATGTGATGTTTTCTTTTTCCCCGGGTCTGTCAATGAGAAGTTGAATGGTAGTGCCAGGAGTTCCTTTTAATTTATCGCTAACTTCTTTTACTGAAGATTTACGCACATCTTCACCATCTATTTCAAGTATAGCGTCACCTGCCTTTAATCCTGCTTTTGCAGCCGGCATACCTTCATAAGGTTCGTTAATAATTACATGACCATCTTTATAAGAAATAATAGCTCCGATACCGGCATATTCTCCTGTAGTCATAAATTGCAACACTCCTATGTTCTCTTCAGAATAATATTCAGTATATGGGTCAAGCCGGGACAACATATTCTCTATTGTTCCCTGTACAAGATTATCAACTTCTATACTATCCACATAAAACATGTCTAGTTCTCTTAAAACAGAATTAAAAATATCAATGTTTTTGTTGATATCGAAATAACGTTGATTTTGTCCGGGTGTTGTTGTTTGTGCCGAAATTTGTATTGCAGTGATACCGAACAAAATTAAAAGAATATATTTTCTCATTTTACTAATAAAATTAATTTGTAGTCTTGTGAATGTGTTGCAACAGCTTCAGTTCTTATTTAGACAAAGGAACAAATTTTTCCTTAAATCAGTAGTTTCTTTTAGTTATATGTTTATAAATATTGGATGTAATTAAGATTATATATTACAATAAATTAAAATGATATTATCTTTGCAATCAGCCAAAGAGTTTTAAAATTCAAATATGAACACCCTTCTACGTTACACTTTATTACCCTTAATAATAGGTCTTTTAATTTTTATTGGCACCTGTTTAATTCCTTCAGATCAGGTCCCCGAAATGCCAGCGGGAATTCCATGGGACAAGGTTGTACATTTTGGAATGTTTTTTCTGTTATCTACAGTCTCGTTGTATGATTACTATAAAATGCACAATAACAATCCTCCTTTTATTCGATGGTTGTTTTGGGGATTTTTAGTACCCGTTATTTACGGTGGTATTATAGAGTTGCTCCAGATGTATTTCTTCTCCTCCCGTAGTGCTGAATTAATGGATTGGATAGCAGATATTTTAGGGTCATTTGTTGCAACTGTATTTGCGATTATTTTACTTTGCCGAAGAAGATAATACAGGAAAAAATATATCTTTGTGTAAAATAGTATATTATGGTTAAAAATTTACTTATCTGTTTTATTACAATGTTGTTGGTTTCATGTGGAAGCTCTTCACAGAGAAAATCAGACATCGGTGAATCAGATACTCAAGAATCATCGACTACAGTTGAACCGACAGAAAAAGCGGAAGATTATCAGTTTTTGGTAAAAGTGGGGGATATAGCACCTGATTTTGAAATGCAAATGCCTGATGGCAGCATTGTAAATCTATCATCACTTCGCGGTAAGGTGGTAATGCTTCAATTCACTGCCAGTTGGTGTGGTGTTTGCAGAAAGGAGATGCCATATATTGAATCAAGAATATGGCAAAGACACAAAGATAATCCTGAATTTGAGCTTTTTGGAATTGACAGAGAAGAGCCAGTTGAAAAAATTGAGGAGCTTATTAAGGCTACAAAAGTTACTTATCCGATTGGACTTGATCCTGAAGCCGATATTTTTAGTTTATATGCTGAGCCAGATGCCGGGATAACACGTAATGTAATAATTGACAGAGATGGCAAAATTATTATGTTAACACGACTGTTTGAAGAAGAAGAATTTAACCGGTTGGTTGAAATAATAGATCAGTCACTTCAAAATACGCTATAACATCTTACTTATTTTTGGTTCAATAAAATTTTGTATTATGAAATATGAAGATTTAAAGATTTTAGACGAATTAAGAGAAAAAGGGAGTATTACAGAGGAAGAATATCAACGAGAGAAAGAAAAAATTCTTAATGATAATAATTCTTTTAACGTAGGAAAGAAACCTTTATTCGGCATGATGGAAAATACATACATTATGTTGATGCACCTTACTCAGTTTGCAGGAGTCTTAATTCCGCTTGCAGGTTTTATAGTTCCTATACTTATGTGGATTACCAACAAGGATAACAATGCAAATGTTGATCTGCACGGTAAGAATATTCTTAATTTCATGATAAGTTTTGCAATATATGCAGCAGTGGCTACAATCACAATAATTGGAATTCCTGTTGCAATAATTATCGGGATATTGTATATAATATTTGTAATTATAGCTACAGTAAAAGCCAACAACGGTGAATACTGGAAATATCCGTTGACAATACAATTCATTAAATAATGATTAAAGAACAAATAGTAAACTATTCTAACGTACAATTAAACCGCGAAGAGAATATTATACTTCGCAATGTCAATCTAACAGTAAACAGAGGTGACTTTTTGTATATAATTGGAAAAGTAGGATCAGGCAAGAGTACGCTCATGAAAAGCATGTATGCTGAATTACCTATTGAACAAGGTAGCGCACGTGTTTTTGACTATGAACTTGCAACAATTAAGCGAAGACTTGTGCCTTTTCTAAGAAGGAAGATAGGGATAGTATTTCAGGATTTTCAGCTTTTGATAGATCGTACTGTAGAGAAAAACCTTGAGTTCGTTCTCAGGGCAACAGACTGGAAAAATAAGCTTGAAATTAAAGATCGCATAAATGAAGTATTGATAATGGTCGGGATGCAAAATAAAGCTTATAAAATGCCTCATGAATTATCTGGAGGCGAACAGCAGAGAATTGTAATTGCAAGAGCCTTACTTAATTCGCCTGCTCTAATTTTAGCAGATGAACCAACAGGCAATCTTGATCCGGAAACAGGAAGTCAGATTGTTTCACTTCTTCAGGATATATCAGATCGGGGTACAGCGGTTATAATGTCTACCCACAACTATTCCATAGTTCAGGCTTTTCCAGGTAAAATAATGCGATGTGAAGATATGAATCTGATTCCAATGTGATTTTTAATAGATAGTTTGACTTTTCTTAATGATATTACCATTTAATATTGGAACATTGACAAAGTATCCTTATTCATTGTTCTAAAAAATGTGTACATTTGCATCTTTTAAAATAATAATAATTCATCATAATCGTGGCTGATACAAAGTACATATTTGTAACCGGAGGCGTTGTTTCTTCCTTAGGGAAGGGTATAATTGCATCGTCACTCGGTAAGTTATTGCAGGCAAGAGGATACAAGGTAACAATACAAAAGTTTGACCCTTATATTAATGTTGATCCAGGAACTCTGAATCCCTATGAACATGGAGAATGCTATGTTACAGTCGATGGACATGAGGCAGATCTTGATTTAGGACACTACGAGCGATTTCTCAACATTCAGACAACTAAAGAAAATAATATTACAACCGGTCGTATTTATCAGAATGTAATTCTTAAAGAGAGACGCGGTGATTTTCTTGGAAAAACTGTTCAAGTTATTCCACATATTACTGATGAGATAAAAAGGAATATTAAATCTTTAGGAATAAAAAACAAATTTGATTTTGTTATATCTGAAATTGGTGGCACAGTAGGAGATATTGAATCTACTCCATACCTGGAAGCTGTTCGTCAGTTAAAATGGGAACTAGGAAAAAACTGTTATTGTCTGCATCTTACTTATGTGCCTTATATATCAGCAGCCGGAGAAGTTAAAACAAAACCCACTCAGCACTCAGTTAAAGAGTTACAGTCTCATGGAATTCAACCTGACATGCTGGTTTTGCGTACTGAGCGTAAACTTAATAAAGATATACTTGACAAAGTAGCACTATTCTGTAATGTGGAGCAAGGTGCAGTAATGCAATCAGTGGATGTTTCAACAATTTATGAAGTTCCTACTATGATGCAGCGTCAGGGTATGGATGAGGTAGTTCTTCGTAAAATGAACTTAGTACCTAGTGAAAGTCCAAAAATGGAAGCATGGAATGCATTTCTTCAGAAAAGAAAAGATGCTAAAAAGAATGTTAGAATTAAATTAGTAGGAAAATATGCTGAACTTCCAGATGCTTATAAGTCTATAACTGAATCTTTATCACAGGCAGCTATTTATAATGACAGAAAATTAATTCTCGATCTTTATCAATCTGAAAAAATAACAGAAGAAAATGTAGCGGAACTATTGAAAGATGCAGATGGAATAGTAATTGCTCCCGGTTTTGGTCAAAGAGGAATTGAAGGGAAGTTTATTGCTTTAAAATATTCAAGGGAGAATGATATACCTACTTTTGGTATTTGTCTTGGTATGCAATGTATGGTAATTGAGTACTCACGTTCAGTGATGAATTTAACTGATGCAAACTCAACAGAAATGGACCCGAAAGCAGAACACAAAGTCATAGACTTGATGGAAGAGCAAAAGCATATTACCAATATGGGCGCTTCTATGAGACTTGGCGCTTATGATTGTATTCTTAAAAAAGGTTCTTTGGCTTACAAAGCATACGGCAAGTCAAAAATTCAGGAAAGACATCGCCACAGATACGAATTTAATAATAAGTATAAAACAGATTTGGAGTCAGCAGGGATGAAGTGTAGTGGAATTAATCCCGATTCTGATCTAGTAGAGATTGTTGAAGTACCCGCTTTAAGGTGGTATTTAGGAACTCAGTTCCATCCGGAATACAATAGTACAGTCATCTCACCAAATCCGCTGTTTATGAGTTTTATGTCAGCAGCAGCACTTACAAAAGAAATTAGAAAAAAATAATCAGAAGGAGTTAATGGATAAAAATACAATTACAGGTTTACTGTTGATTACCGCGATAATTATTGTTTTCACAATATACAACAGACCTAGTCAGGAACAGATAGCAGAACAACAACGTCTGCGTGATTCTATTGAATTGATTGAATCACAGCGTTTAGAATCTTCTACAAAGTTGGATTTACAACACGACAGTGCAATTCAAAATGAGAATTCAGTTATAAATAAAGGTTCAAATGTTTCTGACTTTTTTAGTGCAGGTTCTCCTTATGTTGATCTTGCAGCTGATTCAATATCATCAGCTTCAGGTTTGAATGATGACAGCATTTTAAGTCCATCAATCGTAACAGCCAAGGAGGAAATTGTAGTTTTGGAAAACGAAAAAATACGACTAAAATTAAACACCCTGGGCGGAAAAATCCAGTCTGTTCAGTTGAAAGAATATTTACGATATACTGGAGACAGTCTACATCTTTTTGCCAGTGACGAAGAAGCTAGGTTTAACTTGGAATTATTCAATCGTAATAGTATACGAATATCAACTGAGAATGAATTGTTTACTCCTATCTTAAGTGCAGATGGTAAGTCTGTAATAATGCGTCTACAACACTCACCTCATCAGTACATTGATTTAGTCTACAGTCTAAATGAGGATGATTATATGTTAGACTTTGATATACGTATTATCGGAATGAGAAACGGTTTGCATCCTGAAAGTCTTTCAAATTTCAGACTCAATTGGGAACAAAAAATTAGGCAACAGGAGAAAGGACGTGCATTTGAAAATAGATACTCACGTATACATTACAAATATGACAGACTGGACGATCAAAAGCTTAGTGAATCCAAAAATGATCAAAAAGAGCTTTCAGAGCCTATAAAATGGTTCGCTTTCAAGGATCAGTACTTTTCTGCAATTGTAATAAGTGATAAACCTTTTAGCAATACGATACTCTCATCTGAATTACTTAACGATTCAGCATATATAAAAGACTATAAGGCAGAAGTCTGGGCTCCTGTTGAAATAAGTACAGAAAGCGATCTTATAAGTGCCGGTTTTAATTATTACTTTGGACCAGTTCATTATAACACTTTAAAATCTTATGATGATGGTGTAAATAATTCCGATAAGCTTGAGCTTGAGGAGATTGTAAGTCTTGGTTATAAATGGCTTAGTTGGGTTAATAAATGGTTTGTGATACCTGTATTTAACTTTTTCCTTTCCTTGGATTGGAGCATGGGTATTATCATACTTATACTTACTTTAATGGTGAAAATCATTATTTCTCCGTTAACATATAAATCATATATGTCTTCGGCTAAAATGCGTGTATTACGTCCACAGATTCAGGAAATAGAGAAAAAATATCCTGGTCAGGAACAAGACATAATGATGAAAAGGCAACAAGCGACAATGGAACTATATAATAAAGCAGGTGTAAGTCCAATGAGTGGTTGTCTGCCGATGTTTATTCAGATGCCTGTATTACTTGCTCTCTTTTTCTTCTTCCCATCAGCGATAGAGCTACGTCAGCAAAGTTTCCTATGGGCTGATGACCTCTCTACGTATGACTCATTAATTTCATGGAGTGGAAATATTCCAATTATAACCAGATTCTTAGGTAATCATATCAGTATTTTCTGTCTATTGATGACAATAACAAACGTGATTTACACAAAATACAATATGTCTTCTATGGATACTGGTCAGCAAACCATGCCTGGCATGAAAAGTATGCCATTGATAATGAGTATTTTTATGTTTTTCTTTTTAAACTCCTATCCCTCAGGATTAAACTACTATTATTTTCTTTCAACATTAATTACAATTGTAATCACAACTATTATGAAGAAAGTTATAGATGAAGATAAGATACTTGCTCAACTAGAAGAAAACAAAAAGAAACCAAAGAAGAAATCAGGTTTTATGGCACGGTTAGCTGAAGCTCAAAAACTACAGGAAAAGCAAGCACGTGAGCAAGCAAAACAAAATGCAAAAAGGAATTATCGAAATTAGGATTGATAGCATTTGTGAACTTATTTTTTATATAATTGTTTTAACTAAATACACACCTAAAAAGTATTGTTATGAGTGAAGAAAAGAAAGAACTTGAATATGACGAAGAAGATTCCCTGAGATTTATTCAAGAACACCTACCTGAAGAAATGAAGGATGAGTTTTCCGATGATGAAATCAACTATATAGTTGATTTAATTTATGAGTTTTATGAAGATAAGGGATTTCTGGACGCGAGCGAAGAATCTGATATTGAGATCGACGAAGAGGAATTATTAGACTACATCTTTGATAATGCACGTAAAGACAATATAAGGGAATATACCGACGATCAGATAGAAGCAATTGTCGCTGGTGAACTGGCATATTGCGATACTCTTAATTTGTTTGACTAAAACCTTTTTTTAAGTAGTATAATCAAAAAAAAATAACCAACTATGAAACAATTTTCGAAATTAGTAGCTATAGTGCTATTGGGTAGTGCTCTCATTTTATCAAGTTGCGGAGCAAACAGAACTGTTAAAGGAGGCGCCATAGGTGCTGGATCTGGTGCTGCCGTAGGTGCCGGTGTTGGCGCTATTGCAGGCGGAGGTCGCGGCGCAGCTGTAGGAGCAGGTATCGGAGCAATTATTGGAGGCGCAGCAGGTGCTATTATTGGCAACAAAATGGATAAACAAGCTGCTGAGTTGGAACAAATTGAAGGAGCTCAGGTTGAAAAAGTTAATGAAGGAGAAGCTATTAAAGTTACTTTTGAATCAGGAATTCTTTTTGCAACAAATTCAAGTACTCTAAACAGCGCTTCAAGAGCATCGCTTGACAAGTTTGCATCTTCTTTACAAAATAATCCTGATACTGATGTTGAAATTTATGGTCATACTGACAGTACAGGTAGTGATGCAATAAATAATCCACTATCAGTACGTCGCGCAGAGTCTGTTTACAATTATTTAATTTCTAAAGGCGTTTCAGGACTTCGTATGTCTTATGAAGGCTTCGGTTCTACTCAACCTATCGCTGATAACAGCACAGCAGCTGGAAGAACTGAAAATCGCCGTGTTGAAGTTTTTATCCTGCCAAATGCCAAGATGATACAGGATGCAAAACAACAGGCACAATAATAACCCTAATATAGTTAAATAATAAAATGGATCGCACTGCTTTTGTGGTGCGATCTTTTTATTAAAAAAGTTTTTTATATGGCTGAAGAATTAAAAATCAAGAAAGGATCCACAAAAGAAGAATTATACTTATCGCTATACCCACAGTTGGCATCTTTGATTAGAGATGAAGAGGATCTCGTAGCAAATATGGCCAATATTTCATCAGCTTTAAAAGAAACTTTCAATTTCTTTTGGGTCGGATTTTACAGGGTAATTAGAGAACGGCTTGTATTGGGACCTTTTCAAGGACCTATTGCTTGTACCAGCATTGCATTTGGTAAGGGAGTTTGTGGAAAAGCATGGAAAGAAGAGAAAACAATTATTGTACCTGATGTAGATCAGTTCCCTGGTCATATTGCATGTAGTTCACTTACACGTTCAGAAATAGTGGTACCTATTAAAAAAGATGGCGATGTTATTGCAATACTAGATATTGATAGTGAAAAGCTTAATTCTTTTGATGAAATTGATGCAGTGAACCTGGAGAAAATAACATTACTCCTGTAATTCAATTTTCTTAACCATATTGGCGTTGATTTCCACAACAGCGCATCCTAGTTGAGTTATTCTGATTGCAATATTTGATTTGCCTTCTAGATTAACAAGTTCACCCTCTAAACCTGAAAGCGGTCCTTTTATTACTTTCACCTTTTCTCCGGGTCTCAGTTCATTAGTACTAAAGTTAACAGGCTGTTCAGAAAAATCAAGCATAAATATGAATTTGTCCATTTGATTTTCCGGAATCTCAGTAGGTGCATGTTCACCTCGTAACACTAGGTAACGAAGTACAGAAGGTTGCCTTATAACAGTTATTTGTTCATCCTTATCCACATGTACGAAAATCATCATTGGTATAAGAACACGTTCAACTTTTTTCTTTCGATCACTCCATTGCTTTATCTCAGTTTGAACAGGTAGAAAGTTCTCTATCCCTATTTCAGTTAGCTTATCTCTAACCTTCTTCTCATGATGCATTTTAACGTAAACTGCAAGCCATCTTTTATTAGTCATAACAACTATTTTTGTTTTTGAATTGCTTGCAAATATACAGAAAATTAAATATCCAGTAAAAGAACATTAAATGCATATTTTTAAACTGTTAACATTATTAAAATCGCCAAATGAACTCCATTTTTAGATTAAATTTGTAGATAATAATTTAGATTTATATTTTAGTTAATGAACAAAATATTTATTTTGCTCATTCTGTTGTTACTTAGTTCGGTTGTTGCAATTCCCTCCGAAATACCGGCTACGGAAGTGAGATCTGTTTGGCTTACTACTAATTACGGCTTAGATTGGCCGGTAAACAGAATAAATCAGGAAGAACAAAAAAAAGAATTAATTGCAATTCTTGACTCATTAAAGAAGTATAACTTTAATACAGTAATGTTTCAAGTTCGTGCAAGAGGTGAAGTTTTTTATAAATCAGATATTGAGCCAATGTCTTCTATAATAGCTTCAGAAGCTACCGGATTATCTGACTTTGATCCATTGACGTTTGCTATTGAAGAGTGTCATAATAGAGGACTGGAGATTCATGCTTGGATAGTTACATATCCCTTAGGCAGTGATAGACACGTAAAAAGTCTTGGTGAAAAATCAGTAATAAAAAGAAATCCTTCTATAACAAAAAAATTCAATGGAGAATGGTTTCTAGATCCAGGAAATCCCAGAACAGATGATTATTTGATATCTATTGTTGATGAGATAATATCGAATTATGATGTCGATGGTATTCATTTTGATTATATTCGTTATCCTGATAATCGAGGCAGGTTTCCTGATGACGGATTGTACAGGCTTTATGGAAAAGGCTTAACTCGTGCTGATTGGAGAAGGAACAACATAACTCGTTTCGTAACAAAAGTGTACGATATAGTTAAGGAACAAAAACCATGGGTACAAGTTAGTAGTTCTCCTCTGGGACGTTATCGAACATTAAATGAAAGGGGTAGGGGCTGGACTGCATTAGAAACTGTATTTCAGGATGCTGGTAAATGGATGCAATCAGGTAAACATGACGCATTGTATCCTATGATGTATTATAAAGATGAATTGTTTTATCCATACCTTGACGATTGGATTTTGAATAACAATGATAGAATCATTGTTCCGGGACTTGGTGCTTATCAAATGGTTGAATTGGGATGGAGTTCAAAAGATATTTTAGATCAGGTTGATTATTCGAGAAGTAAACAAGCAAATGGCCAAGCTTATTTTAGAACTATGAACATACTCTCCAACAGTAAGGGTATATTAGATGGTTTGGATAGAATTTATAAATACCCTGCTAAACATCCTCCTATGACGTGGTTATCCGATTCAATTCCTGATGTTCCGATTGATTTACGAGCCGAAAAACTTTCAAACGGTTATTTTGAGCTAAAATGGGAAAGAATAGATGGTGAAAGAGTTACATATAACGTCTATAGAAGTGAAACTGAGGATTTTAGAAAGGATAAGTCTGAAAATATTATCGCTACTAATTTACAAGACACTACCCTGTGTTTTATAGCAGAGGACAATGATAAGGCATATTACTATTACGTGACAGCCACTGATTCTTTCAATAATGAAAGTGATGTTAGTTCTCCTGCTTTTTTCTATCATTCGAAGATTTTAAAATAAAAAAAAATTCATTCGGCTATCGTCAATAAAATGACTATTAAAACATAGAAATATAGAAAAAATAGAATAATTTTGCAATTATGGATGCCAATTTGAAATTGAAGAAACAAGTAAAAGAAGAATTTACGCAGTATCTTACTTTGCATAAGCATCGTAATACGCCTGAACGTTACGCCATTTTGGATCATATATATTCTAATAAAGGTCATTTTGACATGGACACACTTTATAAATCCATGATTGAAGTAAATTATAGGGTTAGTCGTGCAACATTATATAATACAATGGACCTTCTACTGGATTGTGGACTTGTAGTCAAACATCAATTTGGTGGCAATATTTCAAAATATGAAAGAGCTTATGGTAATGAAAATCATAATCATTTAATCTGTACAACTTGTGGTGAGGTATGGGAAATGAAAAATGATGATTTGCTTTCACCTGCACAACTAAAAAAAATTAAGAAATTCAATGTGAACTACTACAGTATGTATATATATGGAGTTTGCAGTAAATGCAGCCATGCAAAGAGAATGCGACTAAGAAAATTAGCAAGTAGTAGTAAAGACAATAACAAAAGTAAATAGATTTAAACGTAAAAATTGGATGTAATATTACATCCGTAATATTATCACAAATTAGAAAATGAAAGTTGATGTAATTTTAGGACTCCAATGGGGAGATGAGGGTAAAGGTAAAGTAGTTGATGTTCTCACACCAAATTACGAAATTGTTGCACGCTTTCAGGGCGGGCCAAATGCCGGGCATACTTTGGAGTTTGAAGGACAGAAGTATATCTTGAAATCAATACCGTCAGGTATTTTTCAGAAAGATAAAATGAATATCATTGGTAATGGAGTTGTTATAGATCCGGCACTATTTAAACAGGAAGTTGAAGCGCTTGAATCAAGCGGACATGTACTTACTGACAGACTTTGTATTTCAAAAAAAGCTCATTTGATATTGCCTACTCACAGATTACTTGATGCAGCATCCGAAACAGCTATGGGAGATGCAAAGATTGGTACTACCGGCAGAGGTATAGGTCCTGCATATACTGATAAGGTAGGGAGACATGGACTTAGAGTTGGAGATATTTTACATAATTTCGATGAGAAATATTATAAAGCTGTAGAACGACATAAAAAAGAACTTGAAAAATTTAGTCTGGATTATGATCTAAAATCTCTTGAAGCTGATTGGTTTGCAGGAATAGAGAAAATGAAGGAATTTGCGATTATTGATAGTGAATTATATATTAATAAACATCTTAAAGACGGTGGTACCGTACTTGCAGAAGGAGCTCAAGGTTCAATGCTGGATATTGACTTTGGTTCTTATCCTTTTGTTACTTCTTCTAATACTATATGTGCCGGCGCCTGTATAGGTTTAGGGATAGCTCCTCATCGTATAAACGATGTTTTCGGAATATTTAAAGCATACTGTACCCGGGTTGGTAGCGGTCCTTTTCCAACTGAACTCTTCGATGAAGATGGACAATCTTTAAGGGATAATGGTAATGAATATGGTTCTGTTACAGGTCGCCCTCGTCGTTGTGGATGGATTGACCTAGTAGCTTTGAGATACACAATTATGCTTAATGGAGTTACTAAGCTTGTAATGATGAAAAGTGACGTACTTGATAGTTTCGAAACAATTAAAGCTTGTGTAGCTTATAATATAAACGGAAAAGAAACTGAGGATCTCCCTTTCGATATTTCTGAGGGCATAGAACCAGTATATGTTGAGTTGCCAGGATGGAAAACTGATATGACAAAAATGCAGACTGAAAATGAATTTCCTGAGGAATTCAATAATTATATCGACTTTCTTGAAACTGAACTTGAAGTTCCAATCTCTATTGTATCTTTAGGACCAGACAGAGCACAAACCATAATTCGCTAATTATAGTTCAATTAATATTATTTAAGTGAAAGAGCCTCCTGTTTAGGAGGCTTACTTTTAAGTATATGGTACGATATTTGCCATCTTAATTATGAATAAATGAACTATTGAAACAATGAAAATGTTAAACATATATACAAAATAACTTTATGGCATCAATTTGGATTATATTTATAGGTATTGCTTTAATGGGATGGCTAGTACAAGCCAGGTTACAAAGTAGATTTAAAAAATATTCTAAAATCCCTCTAAAAAGTGGAATAACAGGTAAAGAAGTTGCCGAGAAGATGCTTCATGATAATGGAATATTTGATGTGCAGGTAATTTCTACCAGAGGTCATCTTACCGATCACTACAACCCTCTTAAGAAAACCATAAACCTTAGCGAGCCTGTTTATAATAGCTATAGTGTAGCAGCTGCTGCTGTAGCAGCACACGAAACCGGACATGCTTTGCAGCATGCAAAGGGATATGCTCCTTTAAAAATGCGTTCTGCTTTAGTACCAATAATCTCATCTACTTCAAAATGGGTGATGTGGATTTTGCTGTTGGGTATCATTATGATACAGACATTCCCTTATTTACTTTGGTTTGGTATAGTAATCTTCGGCATGTCAACTCTGTTTAGTTTTATCACTCTACCTGTTGAAAAGAATGCAACCAACAGAGCACTTCTATGGCTAAGCAGTGCCGGTATAACAGATGTGAGCAATCATTCTCAGGCAGAGGATGCATTACGATGGGCTGGATATACTTATGTCGTTGCCGCACTCAGTTCTCTTGCAACGTTGCTTTACTACATAATGATAGCAACGAGCGGTAGCAGAAGATAAAATATTATTGATAGCATAACTGATTAGAAAGACGGCAACAAATGTCGTCTTTCTTTGTTTAATAATCTATAACTTCCTAATAATCTGCAAAAGTTATTCAGGAATAGATAATCTGTTTCAAATGGAATCTTTTTAAAATATTTATTTCCAAATTTATGAAAACTGTCTTAATAACGGGTGGTTCAGGCATGATAGGACGAAGGCTATCTGAGTTGCTTATCGAAAAGGGATATAAAGTTATCTGGCTTAGTCGTGAACGTTATGTAAAAGCTGTAATTCCTCGTTATAGATGGGACTATCGGAAAGGTGAAATTGACTCAGAAGCTTTGGAACAAGCTGATATTATAATACACCTTTCGGGCTCAAATTTGGGAGAAGGAGCCTGGACCAGATCAAAAAAACAAACAATTGTTGAGAGCCGTGTTTTAACTGCAAGGCTTTTACTTGACACATTAAAAAAGCTTGATAAAAAACCTGAAGCATTTATTTCAGCATCAGCTGTTGGATATTATGGAATGCACACTGATGAAAAAGTTTACGATGAAGATGATCTGCCTGCAAGAAATGATTTTTTAAGCAGAACCTGCAAGAAATGGGAGGCAGCAGCTTTTAATTTTAAAAAAGAACTGGATACTCGTACAGTTGCATTGCGTACTTCTTTTGTTATATATAAAAACAGTCCTGCATTAAATAAGCTTAAACTACCGGTAAAATTTGGTCTAGGAGCTCCAATAGGTACTGGCAAACAATTTTTTAGCTGGATTCATTTGGATGACTTATGCAGACTTTACATCAAATCAGTAGAAGATGTCGGTATGGAAGGTGTTTTTAATGCTGTTTCTCCTGATCAAATTACAAACGCCGAATTTATGAGGCTTTTGGCAAAAGAAATGAAACGTCCATTCTTTCTTCCAAATATACCTGCCTTCATACTTCGAATTATTATGGGCGAAGCGTCCGGAATGGTATTAGAGGGCAGTCGTATCTCTTCTCAAAAGGTGATTGATAAAGGATACAAATTTAAATTCGACACGTTTATAGAAGCAATAAAGGAGTCTTTATAATAAGAATATATCATTTTATTTAATCAATTAAAATTATGGCTAAATTAAATCCTTATTTAAATTTTGATGGCACTTGCGAAGAGGCTTTCAACTTTTATAAAACTGTCTTTGGCGGTGAGTTTACTTATTTCTCCAGGATAGGCGATATCGCTGATATGGAGGCTTCAGATGAAGATCGAAATTTGGTGATGCATGTAAGTCTTCCAATCGGCAATGATATTTTGATGGGCTCAGATGTCCCGACAAGAATGAAATCTCAGTTCAAATCCGGCAATAATAATTATATAAGCTTATCACCCGATAGTCGTGAAGAAGCTGACAGGATTTTCAATGAGCTTTCTGCCGGTGGTGAAATCGAAATGCCTATGGAGGAGATGTTTTGGGGTGATTATTTTGGCAGTTTCAGAGATAAATACGGAATATGGTGGATGATAAATTATAATCTGGTTGGTGAAACTGCATAAATTTATATTTTTACTAAACATCAAGTCCGGGTTTTAAAAGATTAATCTTAAAAAAACCGGACTATTTTATTTGATTGCTGTAAAAAAATAATTTATTAAATTTCATAAGCTTAATAATAAATATTGCAACATATAGTATTTCTATGTGAAATATAATTATTAAATTTATGCCTGTGGATCAAAGAACGGATAGTCTTTAACAGCAACGAATTCATTGTCAAGTAATGATTTCTCCTCTTTAGATAATGGTTCATTTATTATCTCTTCTATATGATCAACACAGAAAGCGAAATTTCGGAAATCTCCCGGCGGAACAATTACATCAGCTCCGGTCATAAAAGTGTACTTCAGAGCTGCAATACCCATTTCAGGATTACTTACATCTATGGGTTTACACCATGATTTTGGGTAAGACTCTCTTTCCTCTTGATTAAGCCATTTGCGATGTATCAGACCTTTTAAAGCTATTACACCCATCCCACGTTGTTTTGCATCGTTTGCAACTCCGGATCCCCATTTAGCAAGCATATCCATTTGCCAATTAATGGGAAACATTACGGTATCAAAATCATACATTGACATAGCACGTAATGCCTGTTTTTGTGAATGTGCAGAGAAACCTACTTTACGAATTCTGCCACGTTGTTTTTCTTTTTCTATCATTTCAATCACACCATCTGCAGAAAAGGCTTTGTCAACATCTTCCGGTGTAGTCAGACTATGCAATTGAAACAGATCAAAATAATCTGTTTGCAATAAACGAAGTGATTCCTCGAACTCTTTTTCTGCCTCTATACGTGCTCTAATTGTTGTTTTACATGCCAAATAGTTATCTTTTCTAAATGGTTTCAATGAGATTCCCAGTTTTTCTTCTGCATCACCATAAGAAGGAGCAACATCAAAATAATTGATACCTCTGTCAATAGCCCATGCTACATAATTATCTGATGCAGCTTGACCATCTCTGCTTGAAACTATTCCACCGTAAACAACAGGAAATACTTCAAATCCTGTTTTACCTAATGTGCGTTTAATTGATGTAGTTACTTTGGTACTTAACTCATCGTTTGTCCTTGCAAATGCTGTACCCATCTTACCTGCAGTTCCTAAAGCAACTGCACCGGCTACACTTTGTTTAATAAATTGTCGTTTGTCCATGATGCACATCAATTAGTCGTTTAGATTATTAAAGTATTTCGAACTTAGTTAGATTTTGCAATGCGATATAATTTGCCTGAGTCAGTAACTGCGTATAGTGCGCCATCATTTCCAGCACCGATATCTCGAAATCGTTCACCTTCATCTGCAAGTAGGCGTTCTTCTCCAACTACCTTATTATTTTCTATTACTATACGTGCAATATGTCTGCTGCTTAAACCACCTATGAACAAATTATTTTCCCATTCAGGTATTGCGGTTGAATTATAAAATGCCATACCACTTGGAGAAAGTACTGGATCCCAATAATATATAGGTTGTTCCATACCTTCTTTTTGAGTGATGCCATCACCAATTATATTGCCATTATATTCAATTCCATAAGTAATAGTTGGCCACCCATAATCTTTTCCCGACTCTATTATATTAAGTTCATCTCCTCCTCGCGGCCCCATTTCACTAAGCCATAGTTCACCGGTCACCGGATGAATATCCAATCCCTGCGGGTTTCGATGGCCAAAACTATAAATTTCAGGAAGTACACCTTCAGTATTAATGAATGGATTTCCCTGAACAGCATTTCCATCAGTGGTAATATGTATCACTTTTCCGTGAGCAGTCTCAAGTTTTTGTGCATTGTAACGGGTTTCTAGGCTGGATCTTTCACCTGTTGTGATAAAAATATTACCCTCCTTATCAAATACAATTCGACTTCCGAAATGCATACTATTATCAAAATAGGGGATTGCACGGTAAATTATTTGAAAATTATCAATTGTAGTTTCATCATTTGATAGTATTCCTTTACCTACAGCTGTAAGAGAGCCTTGTGGTGTTCTTTCAGCAAGTGTAAAGTAAAGTGTTCTGCTTGTTGAAAAATCAGGTGCCGGAGCCACATCCAGTAACCCTCCCTGATTTCTGTCATCTACTTCAGGGAATCCCTCTATTTTACCACTAACTATACCCTCAGTAGTTGCTATTCGCATTGTACCGCCTTTTTCTGTTATAGCCAAACGACCGTCAGGGAGTGAAGTAACAGCCCATGGGTTATCTAGTTCAGAGGAGATAACCTTTGCTTCATAAGGTGTAGTTGTTTTAACTCCTGCAATCCTTGTCTGACCTTCAAATGCCGGTTTATAAGTTGTATTTGGTTTTTGTGTCTCTACAGGGGGTAGAATAATTAACGGATTTCCTTGCTCATTTTTTGTTTTACCTTCATCGCAAGCAGCTGATAAAAAGAGAAAGGATAATGAAAAAAGTGCTGTAATAATTAAGTGCTTCATATAATTTTGGTTTATAATTCTTGAATTCAATATTACAACAAATGTTTAATTATAATTGTTTTAACAAATTAATATTTAACGTACATACTTTTAAAAAGATGTGATATTAACATAAAAAACGGGAGACGATTTAAAAATTCAATCATCTCCCGTTTACTGTGTATTTATCGAATGATATTTATTTTATATCAATTTCTATCCATTTAGATCTGTCGGGTGGGGTAGGTGCTTTGATTTCCTTACGGGGTAAATTATTCAGTTCTTCTAATAAAACTTCCACTGCTTTCTCTACTGATGGATCATTTCCTTTTGCTAATTCATCTGGTCTGTCAATTACTTCTATATCAGGGTATACACCAACTCCTTCTATTATCCATTGACCTGTCTCATCATAAACACCAAACATTGGTACAGAAATGTATCCTCCATCAACAAGACGGGCATTACCGGATATTCCTACAAGACCACCCCAGGTGCGAGTACCAATCAACTTGCCCTCACCTGTTTTACGAAAGAAATAGGGGAAAGCATCACCTCCCGAAGAGGAATAACCGTTTATAAGCATTGCTTTAGGACCATCGTGAGCAATTCCGGGAGATTTCATAGGCAACTCAATATTATTTCTATGCCAGTAAACGAGTGTTCTGCGATTAAGAAGGTCAATCATTCTATCAGGAATAAAACCGCCACCATTATACCTATCATCTATTATAAGAGCTTCTTTATCGTTATACGTGAGCATGCCCCTAAACAACTCCATGTTTCCTTCATAGGATGTATTAGGTACATGTATATAACCAATTCTTCCATTAGATAACTTTTCAACAAGGTTACGCCTTTCATTTACCCAATCAAGATACCTTAATTGTTGCTCACTGGTGATTGTTTTTATTGTATATGTATCAGCATCTGCTCCAGAAGGTTTGTCATTAACGGTAAGTTCTATGTATCTGCCTCCAAGGTTTTCAAGTATTTCGTAGGGATTCTTGTCTGTGGTTAATTCCTCTCCGTTGATACTGATAATATAATCACCTTCATTTATAAAAATCCCACTTTCAGTCAGAGGAGATCGTCGATCCTCATTCCAGTTTTCACCTTGATATATCTTCTTTATTCTATAACGTCCTGTGGTAAGATCTGATTCAAGCTCAGCACCTAATAAACCTCCATCTATGCGTTCTACTTTAGCTATATCACCCCAATCCACATAAGAGTGCCCGGTGTTGGTTTCACTAACTACTTCATTGAGAATATAATCCAGATCAAATCTACTTGGTACATAAGGTAGTAAAGCGCCATAAGTTTCTTTAATACCATTCCAATCAACTCCATGCAGGTTGTTTACATAAAAATAGTCCCTGAATATTCTGAATGCATCATCATAAATCTGATTCCACTCCTTTACAGGATCAATCTTCATCATCAGTTTTGCAAGATCAAGATTGCCGTTTCCGATTTTCTGTCCAGTCTGGTTTTTTGCAATGGCATAATCACCATTATTACGATAAATGAATGATTTACCGTCAGCTGAAAGTGTTGCAAATCCGACTCCCTCTAAAATATCTTCTACTTTTTCTTCTTTAATATTATATCTCATTATTTTATTACCTGAAGAGAAGAGTAATCCTTCATCAACTGTCCCTAAAATACGATAATTGCCTGAGGTCATCGGAAGTACTTCTATACGGTTTTGAATACCTTCAATATCTATATTTACCTTTATATCAGTTTTTGCTTTGTTTTTGTTATTCTCTTTGCGCTCACTGCCTGCAGATCCTTCATTATCATAAGGTTCTTCATCTTTTATAAAAGTAGTAAGTTTAGTTCCGTCATTGAGTAGAGGAATAGCATAAATACGTGTCGCATTATTATATAGATAATCGAACTCAAAGCTGCTAAATGTCAGGTTGAAATCTCTATTGGAGAGGAAGAATAAAAATTTTCCATCGGTGCTGAAAACCGGATTCCCATCAGAAAAAGAAGCATCTGTGATTTGATGTTTTTTACCCGTTGATAATTGATACAACCACAATGCCGATTGATAGTTAGGTAAAGATTTGCTATATGCAATCCAATCGCCATCGGGAGAAAATGTATAATCTCTTATCTCCTCACCGGTAGCTTTATCGATCTCAGTTTCATTTCCAGTTATAATATCCACTAACCAAAGCGTCATTGTCCGGTCGCTATAAACAAGTTGTGTGCTTTTAGGAGACCACTCAGCGCTATTTTTCCAGGCTGATGAACTATTAGTAATTTGACGAGGTTTTGCACCATTCTTATTTTCAAGGAGATACAATTCGTACTCGCCAGTCTCATCTGAAAAGTATGCAATCTGTTTTCCGTCGGGGGACCATACAGGAGAAATTTCCCGTACACCTTGAGTATTTGTAAGATTAACTATTTCTCCATTTTCAGCAGGAACACTAAATATATCGCCTCTTGCTTCAAAAAGTGCTCTTTTGGCAGTTGGAGAAAGTGAGTAGCTGCCAATAAAATCTTTTACATTCTTAAAGTAAGGCTGTAAATTAGGATTGTCATAATTTATAGAAACATTAATCTTGTTTGATTTTCTGCTATTCAGATCAAGTACATAAAGATAACCTCCATTTTCATAGACCAACTTTCCATTACTTCCCGAAGGCCACATTACATCAAACTCTGTATGACTGGTAATTTTAATATTTTCGCCGGTCTTAACGTTATGGCGATGTATATTTAGTCGGGTGTCCTTATCGGATGCGTAATAAATATTATCACCATACCATATTGGCCATTGATCAGATCCAGCCCAATTTGTAATCTGTTCGGATAAATTCTTTTTCAGATCGTATATCCACAGTTCAGTTGCTCTACCTCCTTTGTATCTTTTCCATGTACGAAATTCACGATCAACAGGAGTGAAACAAATTTGTGTTCCATCGGGAGAATAAGAAGCAAAACCTCCATTTACTATAGGCAGTGACTCTTCCATTCCGCCATTAATACTAATAGTAAAATATCTTCCGTTTCTATCACCAAATGAAGTTCTGTTTGATCTAAAGAGTATTCTTTCACTATCAGGAGTCCAATCCAGCACTACATTGTCAAATCCACCTCTTGGGGGCATAACACCCACTGAGTTATAGAAAGTAAGCTGTCTTGCAACACCACCTTCTGAGGACATTACCCATATCTGCCTGCTTCCTGAATACTCAGCAGAAAATGCTATCCATTTACCATTTGGTGAAATTTTAGGAAATAATTCTATCCCGGGATGGGATGTAAGCCTTTTTGCTTCGCCTCCACCGGCGTTAACAGTCCAGATGTCACCTGCATATACAAATGTTATAAGATCGCCGTTTATGTCCGGAAAACGCATCATACGCGCGTCATTCATTGCAGTGGCATGAAAATATATTGAGCTTGCAAGAATAATAAATAATAACTTTTTCATTAAATCATATTTTTAATATCAAATTTACATAATAAAAATGATTTTTTATCTTCTACATATTATTATTAGTTTTAATATGTACTTAATATGTTTTAATAATCAGAAAATTGCAAATTCTATTATCTTTGTTGATATAACCCAGTAACGAATGAAAAAAATATCTTTTACATTTTTGTTATTTCTCCATTTAATATCATTTGATATTATTGCGCAGGACTCCAAACCGATAATTTATCGTATAAATATCATGGAAAATATCGGTAGTAATACATGGATATATTTAAGAAATGGACTTCATGAAGCACAACTTAAAAATGCTGATGCAGTTCTTCTGGATATGAATACTTACGGTGGAGGGGTCTTAGAGGCAGATTCAATGCGTACAGCTATTCTTAACTCTAAGATTCCTGTTTATGTATTTATTGATGTAAACGCTGCATCAGCAGGAGCTCTTATTGCAATTGCCTGTGACAGTATTTATATGAAGAACAGTTCATCGATAGGAGCTGCAACAGTTGTAGACGGAAGCACCGGAGCTAAAGCACCTGATAAATACCAATCATATATGAGAGGTATTATGCGTGCCACAGCAGAAAGTCATGGAAAAATTACAATTATTGAAAACGGTGATACAATAAGTTTATGGAGACGCGATCCTACTATTGCAGAGGCTATGGTAGATGAGCGAATCGTTATACCCGGTTATGCTGATTCGACACAAATACTCACGTTAACAGCGAGTCAGGCCATAGAGTTAGGCTATTGTGAAGGTATAGCAGAGAGTGTTCACGAGGTTATTGTATCACAGTTGGGGTATAATGACTATATTTTGGAGACTTATAATCCAACACTTTATGATAAAATCAAAGGTTTTCTCACAAATGGTGTAGTTCAAGCATTTCTTATTATGTTTATAATCGGAGGAATATACTTTGAGTTACAATCTCCCGGCGTTGGTTTCCCTTCGGCCGCGGCATTAACTGCTGCTATACTTTATTTCACTCCTCTTTATCTAACAGGTTATGCTCAGAACTGGGAGGTGTTGCTTTTTGTTCTGGGACTTATTTTTATTGTCTTTGAGATATTTGTTGTACCAGGATTTGGTGTTACAGGTATACTTGGGATTGTACTTATATTAGCATCACTTATATTGGCACTTGTAGGAAACATTAATTTTAATTTTGAAGGGTTGCCTGCAAGAGAAATCTTTAGAGCTTTTATAACTGTTTTAGGTGGTATGGGGATGGGCATCATTCTTATCATATATCTCATGAGTCGTATTGGAAAGAAAGGAATATTTATGAATGTTGCTCTTCATGCAGATCAGGAAGGTTATGTGTCAGTACCTATGGAGCCGAAATCAATTGTTGGAAAAACCGGATTTGCTGCTACGGTTCTTCGCCCATCCGGTAAAGTAAATATTGATGGAGAATATTATGATGCTATTTCTTTGCGTGGTATGATTGAAAAAGGAGATGAAATTGAAGTTAAACGCTATGAGAATTTTCAGCTATATGTTGTTAGAAAATAGATATTATATTATTAGTATTGTTTAGAAAAGGTCAAAGAAAAATACCCCTGGAAGTAACCGAGGGGTATTTGCTGTTTTTTTATATTGCAGACGTTTCTAAAGTGAAATCAAATTAATTGTACGCTGCAATTTCTTGTTCAGTATATGCACTTTTTTTGGCAAAATAATATAATACAAATGGCACGATTAACAAGAAAATTGCCCAAAGGATATTGCTTACAACACCACCTTTCTTCATGTTGTTTATATATATGTGACCCAACATACCATTAACAATCAAAACCATTCCT
Source organism: Bacteroidales bacterium UBA4912 (assembly GCA_002398875.1). Classification (GTDB taxonomy): domain Bacteria; phylum Bacteroidota; class Bacteroidia; order Bacteroidales; family Dysgonomonadaceae; genus Proteiniphilum. The sequence continues at coordinate 36,921 of DHCC01000073.1, read as the reverse complement.
ATAATAAGGATATTATTAGTAGTAGAACCCATTAAAAATGGTATGACCAAAAAAGCAACGCCAATTAGCATTACTATTACGCCGATGTATTTTGCAAACTCTTTCATGTGTGTATAATAATTATGTTATTGATTTCGTAACACAAATAAACACAAAATTCAACAAACTAGGAAATTATTTGAGATAAATATTTTTTTAGTTGTCAGTTATAAGCAAAAGCAATCAAAATGTATATTTATACACCATAATCAACATCTTTTTTTTTATTTTTGTAAAATTGTTTTTCCATATAAAATTAAGTAGTGAGAAAAGTTCTGTATTTTTTATATCAATGGATTATATTTGTCCCACTCTTTATTGTGATGACTTTTATAACGGCGTTGATCGTTATGCTAATGACACCTTTTTTTGGTAGTAAATTTTGGGGTTACTATCCTCCTAAATGGTGGTGCAGATTCATTTGTTGGTTATCACTATGTAGTGTTAAAACCACTGGGCACGAAAATATTGATCCTAATAAATCTTATATTTTTGTTGCTAATCATCAGGGTGCTTATGATATTTTTTTGGTCTATGGCTTTTTAAATCAAAATATAATATGGATGCAGAAACAGAGTCTGCGTAATATTCCTTTTGTTGGTTTTGCCTCTGAGCAAGCCGGACATGTTTTTGTAAATAATTCAAGCCCTGGTGCCAGAGCATCAAGTATAATAAATGCAAAAGAAAAAATAGTAGATGGTGTGTCAATGGTCATTTTCCCTGAGGGGTCACGCTCTCATACCGGCAAAATGGGGCGTTTGAAGGCAGGTGCATTTTATATAGCTCAAGAATTGAATCTGCCTATTGTTCCATTGACCATAAACGGTTCTTTTGATGTTCTGAAGAGAAACACATTGCACATTAAACCGGGTAAACTTGAATTGGTGATACATAAACCTATTCCTGCAAATGAAATAACAGAAGAATCAATTCCTGAAATAATCAATAAAACAAAGCAAGTTATACATTCTAACCTATGGGAAAAGTACAAAGATGATTGATCTTTAATTATTAATTTCTAATCGAAGGCTTTAGAACCGGTTATCTTGATTATGCTAATTTTTTGAAGCACAGGGGATATGAAATTATTGGGGACTTGTTTTTAAGGATTAATTTATTACTGACTGGTATAAAAAAGGAAAGGTTGTCTCACGACAACCAATCTTCATTGTTAACCTTAAATCTAATACCATGAAAAACACGATGCAAATATATAGTGTATTGGGATATTGTCCAAATAATTGAACCTGAAAAATCACTATTTTAAATTTATTTAGTATAATTCGCTCTGTAAATCCTTTTCTTTATTTTTATTCACAAAATAAACGGTATTAGTCATAAATTTTATTTGCAAGAAAATTGAGAAGTCCCCAATTATATCTATACCAGCGTCTTGTAGCTGTCTGTTTGCCTCCAAACTGAAGTAAAAACCGTGGACGACCCGCATTTTTATTGATATATCCAACATCCATATAATCAAAAAACATAAATCCGTTATCTTCCGCTAACTGCATCGCTGAATAAAGGGTGAATATAGTTGGATAAACTGTTTTGTATCGTTTCGTTTTCCCCCAATAATAAAGGCAAAATACATTTGTGGTATCTTCAAAACCTAGAATGGCTCCTCCAATAATTTTATTCTGATAACGTGTCAGTAGAATTTTTCCTTTACCTTTAAGGATGTAGAAGCGGTAAAAATTTTCGAAATACTGGTAGGGCGGGAATCTGTGTGTAATTTTTTTATTGTTAGTACTTTCAATCAGTTTATATATCTCAGGTAAGCTATCTTCAGAAATAAGCTCTTCAATCTTAACTCCTTTTTTAATTGCTTTATTAACCTGATTTTTTCTTGAAGTTGATAATTGATCCCAAATTTTTCTCTTTCTCTGTAATGAGTTTCTTATATTGATCCATTTTGTTGTATAAAATCTGTTTTCCCGAAAACCTTTATAGCCAAATACTGTACTATTTAGTGAGTCGTATCGTATTAAAAAAACCTTGTTTTTAACTTCATTTACTAGGTGAGTTATTAATAGATTGAAAACGTCTATCTGAGAATAGCTTTTGTCAAAGAAAGAAGGTTGTTGGGATATAAAACATCTTTTAAAAATTGTGCCCTTCAAAAAGCTGTTTCTACGAATTATTACGGCAAATATAGCTGCTATTGGTTTTTTGCCATCAAATGCAACAATCATTAAAGGCGTATACGCAGAAGATTTAGAATACCAATCAAAGGAAGAAGTATAGTGGAAAAAATTAACATCTTGCAAGTCCGGTAGATCTCCTTTTTTGTAATATGTCTTTACTGTGTATTTAATCATATCTCCAAATGAACCTTTGAAATAAATCAAGCACTAAATATTCATATTAAACAAAAATACTAATAAAATTTAAAAGACAATAATTATAAAACTTATATAATTAAATGTCTGTGATAATCTAAGCAACCTTTATTTTTAGTAATTTTGAAAGTTGTAAGTAAAAGAAAAAACATTCAAACATTATGGTAAAAAAAATTTTGGTGACCGGAGGAACCGGATATATTGGTTCTCATACAGTAGTTGAATTACAACAAGCAGGTTATGAGGTTGTGATTATTGATAATTTATCGAATTCCAATACAGAAGTATTAGATGGAATAACAAAAATTACAGGTAAGCAGCCACTTTTCTATGAAATGGATTGTACTGATAAAAATGCTTTAAAATCTTTATTTATAGAGCATTCATTTGAAGGGATAATACATTTTGCTGCAAGTAAAGCTGTAGGAGAATCAGTTAAAAAGCCACTAATGTATTATCAGAATAATATTGATTCACTTATAAACCTGCTAGAATTAATGCCTGAAAATAAAGTTAAAGGTATTGTTTTTTCCTCTTCCTGCACGGTTTATGGCGAACCGGATAAAAATCCAATTGACGAGAATGCTCCTATAAAACCGGCAGCTTCTCCATACGGAAATACAAAACAGATCAACGAAGAAATAATACAAGATTTCATACACTCTGGTGCACCAATAAAGAGTATAATTCTTCGATATTTTAATCCTATAGGAGCTCATCCTTCAGCCGAAATAGGGGAGTTGCCAATCGGTGTACCACAAAACCTGGTGCCTTATATTACACAAACCGGAATTGGAATTCGTGAACAATTAAGTGTTTTTGGTGATGATTACAATACTCCTGACGGCTCATGCATACGTGACTTCATAAATGTTGTAGATTTAGCAAAAGCGCATGTTATAGCTATTGAAAGAATGCTTAATAACAAATCAGATGAGAGTGTTGAAATCTTCAATCTTGGAACAGGAAAAGGTGCTTCTGTACTTGAATTAATCCATCTGTTTGAAAAAGTTTCAGGTACATCGCTTAACTATAAAATAGTAGGTCGTCGTGAAGGAGATATTGAACAGATTTGGGCTCAGCCTGATAAAGCAAACAACGTATTAGGATGGAAAGCCAATGAATCGCTTGAAGATACAATGTTATCAGCATGGAATTGGCAGAAACGTCTTCGTGAAAGAGGTATTATGTGATAATTACTATACATTAGAAAAAAAAGTCTGAATGGTAAAATTCAGACTTTTTTTTAACCTTAGTCTTCATGGAACTCAGAAATAATATTCTATAACAAGATAGTAATCTTCTTCACCATTATTGGACTTCTCAATTTCAATTTTATTCTCCCTTGCAAGCCAACCAATAGCGCTGTAAACCTCTTTTTCTGATAAACCGGATTTTTTGCACAACTGTTTGATGTTCCATCTTTGGTTGTTGTTTAAAAGATTCCATATTATACCGGCATTTGTTCCAATCGATTTTTTGTTCATTTTACCCTGTGTTTTTGTCGTTGTGTAAACGTTGCTTTATTGAAACATTTAATCGTTTTTTTTAAAACGTACAAACTGGACTTTTTGTTTTATAATAAAAGAAAATTAACCACTAAAAAGTTGAAGTATAGAAAATAACAGAAAGTATCAGAGTTAAATGGAAAGAAAGATAATCAGATAAAGAAATACTGCAGGTATTGCTATAAGAAGACTGTCAATCCTGTCTAATATACCACCATGACCCGGTATTAGGTTACCGGAATCTTTTACTGAACATGTACGTTTAATCAGCGATTCAAACAGATCTCCCAAAGTGCCAAACAAGGAAACTATTAATGCAAAACCAGCCCAAAATACTATAGAGAAATCCGGATATAAATGTGCAAATATTAAAGACGAAAGTAAAGTGAAAATAATACCCGCAACAAAACCTTCTACTGATTTCTTGGGTGAAATGTGCTCTATAAGCTTGTGTTTACCTGTTAGTGAGCCGATAAAATATGCTGCCGTATCGTTAACCCATAGGAATACAAAAAGTGCGATCACAGGTATATAGTCATATCCAATTCCTGCATAATTATATGGCTGAGAATAGGAAATCAGCATCAGCAAACACATAGGTAAGGTTATATATAATTGTCCGAAGGCCGAGTAAATTATACCGTGCAAGACATCATTTCTCTTTATAAATGTTGTGGATGAAATTAATACCAGAAGATAGGTCAGAACTGTAGCAGGTAAAAAATATCTTGATATATCTTCTAAAAATAGGAATGCGGATAAAAATATCAATATTCCCATAAATATATTGAATATTTTACTTATTGCATGAGAGGTATCCTTCTCCATCATCCGGTAAAATTCAAACAAACCGATGCCTAGTATGGAGCTGAAGATTATTAGAAAGGAATATCTTCCTCCTAATACACCTATAAGTATTATTAGTATATATAGAATACCTGCCACTGCTCTAGTGGCTAAGTTTTTGATATTCAAGATATTTGAAATTAAAAATTGTAGTTTTAGATGCTATGTTAATGTCTGAATGCATCTGTTCTGTATTTATCTCATTCTTTTCCTTTAAGTGATTCCTCTTCAAGTTCAGCTGTTTCACCTACTGGAGCTATTTCTTCTTTCTCTTCCACTTCTTCAAGGTTGATATTATGCTCCATAAGTATGTTATACCAAGAAATCAACTTCTTTACATCTGATGCATATACACTTTCTTTATTATATTCAGGCAAAACTTCCTCAAGATAGTCAAAAAACTCCTTATTTGAAGCTTTAGATGAAAGTTTTACCGGTTTACCATTCTCTTTCTCTTTTATCTTCTTAAATACTTCCCGAAGAGGTATATCATCTTCATTGGTATACATTGATACATCACTTAATGCTACTACCTTTTCGTGCATATACACCGGAATCCGTTTTCCATCAGTCAAGGACTCAACGATATTCATATTTTTATTTGTAGAGATTAGTCTAAATAATCCGGGGCGACCGGTAACCGATAATATTTTGGTTAGCATAATATTGTTATTTTTTTTTAGGAGACATCGTTTTTAACAGACTGCAAAAGTAATCAGACTCTGCATTATTCGCAACTTTTATCGCAAAATCTATTTAATTATTTTAATCCTGTGTCTTTTGTTTGATTATAACTATAACTTACATATAAGTTATAATTATTAGTATAAAGATGGTTTTTTTGAAAAAAATGGTCTACTTTCGTGTGGTTTACAATGTAAAAAATAAATTTATGCTAAATAAAGTGTTAGTGATGGTTCTTTCTGTTTTCTTGCTTATTTCTTGTAACGAAAATAAATCAGGAGACAGTTATGAAGAAAAAGTGGTTGAAGATAGCTTCTCCTCTTTACAAACTACGAATGGAGATTTGTTTTTGTTAATTGGCACTTACACATCTGATAAAGAAAGCAAGGGGATTTATGTATATAAATTCAATTCAGAAACTGGAGTATCAGATTCAATTAGTATGGCTGTTATTGATAATCCCTCATATCTTACGTTAAGTCCGGATTGTAATTTTGTATATGCTGTAAGTGAAAGTGGAAAAGATAAAAGTGCTGTTCACTCATTCTCATTTGACAGGAAAAACGGAGTTCTCACTCCTGTTAATTCACAACCCACATTAAGCCAGGGACCGTGCTATATTACTATCGACAATAAAGGTCGAAATCTGCATACTGCTAACTACAACGGAGGTAGTATTTCTTCATTTCACACAAATGGTGAAGGAAATATTGCAACTGCAAATAGCGTTTTGTTTTTCACAGGAAGCGGACCTGATTCTATTCGTCAAGAAAGATCTCATTTACATAGTATAATGTATTCTCCTGATGGAAGATTCATATTTGCTTCAGATTTAGGCTCAGACAAACTATATCGTATGGCAGTTCTGGATACACCTTTCGAGGGTCAGCCATCTATACAGCAAAATAGCCTGAAAGAGTTTTCGGTACCGGCCGGCACAGGTCCTCGTCACTTTGATTTTCACCCTGACGGTGGTCGTTATCTTTATTTACTAGGAGAGCTGTCGGGTGAAGTTCTTGTTTATGATTACAATTACGGAGAACTGGAGCTAAAACAGACTATTGTCTCTGATACAACAGGTGCCCGCGGAAGTGCTGATATTCACGTCTCTCCTGATGGACGCTTTCTTTATTCATCAAACAGATTAAATGCTGATGGGATAGCAATTTTTTCCATAAACGAGGATGATAGAACTCTCACTAAAGTAGGTTATCAACTTACAGCAAAGCATCCAAGGAATTTTGTGATTACACCAAACGGTAAATTTCTTCTGGTTGCCGGCAGAGATGAAAATAGAATTCAGGTATTTAAGATTGATATTGAAACAGGTATGCTCACTGATACAAATCAGGATATAGAAGTCAGTAAACCGGTCTGTTTGAAATTATCTGCTATGGTGTGAGTTAGTTAATGGATTTATAATCATTTCGAATACCTCATGATACCCGCTTATCATATTGTTCCAAGAATAATTTTCAAGGGTATATTTTTTACCTTTTTCTGCCAATTCTTGTAGTTTATTTTTATCGCTAAGTAATTCTTTTATTTTGTCAGCCCATGCAGCTGCATCCCCCGAAGGTAAAAGTGTTCCATTTTTGCCGTCAATCACAGCATCTGTGATGCCTTCTATTCCTGAGGCCAGTACATACGTTCCACGTATGCTTGCTTCAAGAGCTACTAGTCCGAAACCTTCTTCATCACCTTCAACAACAATATTGGGCATAACAAAAATATCCGCAAGCGAAAGTAATTGTACTAAATCACTGAATGGTACACTTCCAAGATGGAAAATATTGTTATGCTTACCCAGTTCTTTGTTTAGATCTTCGGTATCGTTGGCAATACCAAGCAAAAGTTCAATATTATGGCTCCCAGGTAAATGTTGTATACTTTTCTCAAAAAATGATGGTTCATTTTTTATTGGACCTGTCATAATTAATAGTGTATTCTTATCAAGAAGCGGCATCACATTTTTTATAAACCATGAAAAACCTTTTCTCTTAACCGGTCGTCCGATTGCAAGAATAATATTTTTGTTCGTTATATTAATGCCGTAATGATTTTTCAGTTTATCCACAAACTCACTGTCTTTAGGAATATCTCCCATAGAAATGTCAACTCCGTTTCTGACAGTGAATGTAGTATTCTCATCGAAACCTCTTTTTATACATTCATTTCGTGTGAATTCGCTTACACATACTGCCCCCTGATATTTATTTAGTTTTGAAACTATCTTACTTTGATAGAAGTCAAGGGGAAAAGTTATATCAAGTCCATGATAGGTAACAACAACTGGAATATATGTGTTTTTTTGCAGCCAAAGACATGCTGCTGCCATCGAACCGTCATTTAAATGTATGAGTTTGATTCCCGGATGTTTAGATAGTTCTTTCTGAATTTTTGAACGCAAACTGGCGAACCAAAATGTTTTATTTGAGTCGTTTTGATACGCTATAACATGGGTTTTGTAATATTTGCTTAAACCTTTTATAAGTTCGTAGCTTTGTTTTTCCATTCCGCCGATGGATGGTGGATATTTATGAGTAACGCAAAGTATTTCGGTCATCTATGTAATTTAATATTCGATTTCTTTGATATTATCATCGTGAAAATACCAGCTATGAGCAGCCAGAATAACTGACGCCCTCTTCGCATTAGTGTTACTACAAGCCATATCTCGTTGCTTACAACACCTATGACATCCAGCATCACTTTATTGCCATATTCTTCAACACCAATCTGAGCTGGAACAATCATTCCTATGGTTTTGAAGAGTGAAACGCCCATTTCCACAACAACAGCCTGCATCAGGCTAATATCCAGCCCCATCATTCTCAGTACTATTAAAAACTCAACAGAACCAAATATCCAGTGTATTGTACACAACAAAAATGCTACAAGAAATCGCCCCTTATTTCCCCTGAAGTAAACCGAAGCAACTCTGTTCATTTCGTAAGAGGATTTTATCACATTAACCGTCAGAAATGCCCAATTGGTTTTCTTTCTTAATTTATCTATTGTTTTTGCAAGGAATAATTTTGGGTGTACTATAAACCGTAGTACAAAAAATGCAATTGCTGATATTATGGCAATTACAGATATTATTATAAGTATGCTTGCGCCGTTATTGGTAATAGAGTCAACAGTAATATAGACTATTGAAATTGCCATCAGCAGTACGCTGGAAAAAATAATCAAGATTCTGTGCAAGAGTATCGAACTAACACCCTGTGTACCGTCAATTCCTTTCTTGTGGAGGATTACAGCTTTGAGACTTTCACCTGCAATCACACTTGTGGGATTAAATGCCGACAACATCTCACCAACATGTCGGAACATAAAAAGTGAAGGAAATGATATTTTTTTGCCTTCACCTCCCATACACAGCGACCATGCAATTGTTGATGAAGTATAGGATATTAATGATGCAAGCACAACACCTGCAAACATCCCGGGCATCTCAGAAACATACACCTTAAACTTGTCAAAATCAATAGATGCGACAAACCGGCTTATCAAAAGAAAAACAGTAACTAAAAGAACTGCTATAATATATTTTCTGTATTTTTGAATGAACGTTACCATAAATTACTTTGAATGATCTTTTGCAAGTTGTTCAATATCGTTGAAGTAATTTTTTGCCAGGCTTTCCCAACTCAACAGGGAAATATATTTACTTCCTTCGGCTTGCATTTTACGTTTAAGTTCATCATCATTCAGCAGAAGTCTTATTTTATCAATATAATCACTTGCATCATTAGGTTCGCAGAGAAACCCCGTTTTGCCATCATCAACAAGTGCCTGTGAACCTCCACCTCGAGCAATAACAGGAATGCATCCACATGCTGTGGCTTCTACCACTACATTTCCGTATGATTCCGAAATGGAAGGGAAAACAAAAATATCTGATGATGCATAAAGTGTACCAAGTTCGTCCTGATTTAATTTGCCCAGGAAGATTGCATTAGGCATACGTTGTCTTGCATCCGGCTCCGCAGCACCATCCCCAGCTATTATAAAGTTTACGCTCATATTTTGTTCTACTACCTTATCATAAATATTAAAAAGAGTTTCAATATTTTTTTCCCATACTATTCTAGATGCATACAAAATACAAGGTTTATAATTGCCTGTGATGTTTTTGATATATTCTTTATTTTTCTTACCTGGATTAAATAGTTTGGTATCTAAACCTCTATGCCATTGTTTGAGTACCTTCTTCGAAATTGCGTGTTCCACAAGTTCCCTCATCATAAAATGTGTAGGTACATAAACAACGTCACAATTATTGTAGAACTTTCTATAAAGTCTTTCAACAAACGATTCAGCCCATTTTACTATGAAAGGTATTTTAAAATAATACTTCATATACGATATAAAATGAGTATGATAAATTGCAAGTACCGGGATATTATTCTCTTTAGCATATTTAAGTGCAAAGAATCCCAATAATGATGGAGTAGAAATATGTATTACATCAGGATTAAAGTCATTTAGTTTTTTAAGTAATTTCCTTTTGGAAAGACCAGGAAGTGCTGCTTTGTATGAAATATTAAAAGGAACAATTATTGAAGGTACTTTTACAATATTGAGGCTTGTTTTTTGCTTTGGCTGCATACCGCAAAAAAACAGATAGTCGAAACGCGACGAGTCAATGCGGTTTATTAACTGGTACATAGTTTTAACTGCACCGTCAAAATCTTTTACAAGTATATCATTGAAGAAGGCTACTCTCACCTTGTCAATAGTCACTTTATCATCATTTTCTGATAATTTTACCACAAAAACAGATTCTTATTTTTATAACTTATTCATTTGCCTTGTCATAATCTAATAAACAATAATTATAAGTCTCCCAACTGCATAATATCGTTGATGTTATATGGTGTAGCCTGATATACGAAGTAGTTCAGCCAGTTTATATATAGCATGTTAGCGTGTGATCTCCACTTTACTAAAGGTGGTTGAGAGGGATCGTTGTTTGTGTAATAGTTTTGTGGAAGATCAACATTATCCATTTCTTTTTCTTTATCCCTTAAATATTCATTGTGTAGTGTCAGTGGAGAGTATTCAGAATGACCAGTCACATAAAATTCTCTTCCGCCACGTGAAGTAGCTATATAAACTCCTGCTTCATCAGATTCTGAAAGGATAGTCAGTTCCTTATGCTGTTTCAATTCATTAGCTAATATTGTGGTATGCCTGCTGTGAGGGGCATAAAACTCATCATCAAATCCACGAAACAAAGGAAAAGAGGGATCATTAATTCTATGTTTGAATACACCAAATAACTTTTTGTCTAATGGATATTTATTTATACCGTAAAAATGATAAAGTGCAGCTTGTGCTCCCCAGCATATATAAAAAGTTGAGGTGACATGAGTTCTTGCCCAATCACATATCTGAGTCATTTCATCCCAGTAATTAACCTCTTCGAAATTCAACATTTCGACAGGTGCACCGGTAATTATCATTCCATCAAAATATCTGTTCTCTATAGAAGAGAAATTTGTGTAGAACGACATCAGATGTTCTATTGGTGTGTTTTTTGGTGTATGAGTGGAAAGTCCCAGGAATTCAATTTCAATCTGTAAAGGTGAATTCGACAGTAATCTCAGCAGATCGGTTTCTGTTGAGATCTTAAGTGGCATAAGGTTAAGTATGAGTATTTTAAGTGGGCGTATGTCTTGTGTTGAAGCCCTCAAATCCTCCATTACAAAAATGGATTCTTTTTTTAATATTTCGATAGCCGGTAATTTATCGGGTAAATTTAGTGGCATAGTTTACAATTTTTTATAACCTAAATACTTTCGTTTTTATAATAAAACGACTTCCTCTTTTTTTATTTTAACCTCGCAGTAATGACATTGAATTTCCACTTTTTCTTTATCTGTTACATGAAATCTGGTCTTCATTGGCTCATTATTCGAGATACATTTGGGATTATTACATTTAACAATTTCAATAATTTCATCCGGCAAAACGACTTTTTTCTTCTCAACAACTTCAAAATTTCGTATAATATTAAGATTAACGTTTGGGGCAACTAAAGCAATACGGTTAATCTCGTCCTCTTTGAAAAACTTATCAGAAACCTTGATAAGTCCTTTTGTACCCATCTTGTTGCTGTTTAGATTGTTCCCGATAGTAATGCGATTGTCAAGTTTCTGCAGCTGAAGAAGTGAAACAACTTTAAACACAGCCTCAGTTGGAATGTGATCTATTGCTGTGCCGTTTTCAAGAGCGGCAACTTGTAATGCTTTTCTCATAATATGCTGGTTCTTTTATTTCTTGTTACTTTAAAAGTAGTTTATACAACTTTTATTCCCATAAGATCACAAATTATTGCCTGACGAGTGTACATGCCATTTTTAGCTTGCTGGAAATAGTATGCCTTAGGACTGTCATCTACATCCTGACTAATTTCTTTTACTCTTGGAAGCGGATGCAGCACCTTCAGATTTTCTTTAGATTCACTTAGCATACTATTATGAAGCACGTATACATTCTTCACTTTTTCATACTCCATAAGATCTGTAAATCTCTCTTTCTGAACCCTGGTCATGTAAAGAATATCAGCACTGTTGATCGATTCCTCAGAGAAATTAGTAAATTCCCTGTAAGGAATTTTCTTATTATCGCAAAACAGTTTATATTTCTCAGGAATATGCAACTCTTCGGGAGCCACAAAATTAAAGGTGGGGTTGAAGTATGATAATCCTTGAATAAGGGAGTGAACAGCGCGTCCATACTTCAGATCGCCTACAATTGTGATGGTGAGATTTTCCAGTGTGCCCTGCGTTTCGTAAATAGTGAAGAGATCGAGCATCGTTTGTGTGGGATGTTGATTGGAACCATCGCCGGCATTAATTATTGGGACCGGTGATATCTCAGATGCATATCGTGCAGATCCCTCAAGGTGGTGACGCATTATGATTAAGTCGGCATAATTGCTCACCATCATAATAGTATCTTTGAGGGACTCTCCCTTTGTTGAACTACTTGTTGCAGAATCAGAAAAACCTATAATCCGCCCTCTAAGACGACTAACTGCAGTCTCAAAACTCAGACGTGTTCTGGTTGAAGGTTCGAAGAAAAGTGTTGCACACACTTTTCCTTTCAACAAATCGCGGTCAGGATTCTGCTTAAACTTAGTGGCACTCTCGAGGATACGGAAAATATCCTGCTGATCATAATCGCCTATATTAACTAAACTTCTGGGTTGCATACAATTGATTTTACTGCACCGTAATTATTTCGTTACAAAAGTAACAAAAATGATGAAATCTGACATTTAAATTACTTAATCAAACTTCAAGATCAATATCAAACAGTTCGTGCCAGGGTAACCCTTGTTTGTTAAGTTGTTCCATAAATGGATCAGGATTAAACTCCTCAACGTTAAACACTCCCGGTTTTTTCCATATTCCCTGCATAAACATCATGGCTCCAATTGTTGCAGGAACTCCTGTTGTATAACTTACACCTTGGGCTCCAGTCTCCTTGTAAGCTTCTTCGTGGCTGCAGTTGTTATAAATGTAATAGGTGAGTTCTTTGCCGTCTTTGACCCCCCTGATGCGACAACCTATGGATGTTTGACCTGTATAGTTTTCTCCAAGTTCTCCCGGATCAGGCAGAACCGCTTTAAGGAATTGTATAGGGACAATCTTCTGACCGTTATATTCAACCTCATCAATTCTAGCCATCCCGATATTCTGTATTACCCGCAGATGGGTGAGATACTCCTGACCAAATGTCATCCAGAAACGTGCACGTTTGAGAGTAGGGAAATTCTTAACCAGCGATTCCAACTCTTCGTGATAAATTACATAAGATTCTTTTGGTCCGATTTCAGGGTAGGTGAGAGGTTTATGTATCTCGTGGGGTTCAGTTTCAATCCACTCACCATTTTCCCAATATTTACCTTTTTGTGTAACTTCACGGATATTTATTTCAGGATTGAAGTTTGTGGCAAATGCTTTACCATGATCACCTGCATTGCAATCTACAATATCAAGGTAATGCATTTCATCAAAATGATGTTTTGCTGCATAAGCAGTAAATATACTTGTTACACCCGGGTCAAATCCACATCCCAGAATTGCAGTTAGTCCGGCGTTTTCAAATCTTTCTTTATATGCCCATTGCCATTTATATTCGAATTTTGCCTCATCCTTAGGTTCATAGTTGGCTGTATCAAGATAGTTTACTCCAGCTTCCAGACAAGCATCCATAATTGTCAGATCCTGATATGGAAGTGCTACGTTTATTACTATCTCAGGTTTAAATTCATTCATGAGTGCAACCAGCTCCGGAACATTGTCTGCATCAACTCTGGCGGTTTTGATTGTTACACCGGTACGTTTTTTGACATCTGCTGCAATGTCATCACATTTGCTTTTTGTGCGACTAGCAAGCATTATTTCTGTGAAAACACTATTATTCTGTGCTACTTTATTAGCTACTACTGTACCAACACCACCGGCACCTATAATAAGTACTTTTCCCATATTTATGTATTGTTTTTTAAATTAGATATTCATCAGTACAAACTTACATAAAAAAAATCATTTTATAATATCGCTTAGATAAAATAGAATTTACCTGATATTTTCTGTAATCGTTTTTTTTAGTTAAAATGAAATTTGTATCTTTGTATTTAACAGGTTATTATAACTAAAACCCTATAATGAATTCAACACCTATCTTAATTAATACGTGTTGGAATATGAGTTTATTTAATTAAAAAAAACAGAAATCAAGAACTATGAATGAAGAAAACATGGAACAAATTTCCCGTTCTACAAGTGCAATTAGTGAGTGGTCAATAAATTTATTAAATAATATAGGCGTCCCTGAAAACTGGGTAAAGTACATTAACATGATACTGCTGCTTGTAGCATTGGTAATTTTAGTGTTAATTGTGCAATATCTCACTAAAACTATATTAAGAGCTATTTTAAATCACTCAGCAAAAATAACAAAGGCTCCAATTCTGACTTTTCTGGAAGAAAGACGATTCCCGCATTATTTGGCAATGATTGTTCCTTTCAGTATTGTTAAAGGTTCGATTCCCATTGTCTTCGATCAATTCCCCAAATTGATGAAATTCATGGATAAGGCAGCAGATGTTTACCTTATATTTTATGTTATTTGGCTTATCATGTCGATTATTAATGCAGCAACTGATACACTTCGTCTGAAGCCCAGCCTGAAAGATAAACCATTGGATAGTTATGTTCAGGTGATTAAGATTATCTTCTACATTATTGGAATTATAATTTTATTCTCAATACTTACAGGTCAGGATACAACAGCTGTAATTACCGGTTTGGGTGCAGGTTCAGCAATATTGATGTTGATTTTTAAAGATTCCATTTTGGGATTTGTTGCAAGTTTGCAGGTTAGTGCAAATGATATGGTAAGAATAGGCGACTGGATTACAATGCCTAAGTATGGTGCTGATGGAGATGTAATCCAGATTACTCTCACAACAGTTAAAGTTAGGAATTTCGACAAAACAATTACAACTTTACCACCTTATGCTTTGGTGTCCGACTCGTTTCAGAACTGGCGTGGTATGCAGGAAACCGGAGGTAGAAGGCTTAAGCGATCAGTTCATATTAAGCAGGGTACAATACGCTTTATTAAACCTGAGGAGATAGAGAAACTTCAGAAGATTGAGCATATCTCAGAATACATCCAAACTAAGGTCAAAGATATCGAGAACTACAATAAAGAGCACAATATTGATAAATCACTACTTATAAATGGACGTAATCTAACAAATATTGGTCTGTACAGACAATATATCTACAATTATTTAAAAAATCATCCCAAAGTTCACAAGGAGTTGTTATTGATTGTAAGACAGTTGCAGCCAAATGAAAAGGGTATGCCACTTGAATTGTATTTTTTTACTGCAACAACTGTATGGGTAGAGTATGAGGCTATTGTTTCTGATATATTCGATCATATTACTTCCGCAGCCACCTACTTTGATCTGGAATTATTTGAAGATCTTTCTAATGAGTAAATTGTAAGTTAGAATGTACTTTGGTGTTACTTGAGTCATACATAGCTCTTACCTTGCCCTTATAATCTCCTTTTAAAACAGAGCCAGGTAAGATCTAAACTATAGTAATTATACAATAATCTAAAATCAATGTAGTGGCTGGAATATAACTTTAATCTTCGTCAGTTCTATTTTGGTGTTTTTATGTAAAGACTTTTGTGTATATTTGCTGTTTAATTGTTTTAGAATAGGTTAATCAAAAGTGTCATATTTTATTGATAATGATATAGAAATGAAAAAAATATATAGCGTTTTTACGGGTACAGGTAGTTATGTTCCTACTAAGCAAATTAAGAATGAGTATTTTCATTCCAATGAGTTTTATGATTCTACAGGTAAGAAGTTAGACACACCAAATGATGAAATTACCCGTAAATTTGAAGAAATCACAACGATTGCGGAAAGGAGATATGCAGAAGATGATCAGGTAACGACTGATCTGGCATTAATTGCTTCACAAAAGGCTATCGAAGCTGCCGGCATAGACAAAGAAGAACTTGACTATATTATCTTTGCACACAATTTTGGTGAAACAAGAACAGATGATATCCAAATTGATGTTTTACCTACAATGGCTGCCAGACTTAAACAGAAACTGGGTATTTCAAATCCTTTTACAGTAGCATACGATGTGTTGTTTGGATGTCCGGGTTGGGTTCAGGCAGTGATTCAGGCAGATTATTATATACGTTCAGGTGATGCTCGTAAAATATTGGTTGTAGGAGCTGATGTACTTTCTCGTATATCGGATCCTCATGACCGTGACAGTATGATTTATGCAGACGGCGCAGGTGCTGCAATCATGGAAGGCCGTGAGAGTGAATCACCATTGGGAGTAATTGGACATAACTCACGCAGTGATGCATTAGATTATGCAAACATGCTTTATATGGGTTATTCATACAATGCTGAACTTGCTGAGAAAAAAGTGCACTATCTTAAGATGAATGGCAGAAGATTATACCAATACGCATTGTCAAATGTTCCAAAAACTATCAAGGCAGGTCTGGATAAATTAAACCTACACATCACGGATATTAGTAAAGTATTAATTCATCAGGCAAATGGCAAGATGGATGATGCAATATTGAAAAGGTTATTTGATCTATACGGTATAAATGAGGTGCCTGATACTATCATGCCTATGACCATATCATGGCTGGGTAATTCATCAGTGGCAACTGTACCTACACTGCTGGATATGATTACAAGAGAAACTATGAATGATCATCAGCTTGAAAGCGGTGATATAATAGTTTTAACATCAGTAGGTGCCGGAATGAATATCAACAGTGTCATTTATAAAATCCCGTAATATTTGTTTTCGGGATTTTTATTTTTTGTCAATATAATATCTGTAAACATTAGATTCTCTCTTCTCGAATCCTAGCTTTTGATAAAGCTTGTTTGCAGCTACACGCTCCGGGTGTGATGTGAGATCAACTTTAGCAACTCCTTGTGTGCGGGCTATTTGTAATGCATGCCACATCATAGCAGTGGCAACACCTTTTCCCCGGGCTTTTTCGTCTACTATAACATCCTCAATCCAGGCTTTAACTCCTGCAGGAATTCTAACTATAACCACTGTAATAGTCCCGATGATTTTGTCATCATCATCAAAAGCAAAGCATAGATGAACGTTTTCTGATTCAATAATTTTTTTAAGTTCATCATAAGTGGGATATTCATCCTTTCCCGTGAGCTGTGGCATTAATCTTTCGAATGCTGTAACATAGCTTTCATCAATATGGGTAATTCTTTCAATATGCATATAAAAAATCTTTCAACCTTTAAATTAGTCATTTATTTTTTCAATTGCAAAACTTGCTTTGTTTCTTTAAACAACAAAGTGATAGTGTAGAGTAACTCATGTAATACAAATAACCTTGTTGTTCGATTAGTATGCTTTGTTTGTACTCAACCATATTAAAAGATATCGGGTTCTGTTCTGTTTGCTGTAGCAGTAACTGAAGTGAAGTATTTATCAAATTTCAGTAAAAGCATTTCAATAAACTTTGTGTGGAAATATGCATATAATTTAGAAGAGATATGTTTTCTGTCTTTGCGTTTAAGCAGACCAAACCGCAACTCTTTGTCATCAACCCAAATTTGAGGTTTAAAGAAGGCTTCGTTTTTCCAGAGTAATGTACCATAAGTTAGTCGTCCATCTTCAGTAGAAATCCATTTCTCTGCTTTTTTATTTTCTATCGCTTCATAAATTTTATCTAGTAAAAGATCGGGGTTATTTGTTTTAATTATAATTGCCATAATTTATTGTGATAATTGTCCGTTTCTGTAATGTTATATTTCCCAATTTTTAGTTTAGTTATGAATATTCTGTATACTTAAGAAATGTCATATAAAATCTTATTCTATAGTTTATCTGAATAATATTTAATTAAACCATCCATCGGTGATCTCACAATTTTACCTGTTTCAATACCATAAGTATTTGCAGATTCTTTTAAGATATCAGAATATTGCCATGCTATTGAACCGACAAAGTTAACCTTGTTTTCCTTATAGTTGTACTGCATCACATTCCTTTTGAGGAAATCGTCTATATCCTTCCTTACTATGCGTTTAATAGAATCATCTTCTATATGTTTAGCAATAAATGGTGACAGACTAGCCAAGAATCTACTTGGAAATGGTTGCCTGTAAACTTTTTCAATAATAAGTGAAGGTGTTAAATCATATTCTTCCAGTAAATTCTCTTTCAAACCATGTGTAAGCTGATTTTTAAGAGCATCTCCAATTAGAGCTTTGCCCATAGATGCACCGCTGCCTTCGTCTCCAAGAATAAAACCAAGTGGTGAAATTTGATTCACGATTTTCTTACCATCCCATTCACAAGAATTGCTTCCGGTACCTAATATACAAGCAATACCGGGATTGTGACCACATAAAGAGTGTGCTGCTGCAATAATATCACTATATACTTCAATATTATTGATAAGTAATGATTGGTTGATTGCATTTTTTACTACAGGAATATTTTCAGTTGTACAACCAGCACCATAAAAGTAAATTCTACTTATATCCCATTTATTAAAAACAGGATAGATGTTCAACTTAACTTCTTCAGCAATCTCATCTTGAGTCTGAAATATAGGGCTAATTCCTTTACCGTTATATTGTTGTAATATTTCACCATTGCTAATTAGACACCAATCTGTCTTAGTTGCGCCACTATCTGCTATTAAAATTTCCAAAGCATTTATTTAATACATTATTATATCTTAATATATATCTCTTTCTTGTATAAAATATAACCAAATAACCAGCATATTGTCACAAAAATAAGGGCGTAAATTAGTGAACCTAAGTAATTACCAGCCCAAGGTTGGATTAGTACATCATAAATAAATGACTTAATGGAAACAGTTTCACCGTGCCAACTAAACCTTATACTTGAAAACAGATTGGCTAAGACACCTGCAAATACATAAACTATGAGTGGGTTTACTCCAAAGGCATGGAAGAAACGACTCCATTTCCTCTTTTGATTTATATCTATTATCCAAATAAGTAGGCCCAGTAATTGAGCGGCAAATCCGGTTGTTGTGAGTACAAAAGTGGGACTCCAAATCTTTTTGTTGATAGGGCATCCATATTGTAAAAGTAGTCCGGAAAAAGCAAGTATAGTACCCCATATCAGAAGTTTTTCAACTCTCTTGTGATTATCTTTGTTTTTAACAATTAATCCTCCAAAAAGAAATCCAATAAGTACGTGTGCTATAGATGGAATGGTACTCAAAAGCCCTTCGGGATCAAGCGCAATTCTTACACCCTCTGGTGTCCAGTCTTTATAAATATGATCTGTTCCCCACAAAGCTTTATCAACTACGGCAATTATGTTTTGCTCTGACATTTCGAATCCATTACCGAATATTAGAATCAGGAAATACCCAATCAGAAGAAAAGCAATAATCCAGACAAGATGCTTCCATTTAAAAAACAGTGAGATGAGAGCTGCAAAGCCATAAGCAAGTGCTAAACGTTGTAAAACTCCAAGAATTCTGATTGTATCAAAGTGACTGGATGCCTCTAGAAATGACTCACCAGAGGCTAGTCCACTGCATAGTTGTCCAAACCAGCCAAGTGCTAGTCCAATCAAGAAGATTAATATAGTACGTCGTGTAACTTTCCAAATTGCTGACTTGGTTGGTTCAAAATTAAATTTTCGTAATGACATATAAGTCGATACACCCATAATAAACATGAAGAAAGGAAATACCAGATCAGTTGGGGTCAGACCATGCCATTGTGCATGCCTAAGAGGTGCATAAGTATAATCCCATGATCCGGAGTTGTTTACCATGATCATGCCGGCAATGGTTATTCCCCTTAAGATATCAAGAGACAATAACCTTCCGCTTTGTTGTTCTATTGCTACTTTGTTCATAAGTTTAGATTTTATTAATTGCTCTACCAAAATCTTTATCTATTTTTAAAAAAGGAATTATCAACAGGGTAGGGATTGTGGCTATCATGATAAAAATGAAAAAGCTTACATATCCAAGTTGTTCCTGAATCCAGCCTGCAGCCATCCCGGGAAGCATCATTCCAAGTGCCATAAAGCCAGTGCAAATTGAGTAATGTGCTGTTTTATGCTCACCTTGTGAGAAATATATCATAAATAACATGTATGCAGTAAATCCGAAACCATAACCGAACTGTTCTATCAAAACAGCTAAATTTATCCATAAAAAATTCTCGGGTTGATAAATTGCTAAAAACAGAAAAGCAATATTTGGAAGTGTAATTGCCAGAGCCATAGGCCAAAGCCAGTGTTTCAGACCTTGACGTGATGCTACAATCCCCCCAATAATTCCACCTAAAGTTAGTGCAATTACACCAACTGTGCCATAAGCAATACCGGCATCCTGAGTACTTAAACCAAGGCCTCCCACTTCTCTCGAGTCAAGTAGAAAAGGATATGCCAGTTTCACAAGCATAGCTTCTGCAAGTCGATATAAGAGTATAAAAGTGAGAGCAAGTACAATACCTTTTTTTGTAAAAAAAGTTTTAAATGTATTGCCAAACTCTCTCAAAACCTCTTTAGGAGTGTGTGCTGTTTTGCCTAAGTCATCAACAGGATATGGGAGTATAAATCGGTGATATATGAAAAATGCAAGGAATAGTCCGGCAATGATAAAAAATGTCAGACTCCATGCATAAGTTATTTCACCCGATTTTTTTTCAATATAACCTGCAAGAATGATTAAAAGCCCTTGACCGGTTATAGATGCGAAACGGTAAAATGTACTGCGAATACCAACGAAGAATGATTGCTGTGAATCATCAAGCGCAAGCATATAAAATCCATCAGCAGCAATATCGTGTGTAGCCGAACTGAATGCCATCAGCCAAAAAAATGCCAGTGAAGCTTGCAACCAGAATGGAGTAGGGAGTGTAAACGCAATTCCTGCCAAACCTGCACCAATAAGCAATTGCATAGAAATAATCCACCAGCGTTTTGTTTTAAGTATATCAACGAACGGACTCCATAACGGTTTGATCACCCAAGGCAAGTAAAGCCAGCTTGTATAAAGTGCTATCTCAGTATTTGATAGTCCAAGCCTTTTGTACATAATCACAGAAATTGTCATGACTGCTACATACGGTAATCCTTCTGCAAAATAAAGAGTTGGCACCCACGCCCATGGATTGCGGAAATTACTTTTACTAAGCTCGTTTTTCATTATTTGATTTAGTTAATCTGATCTTAAGTATTCAATTTAATATTTAGTTTGGATTTTAGAATTAGGGTAATAATGTGCGAGAATTTCTTTATGTTTGTAGCCTTTTTCAGCCATCATTGAGGCACCAATCTGGCAAAGTCCGACTCCATGACCCCAGCCGGCACCCGTTAAAATAAATTTCTGAGGAATACCATCACTGTCCTCGTCGAATGCATCAACTACAAATGCTGAACTGTACAGGTGAGTATTGGATAATATTCTTCTAATTTCAAGCTCTTTTCCTATCACCATTACTCTTTCTGTACCAATAATTTTAAGCCTGTTTATACGCCCGGAGGTTCCTCTTTCAAGTGGCTGCAAATCTATGATCTGACCAAAGTTGATACCTGTATGTTTTTTAATTAACGTCGTAAGTTCTTCCTGATTGTATGTTACTTTCCATCTGAAAAAATCTGTTGTCTCTTGATCATAGTCATTTAAAACTTGTTTAAGTACTTGTTTATTTTGTGTATTACAAAATGCATCGGGAGAGTTCCTTATCCAATCTTCAGCTTCCTCTTCACGACAAAGGTCTGGAATCGGAAATTCACTATAGTTATCAGGTTTTCCTTGTAGATAAGGGTGTATAATTGGTTCCCACACGTTTTCAAAAGTCTCCATTATTCCTCCGCAACATTTAGAAAAGCGAGCATCACAAATAGACCCTTGATATGATATAACTTTGCCGTAAGTTTCATTAACAACTCTGTTTACCAATTCTGTTGTCTGGCGGGTAATTCCTTGATAACGTTGACAATGGTCATCTGCACAAACATCAAAATGTTCATGATCTTCACGGTCATACCAGCGTATTATTTCGGTGGGAGTTTCTATAGATGTGCGATATTTATCTTTTTCTTTCTTAAGTGTTTGACTTTTTATGATTTGTGCTAACAACCAGCTTCGTGAGATTATTGCATGCGCTTTAAGCAGCTCTTCTGCATTTGTTGAGCTCATCTCTGAAGAGATGACACTTTTTAAATAATCTTCAAGAGAAATAATATTAATTGCAGTAATTGTTTTTTCTATACCTTCTCCTGTTGCAATAAATTTTAGTCCTCCTAAAAACTGTTGATTCTCTTTTCTTTCCCAGTGAAACTGTACACCGATTATTACATCCTTTATTTCGAATTTATCACCATGCAGTTGATTGGCTTCAAAAGTCAACTGGTCATATTTGTTGCCATTAAAACTGATTAGACCATTCTCAATTTCTACGTAATAATCACCCTTTGGATACTCTTTTCCCTGAAGTTTAAACGCAGACAGCAGTGAAAATTTTATCTTTTTCTGATTCTGTAATACACCAACATGAATCAGAGGCTCTTTAATTTTAATTTCTTCCTCGCCTGAAGTTCCCATGTTCTTATCCTATCTTTATAAAGGTTATGTTCATTCATCTTAATGATATCAAGTGATGCATCTGTGTTATCTTCCCAACGACGACATAAGTACAAAACATCGTATATTCTTCCGATCTGATAGTTTCGTGAAATATGAAGACCAACTGCGTAATCTTCACCGTAACTGGTGTTTGGTAATTTGATTTTTCGCAGAACAGGAGTATAGAAAGCCCTCGGTGCACCCAGACCATTTATTCTTAAAGCATTATTACGACCATTTTCGGGTGTCCATTCTTTATGGTCAATTATTCCCGGCGGAATCATTTCCAAATCAAAATTGGTCATTTGATAGGTTCCCACTATCATTGCACAATTTTGTATATAGAAGGCATCCACTATTTTTTGAAGAGTATCTTCACCACTGTAGATATCATCACTATCAAGCTGTATAGTAAATTTACCACATTTGGGATGATGAACGCCCATGTTCCAGCATCCACCAATTCCAAGATTATTACGATCAGGAATAATGTGAATTAACCGCGCATCATCTTTAAAATCATTAATAGCTTCCGTTGTTCCATCAGTTGAATGATTATCAACCACAATAAGGTTAAAAAGAAAGTCTGTTTTCTGTCTTAAGACAGATGAGATTGCATCTTTTATTGTCTTTATCCTGTTTCTTACGGGAATTATAACTGATGCCTCATATTCAAAAATTTCCTTATTAAATTCAATAGGTTTGAAAACCGGCTCAAGATATGCGCCAACATCCTTTAGGTGTTGAGTACATGCTTGTTCCATCTCAATTTGTACCTGACGGTTTTTTGGATCAACATAATCGAATATTTTTTTTCCTGAATCTCTTGTATCTTCTTCGAATTCAGTATATAGATACTCATTAATATGAACGATACCGGTTTCTTGTGAAATTTTTAGACGAAGATCATATAAGCCTGCAAATTTATATTCATCGTTTTTCATTCTTTTTGTAGCTTTCTTGAAAGCTATAGTATTAAAAAGAAAGAAGGACCCAAAGTTGAAATCATCTCTTAGACTGCCCTGCTGATAATCAATCACAGGGTGATATTCTTTTTTGCCATCTACAATCGTGAAGTAATCTGAGTAAACCATCCCCGCACAACTGTCCTCTGCAATCTGCAACATTCGCTCTAATGCAAAGTAGCCAAATTTCAGTGGGGTCGACTTAATATAAATAGCTATATATTCTGATTTTGCCTTTTGTGCAATCTTTTTAATAGTATTACTGCTGTAAAGAGTGTCAATTTCAATATTTCCACATCCTTTTATAGTTTCCTTAATGTTTTCAGGAGTAAGAAGATATATATTGTTTATAGATTCATAATTCTGAAGTTCATTCACTGTCTTTAGTGCCTGTCCTGGTTCCGAGAATAGTATGAATGCATCAATTTTATTCATTTTTATTTTGCCTTCTTACAAAAGTCTTGAATGAGTAATCGTACGCATGCTTTTCATCCGAATCATGTTTTTCCTCTTCTATCAGTAACCAGTCATCGAAATTAATATCAGGAAAAAAAGTATCCGCATCTTCAAATGTATTATGAATACAGGTTAAGTAAAGTGTATCAGCTAAATGGAGCGAAGAACGGTATAGTTGACCTCCTCCAATAATAAATACTTTTTCTTGATTTTGACTTACAGAAAGAGCTTCTTCCACAGAACGAACAACAACACATCCAGGAAAATTATTAATATCATCAGAAGTAATCACGATATTTACTCGGTTGGGTAATGCACCTTTGGGTAATGATTCGTATGTTCTCCTTCCCATGATTATGGTATGACCTGTAGTAAGTTGTTTAAAATGCTTCAGATCATTTGGTAAATGACATAGTAACCCTCCATCTCTACCAATTCCGTTATTATCGTCAATTACAACAACAATTGCTATCATACTGCCACTTTTCCTTTTATATGTGGGTGTGGATTATAATTTACTAGTTCAAAATCTTCAAACTTAAAACTAAAAATATCCTTTACATCCGGGTTAATATTCATCTGCGGCAGAGGACGAGGCTCTCTGGAGAGCTGTAGTTTAACTTGTTCAATGTGGTTTGAGTAAATATGTGTATCTCCAAAAGTGTGAATAAAATCACCCTCTTCAAGATTAGTCACCTGAGCCATCATTTTTAAGAGCAGCGAATAGGATGCTATATTGAATGGTACCCCTAGAAACAGATCTGCACTTCTCTGATACAGTTGCAGGCTAAGTTTGCCATCTGCTACGTAAAACTGGAAGAACGCATGACAGGGTGGAAGTTTCATATTCGGCAAATCGGCTACATTCCAAGAACTTACAATTAAACGCCTGGAATCGGGATTCTTTTTTATATCATTTACTATTTGAGTTATTTGATCTATATGTCCTCCTTTATAGTCAGGCCATGAACGCCACTGATAACCGTAGATATGTCCAAGATCGCCATTTTCTTCAGCCCACTCATCCCATATATGAACGTTATTGTCATTCAGATATTTAATGTTGGTGTCACCATTAAGAAACCAAAGAAGCTCATGTATTATCGATTTCAGGTGTAGTTTCTTTGTTGTAAGTACAGGAAAGCCATCACTCATTTTATATCGACTTTGGTGTCCAAATATGCTGATAGTGCCTGTACCGGTTCTGTCTTCTTTTTCAACACCTTCGTCAAGTACTCTTTGTAATAAATCAAGATATTGTTTCATATTTTGTTTTGTCTCTGTTCTTATAAAAATCCTCAGATTTCACTAATAGGCAAAAATAACTTTTTTTTTGCTGAGTACAAGCTTTTCGTAGCAACTTATCGTTTTGTTGGAAACAATTTAATATTGCGATGAGTTGTGGTTTTCTTACTCAAAGTTTTTTATATAAGAACGAAATCATTTGTTCGTTTGTTTTCTATTATATATTTGAGAATAAATATTTTTTTGTTTAATACTTTAATTCCTTAAACTTATGGATATTACAGAATTACTTAACAGCTCTTTGGGACAATCAATCATTCAGAATGTAGCTAGTCAGTTTGGCATGGATCAAAAAGAAGCATCCGGTGCAGTTAGTGCAGCAATTCCCACTATTTTAGCCGGGATGACAAAAAATGCTCAGTCAAAAGAAGGTGCTGAGAGTCTTAACCGAGCTATAGAATCAAAGCATGATGGTTCCTTACTAGATAATCTTTCGGGTATTCTGCAAGGACATACTCAGGAATTACAACAGGATGGTGATGGTATCTTAGGACATGTTTTTGGCAATAAACGTTCTGCTGTTGAACAGGGTATTTCTAACAAAACCGGTGTGAGCTCCAGCAAAATTGGTCCTTTACTTTCAACTCTTGCACCAATTGTTATGGCTTACTTAGGTAAGGAAAAACGTCAAACCAGTACAAATGCAGGTGGATTAGGAGATTTATTAGGCGGTCTGATGGGAGGAGCCAAGCAAAGCAGATCTGGCGGAGGTATTATGGATCTCATTAGCGGTGCGCTAGATAAAGATGGTGATGGCGATGCAATGGATGACATTTTAGATATGTTTAGCAAGAAAAGGTGATTTAAAACTTTTTTTGCAGTTTCATTGTTTAACTTTAAACCGTTTCGCATTTTTTGTGTCATACATTACAATTAAATTAATTTATAACCCTTTTACAAAATGAAAAGTAAACTGACCATTTTTAGTATTACCGCGATTCTTTTTCTTTTTCTTGGATATAGTTGCTCAAGCGATGACTATTTGAGTGATCGTGAGATTCAGCAGATGATTGACAATTCATTAAATGGTCAATGGAAAGTAGTATTTATTACAGTAAAAGCAAGTGACTGGGAATGGGTTTCAAATCCGGCGAAAAATTATAAAGGATATTACGCAGCTACTGCAGATTTGCCTGAGTTAACAGAAAATATATTTGACGAAGGACTGGTTGCAGCATACTATTTGCCGGATAATTTTAATAAGTCATCTCTTCCCTATGTTCAAACTTTTGATTATGAATTTGAAGAGGGTGGTATAACTTATGACGGAACATATACGGAACATATAAGTTGTGATTACACTCTTGATAATCCTTCTTTTGTGACTTTTATAATTGAGGCTTCGGATAGGGAAAGATTTGATGAGTCACTTGAAGACAGGGATTTTCAAATCGTATTGATTTGGTAATTTAAAGTTTCATAAATTAAGAACAGTGAAAAAGTTGCAGCGCATCTGCAACTACAAATGAACTACCGCCGATGAAGATAAGATCATCTTTATCGGCGTTTTTTATTGCTGCTTTCACTGCTTTAGATACAGTAGGGTAGGTGTCACCTTTTAGATTATAATTGGTAGATTTGTCAGCCAGTAAGTTCTCGTCTAAGGCTCTTTCCACTGATGCTTTGGTGAAATAATATAAGCCATCTTCAGGTAGTAATTTCAATACAGAATCGACATCCTTATCATTTGCCATTCCAAAAACTAAATGAAGCCTTTTGAAATCTTCTGACTTTAGTCGTTCAACCACATAACGTATTCCGTGAGAATTATGTGCTATATCACAAATAACTTTTGGTGATAATTGAAGCACTTGCCAGCGTCCCATTAATCCTGTTATATCAATTACGTTCGCGAAGCCAGTGTAAACAGCCTCTTTTGGAATGTTATAACCTAATTCAGGTAGTAGTTCAACTGCTGTCAAAACTGTTCTTGCATTGTATTCTTGAGCAGGGCCATTTAATTGGCCAATCAGATTAGGCCAATTTTCTGATTTTAAAATTAACTTGTTGTTTGCCCTTTCACAAATAAAATTATTCATAAAAAGCTCTGCAAATATAATTGGAGCCTCAACCGATTTTGCTTTATCTATAAAAACCTGGGAAACTTCAGTATTTCCAATTTCTCCAATTACAACAGGTGTATATTTCTTAATAATGCCCGCTTTTTCTGCAGCAATTTTAGTAAGAGTATCACCAAGGTACTTGATATGATCTAAACCGATATTTGTAATTATGCATAAGTCGGGAGTAATTATGTTAGTGCTGTCAAGACGACCACCCAGACCAACTTCAATAATGGCAACATCTACCTCCTTATCTGCAAAATATAAAAATGCCATCTCCATTGTCAATTCAAAAAAGGAGGGCATAATTGGTTCAAATTGTTCCTTGTATTGTTCAACGAACCTTGTTACATAGTCCTTATCTATCATTTCACCGTTAACACGAATTCTTTCGCGAAAGTCGGTAAGATGAGGCGAAGTGTACAATCCAACCCGATACCCTGATTCCTGAAGTATTGCTGCCAGAAGATTAGAGACAGATCCCTTGCCATTGGTTCCACCAACATGAATAGTTTTGAATTTTCTATGAGGGTGATTAAATATTTCATCCAGGGCTAGACTATTATCTAATCCCTCTTTATAAGCTGCATGTCCTATACGTTGATATTCAGGCGTTTGTCTGTACAGATACTCTAATGTTTCGTTGTAATTCATCTTTTTTACAAAGCTTTAAATTTAAACTCTAGGTTGTTGGAATTTAGTAGTATATGGATTTAAAATCAATAAAAGAGGGTAGAATCACTAAGTGAAACACCCTCTTATTGTTAATTGTTATTTAGGACAAATTCATGTTCTTTAGGGATCAATTTAGCACACCCTAATAAGTATTCTTTTTCCAAATTCAGCAGCTTCAGTTTTTAAGAGGAAGCACTGAGTATTGCCTTGAGTAACGAAGTTGCTGATCAATATAGTTTTCGTTGTAAGAGATTGTAACATCAGTAACTTTTCCATCTTCATCAGTAACCAGCTTATAAACAGGATTCACAAATCCTTTATAAGGAGCTATATCCAGTGCTTCGTAACGAGATAATACCTCTGCATGAAGATCAGGATCCACCTTAACACCGTAGGTTTCCACAAGATTCTTACCTGCTTCTAAATCACCTTCAGATTTAATACGTTGTACTTCAGCAAGTAGTTCGCCAAAAAGTTCACGCAGTTTTTCATAATCATTAATAACCAGGTAGGTCTTGTCATCCTTCTTTTCAAACACTATTACGCTGTCAGCCTGTCCTTTCTCAATAACCCAGTTGGAAATTGTAGCACGATTACGCATGTGTGCCTGTTCTATATCTTTTCCCGGTTGTATACGTGTAAGCTGAGTCATTGCACCATTCATAATATATGAATAATATTCTGCTTTATAAGCTTCGTTGTCTGGAAGTAGTCCAAGTTCAACAAGCTTTGAGTCAGCAAGGTAATAGAGAGCGAATAGGTCTGCACGTGTCTCTTCCAACGGTGAAGCGTATGCCTGAAGTACGTCTGTACTTACACCCGGTAGAAGTTTACCCGAACCGTGTCCCAGACATTCATGCAGGTCGGTATGCAGATTGTCAGTCAGTGTTCCATATTTTTTAGTAAGCTCAATCTCATTGATGCTCCACATAAACTCTTCTTTAAAACCGTTACCTTCTGCAGCTTTGTCATAAGCGAAAGTGATATTGTCAATAGTAACTGATTTAGAGCCATGATCGCGTCTTATCCAATCAGCATTTGGCAAATTTATACCTATAGGTGTGGAAGGATATGTGTCGCCTCCCAGTATTGCTGCTGTAACAACTTTGGCAGAAACACCCTTCACTTCTTCTTTTTTAAAACGATCATCTATAGGAGAATTATCTTCAAACCATTGAGCATTTTCGCTAATTATTCTTGTACGTTCAGAAGCTTCAATACTTTTAAAGTTTACAAGTGACTCCCAACTTCCTTTAAGTCCCATTGGGTCAGTATAGGTTTCAATGAAACCATTAATAAAATCAACACGAGATGTTGTGTCTGTAACCCATTTAACGGAGTAGTCATCAAAAGTTTCAAGACTTCCGGTTTTATAATACTCTATCAAAGAGTTTATAACATCTTTTTGATGATCGTTTTCTGCAACAGCAGATGCTTTATCCAACCAGCCTATTATGCGTTCAATGGCTTTGTCATACATGCCACCCAGTTTCCAGACTTTCTCAGTTACGACACCGTTTTCCTTGATTACTTTGCTATTAAGCCCGTATGAAACAGGTGTGTTGTCATTAGGATCTTTCATTGAACTGTAGTAATCTACAACCTCTTTCTGAGTAACACCTTCGTAGAAATTAACAGCAGATGTCTGCACGATATCAGTACCGGGAGTTTGACTCATTCTCTTTGGCATTACTGCAGGGTCAAACATAACTGGTACAATTTCTTCAAGAGTCTCATCAGCAGCCATTCCATCACGGAAAGGCATTCTGCCTGGATCTACACTTTTTACAAGTGATACAAAATATTCTTGTGAGAACTGAGGCATGATTTTATCTTCAGAATAGTGGTGATGGATACCATTAGCCATCCATATTTGCTTAAGATAAGTCTCGAAATTCTTCCAGTCATCTGTTGATTTATTTCCCATATAATTCTCATAAACACCTTCACATACACGGCGTATTGTTAAATTATAACGGTTATGCTGATCCCATAAAATATCACGGCCTTCTAAGGCTGCTTGAGACAGATAATAAATCAGCTCTTTTTGTTTTAACGACAAGCTGTTGAATCCTGGAACCGGATATCTTAATATTTCAATATCGGCAAACCGATCTACTTTATATTCAAATGTTGTGTAGTCGATGCCGTCGTCGGTAGGCGATTTAGAGTCTGCTTTTTTGTTGCCATTACATGCTGCAAGCAGTAAAAGTGAAGTCAACATAAACACTACTTTTTTCATACAATTATTCTATTATTTTTCTTTATTTAATTTTTTTGCACGAAGACATACATCTCTGGTTTTATCTACCAGATAACCAAGTTTATTTTCTTTTGTAAATTCATTTCAAGTAAAGCAGTTTACGAATATCAATTAGTTTTATATTTATATGAAACCTGAGCCAGTTCCGTGTTTGCTTTCTTGATTTTATTTTTTAGTGAAACTTTATAGTTTTCTAGTTTTTTTTGATATGTCTCATCACCTGTTGCAATCATTTGAACAGCAAGTATAGCAGCGTTCAGGGAACCATTTATACCTACAGTAGCAACAGGAATTCCAGGAGGCATTTGTACTATGGAGAGTAAAGCATCAATACCTTCCAGTGACGCTTTTATTGGCACTCCAATAACAGGTGTTGTGGTCATTGAAGCTATAACACCCGGCAGATGTGCAGCCATTCCTGCTGCTGCTATAATAACCTTAATTCCGTTTTCTGAAGCATTTTTGGCAAAATTTTCGACCTCTTCAGGAGTTCTGTGAGCTGATAATGCATTCATTTCAAACGGAACCTCCATTTCATCGAGAAACTGCGCTGCTTTTTCCATTACAGGAAGATCGGATGTACTTCCCATAATGATACTTATGATTGGCTTCATAATATAAGCTATTTTCCTATAAATTCTTTGTAATCAGCCGCTGACATCAAACCGTCTAACTCTTCTGGATTAACAATAGTAACCTTAATTATCCATCCCTTTCCATAAGGATCTTTATTTACAAGTTCGGGCGCGTCATCAATTTCTGCATTTACTTCCAAAACTTCACCACTTACAGGCATCATTAGGTCAGATACTGTTTTCACAGCTTCTACACTTCCGAATACTTCGCCTTGCTCAAGGGTTTCACCTTCAGTAGAAACATCAATAAACACAATATCACCAAGCTCTTCCTGAGCAAAATCTGTAATACCAACGTAAGCTTCATTACCTTCCACTTTCACCCATTCGTGATCGGAAGAATACTTTAAGTTTTCTGGAAAATTCATAGTAGTCAATTTTTTTATTTAATAAATTTATGTTGTAAATGTACAATATTATAATGAAAACAACAAAAACCTCATTTAGGGACCAAACCAAACAAAAGCAAACGATACAAAAAAACCAAGCAAGAAGCCGGCAATAACCTGTGAAAGTGTATGTCGCTTAAGGATAAGTCTGGATGTGCCAATTAATCCGGCAAGAATAAATAAGCCAATAAACATTATGTAAGGATTAGATCGTTCAACAACATAACACACTGCCATTGCACCACCTGTAAGTCCTCCTATTCCAAACATGTGAGCACTTATTTTCCATATAAAAGTAATAAGTATTGCAATAATCATAATTGCAATAGAAGCACCCATGATCATCATAAACCATCCTGGCATGTTCATCCTTTGATAATAGACAATCATTGCAGTGTATGAAAGTAAAGTTATTAAATATGGATAAATACGCTCTTTACGTACTTTAAGCGAGAGATCCGAAATTATTCCAATCTTAAACAGCATATATATAAGAACTGCAGGAATAATAAATGAAAAAAACAGTACCGGTGTTATAATTTGCCAGAATCTATGAGAATATATTTCTCCAAAATAGGTGTATGCAAATATCAGCATCACGCCGTAAGTTGGCATTAATAATGGTTGAAAAACCGTTGAGATTATTGTAGCTATCGATTTCATCAGACAAAGTTAAAGTTTTTTTCTCAAACGAGCCACGGGAATATTTAATTGTTCTCTGTATTTTGCAACTGTACGTCGTGCTATAACATAGCCTTTATTGTTAAGTATCTTTGTTAACTGATCATCTGTCAGGGGTTTGACCGGGTCTTCATTATCAACACACTCTAACAGCAAAGACTTGACTTCTCTTGATGAAATATCCTCTCCGCCAACAGTTTGCATGGCTTCAGAAAAAAAGAACTTTAAAGAATATATATTTGTATTTGTTTGAACGTATTTGCTGTTACTTACCCGTGATATTGTTGAAATATCAAACCCGGTTCTTTCAGCTACATCTTTCAGAATCATAGGTTTCAGTTTAGTCTCATCCTCTGTCAGAAAGAAATCGTACTGAATGCTAACAATTGCCTCCATAGTTCGCTGTAAAGTGTTCTGTCTTTGTTTTACTGCATCGATAAACCATTTTGCGGAATCAACTTTCTGTTTCATAAATAACATAGCTTGTTTATCATCAGACGACATACTTGACTTGTTCTCAGAGTATCCTTTTAGCATTTCTGAAAAGTTGCGGTTAACTCTCAAGCTTGGTATATTGCTGTTGTTGAGCTGAATAGTGACCTCTCCATTATACGAATCTACTATAAAATCCGGGGTTATGTTGTTCATAGCCATCTGCATCGTACCACCCACTGTATTTCCAGGCTTTGGATTAAGAGAAATGATTACTTCTATTGCTTCTCTTAATTCATCCTGAGTAATATTAAGTTGGCGAATAATTTTATCATAATGCTTTCTGGTAAATTCTTCGA
Source organism: Bacteroidales bacterium UBA4912 (assembly GCA_002398875.1). Classification (GTDB taxonomy): domain Bacteria; phylum Bacteroidota; class Bacteroidia; order Bacteroidales; family Dysgonomonadaceae; genus Proteiniphilum. The sequence continues at coordinate 4,074 of DHCC01000073.1, read as the reverse complement.
AATAGTCATTTATGATAGTCAATGCAAGTTCAATATCAGGATTGGTTTTCTGACGTCTCAGCTGTAATAAAAGACATTCCTGCAGATCACGGGCACCTATACCTGCAGGGTCGAGGTCCTGAATTTCAAAAAGTATATCCTCCAGTTGAAGAGGTGTTACTTCCATTTGTTGCTGAAAAAGCAGGTCGTTCGATATAGATTGTAAATCCCTCTGAAGATAACCATTTTCATCAAAGTTACCTACAATATACTCAGCAATAATTTGTTTGTCAGAGTCTAGGTCCAGCAGCCCAATTTGTTCAAGTAAGAAATCGTGTAAAGATTTATCATCGTAATAGCTAATTTCTACAAAATCAGGCTCATTTTTCCTCTGTGATCCACTAATTCTGTAATCCGGCACATCATCATCCGAAAAATAATCACCAAGAATCATCTCATCTTGAGATAATTCTTCTGTTGCTGATAAATCATCATTTTCGGAACTGTCAAAAGGTTCATTTTCCGTAGTTTCAATTGCTGGATTATCTTCAATCTCTTGTCTTATCCGTTCTTCCACTTCAACATTATTAAGCTCAATTAGCTTAATGACCTGCATCTGAAGAGGTGAAAGCCGTTGTGTCTGTTTGAGTTCTTGTTGCTGCTTTAGAGCCATATACGGTATAGTATATAATTTCGATGGCAAAGATAATTATTTCTCTACTTACTCACAAAAAGAGTCGTCATAACCTGCCTTACAGGTTAAGGGAGCCAATGCATATAAATCATACTCATCATAAGCCGGGCCTGGAATCCCGTTTATTACCACAATACGGTCTAATCTTACTTTATCACCATTTTCGAATATAAGGTGATCACCTTTATCTTTTTTGTTGTCTATTTTAATAATATTACCTTTAGATTCTTCCAATTCAGGTTCTTCAGAAAAAGTAAAATATATAACTCTTGCTACTCCTTTTCCCATTTGTTCTTCAATTATTTCAAGATATTCAGGACCTATGTGCATGTATTTTGGTTTCACTAACTTTTCTTTCATCATATATATAAAACAACTGCTCCCTTAATAGGTTCAATCGTATAATTGTCCAGTTAAAACTTAATGTTCATATTGGAATTTAAAACTTTTTATTACCTTTGAAACGTCAATAATGCATAAAAAAAGATCGCTATGATATTCAAGTTTTTAATTCTATCGGATGAAGTCGATAACTTCAAAAGAGAAATAAAAATAGATTCTGACGCAACATTCTTGGATTTATATAATACAATATTGGATTGCACAGGATATAATAGTAAGGAGATGGCTTCATTTTTTCTAAGTGATAATAAATGGCGCAAGAAGCAAGAAATTACTTTAGTAGAAATGGATACTGATTCTGATGTAGATTCCCTAACTATGGATGAATGTGTACTTAGCGATTATCTGGAAGATGAGAAACAAAAACTGATGTTCGTATTTGATTATCTTAATGAGCGAGCACTCTTCATTGAGCTTTCTGAAATTATACCCGGTAAAAACCTTAAAAAGCCTTTATGCACGATTTCAGAAGGAGAGGCACCAAGTCAGATCATAGATTTTCAGGATATCAAGCAGGATGATGTGTCGCTTGATTTGGGTGAATCATTTTTCGGAGATGAGAGTTTCGATATAGATGAGCTTGACAAGGAGGGTTTTGACGGAATTGATGAATTAGATAATTCTTCAGATACAGAAACAAGCGATCTTTATTAATAAAACACATTTTTTCAAAAACAATCAGATAATTCTTAAATCCTGATTATTACAAAATAATATAATGAATATTCTCCTCGTTTTGCTTGGTCCTACAGGTGTTGGAAAGACTGAGTTGAGTCTAAACGTGGCGGAGAAACTAAATAGTCCTGTTTTATCTGCAGACTCAAGACAGATATACAGGGGTATGAGTATTTGCACTGCAGCACCAACAATAGAGCAAAAACAGCGAGTTCCACATCACTTTGTTGAAATATTATCTCCCGAAGAGTATTACAGTGCAAGCACTTATGAACAGGATGCAATTGCGTTGCTTCATGAGTTGTACAAACAGCATGAAGTAGTAGTAATGACCGGAGGCTCAATGATGTATATTGATGCCGTTTGCCAGGGAATAGATGAAATACCTACTATCGACTCTTCATTGCGGAAGAATATTAAGGAATTATATGAAAAAGAGGGCCTTGACCCTATTCGCCGGCAACTAAAGATACTCGATCCAAAATTTTATGATGAGGTAGATCTTAAGAATCCAAAACGCGTGATTCATGCCCTTGAAGTTTGCCTGATGGCCGGGAAGCCATATTCTTCGCTACGTACTAATCCAAAGAAAGAACGCCCTTTTAAAATTATTAAAGTTGGCCTTAAAAGAGACAGGCAAGAGTTGTATGAAAGAATTAACCGGCGTGTGGATTTTATGGTTAAGGATGGACTCATTGATGAAGGGCGCAAATTTAATCATATTCGTCATCTAAACTCTCTCAATACAGTCGGATATAAAGAGCTGTTCGAATATTTTGACGGCAACTGTACTGTCGATTATGCTATTGATAAGATAAAGCAACATTCACGTAATTATGCACGTAAACAGATGACATGGTTCAGAAAAGATAATGAGATTAATTGGATAAATCTTTCTGATTCAGATGATATGGTTGTGGAAAGAATTCTAGATTTATTGCCCGGTTAAAACGTCCAAAGTTTATTAAATCAATAACAAATTCTTATATGCTGCTATGAAAAATAAAATTGTAATTTCTTTTCTATTAGTGCTTTTTACAGTAACATTGTTAGCACAGCAAAGGTCAGATGAAGAGGCTGTTAGAGCAGTAGCAGATAATATTTTAAAACAACCTGTGACACAGTTTGTAGGTGTTAGCAACGGTGTTGTTTATAACAGCACTGCTGAAATCCCTGAGGGAGAGGATGTTAAATTTAAAAGTCCGCTTACCGAGTGGCATTATTCTAATGGCGTGCTGGATATGGCAATGATCAAACTGGGTGAATATCTCAACGATGAAAAATACATTGAGTATGCCAAAAACCATGTTGCGTTCAGTTTTGCCAATTATGAATACTTTAAAGAGAGATTCAGAAACGATCGTAATCACTGGCACTGGCCTTTCGGTCAGCTTTGGAATTTTAAGGAACTTGATGATTGTGGTGCTATGGGTGCAGCTGTTGTAGAGGTAAATAAACTTGAAAGTAAACCTGAATATCTTACCTACATGCAAAATGCTGCCAACCATATATTAAACGTACAGGACAGACTTGAAGACGGCACTTTAAGCAGAACATTTCCAAGGGATATGACTGTATGGGCAGACGACGCATATATGGCTACTTCGTTTCTTACAAGGATGGGGAAATTCAGTGGTGAAAACACCTACTTTGATGAAGCTGCTAAACAGCTCATACTAATGGATGCTTATCTGTGGGACCCTGTAAAGGAGCTCTACTACCACTGCTACTATGACAGTGAGA
>DHCC01000073.1:0-345 GCA_002398875.1 Bacteroidales bacterium UBA4912 | reverse complement strand
TCGTTGGTAGACCTGATTGAGGTGATGCCTGAAGATCATCCTAATCGTGAGGAGCTTTTGACAATACTAAATAAACAGATTGTTGGTGCATCCAGATGGCAAAATGGCAATGGAATGTGGAATCAGTTGCTGGACAAAAGCGACTCTTATGATGAATCGTCGGTAACTGCCATGTATGTTTATGGTGTTGCTAAAGCTATTAACAATGGTTGGATTGACATGTCTTACAGAAATATTGCCAGAACGGGCTGGAGAGCATTAAAGAATAATGAAATCACATCTGACGGCCGTTTCACTAATGTATGCGTGGGAACTGGAATTAGCGAGGATCTTCCTTTCTATTAC
>DHCC01000050.1 GCA_002398875.1 Bacteroidales bacterium UBA4912 | reverse complement strand
GGAGTTCAATCATTGAATCTATTTCGATGACAGATGCACAATTCGGAATATTGACTTCTGTGTTTCTATGGACCTATGCCTTCTTTAGCCCAATTGCCGGATTTATAGCAGATCGTTTTAGCCGGAGCAAAGTAATTATTTTCAGTTTCTTCATATGGTCATTAGTAACCTGGTTAACATCTTATGCTTCAACTTACAATCAACTTTTAGCTACAAGGGCGTTAATGGGGGTCAGCGAAGCATTTTATTTGCCAGCAGCCGGAGCATTAATTATTGATTATCATAGAAACTCCACTCAATCTATCGCAACTAGTATTCACCTAACCGGAGTTACTCTTGGTTCCACATTAGGGTTTATTGGAGGATGGTTAGCTGAAAAACACACCTGGCACTACGCTTTTCATGTTTTTGGCATATTGGGATTGGTCTATGCAATAATACTTCTGTTTCTTTTAAAAGACATACCCAAGAATTCAAGTGAAAGCAACAATAAGAATGAATCACAAGAAAAAGAAGCAAAAGGGAATGTCAATTTTGGATTAGCGGTTGTTGATCTGTTTAAAAATAGATCATTTATCTATTTGTTTTTATTCTGGGGTATTCTGGGAATTGTCGGATGGACTATTATGGCTTGGCTACCAACTTTTTTTAAAGAACAGTTTAATCTTTCACAGAGTATGGCAGGCTTTTACGCAACCGCATTTCTTTATCCTGCGTCCATAGTAGGATTATTGTTTGCTGGCATCCTATCTGACCGTTGGAGCAAGAGAAATAAGTATGCACGTATATTTGTTCCTATACTTGGCCTGTTAATTGCGGCTCCGTGTATCTTCTTTGCAAGCTATACCTCAATTTTATACATATCCATAATTCTTTTTATGTTATATGGATTAACCAGATCATCAGTGGAGGCTAATTTTACACCAATTGCATGTAGTATTGTCAGTTCACGATATAGATCAACCGGATTAGGAATATTAAACATGATTGCTACCACTGTTGGAGGTTTTGGCATCTATCTTACAGGAATGTTTCGTGATTTAGAGATAAGCCTTAAAATAATTTATCAAATGATTGCTTTAAGTATAATCATTTGCGTATTTTTATTATGGTTAATCAAGAGAGAACAAAGTAAAAAAAAGGTATAGTTCCACTAAAAAAAAACTCGTATCAGATAAAATTAATATGATTTTCAGATAAAAACCCTTTTATGAATCAAGTTTTTTATAATGAATCAGATCGTATTGTCTGGGAAGAAGACCTTGAGGACTTTATTCCTTACAAGATCTTTGACGCTCATGTTCACTTTTGGGACGATTCTTTTTTGCCATTGAAAGATCCTCAACGAAATAATTTTGTAAATTCTGGTTTACAAATAACCGAGAGGTGGAACAAACAGATGTTTCCTGGTCGTGACTTTGATTATTTGGTATTTGGTATGCCACTAGTTAATGCTGATATAAAAGCCAATAATGAATTTGTTGTATCAGAACTTGCAGGAAAACCAAATTCAAGAAAAAACAGACTGGTTACTCCTGAATGTAAAACTGAAGATATTTATAATGACGTTGTGAAGTATAATTTTGTAGGAATGAAACCGTATCGTCAGTTTTCCACCACAGGTGATATTAATCAATGTCGTATTCAAGACTTCTTGACACACCCACAGATGGAATTGGCTAATGAAATGGGGTTGTTTATTACATTACATTTGTCTCGTTATCACGGGTGTGCGGATGAACAAAACCTGATTGACTTAGAAGAATATACCACAAAGAAATATCCTAATATAAAATGGATACTTGCTCACTGTGCACGTAGTTTCACATACTGGCCTCTTCAAAAGGCAATTAACAGACTGCGTCAAATGCCTAATATATGGTATGATATATCAGCAGTCTCCGATGTGATGGCACAATATACTTTACTTAGTAAAGAAGATCATCGAAGAATTTTATATGGTTCGGATAATTTCACGGCAAATGCCTTTCACGGAAGGTATGTAGCTATGGGAAGATTCTGGTATCAAATAGGAACGCCGGAATATGCGAAAAAAGATAATATTCATACAAATTCAAAACCTATATTGGCTATTTATGAGCAATTGTTAGCGTTTAAACATGCAACACAACTTGCTCACTTAGGAACAGAAAAAATTAATGATGTTTTTTATAATAATGCTAAAAAATTGTTTGACCTGGAGTCAATGTAATTAATAGTTATAATAATTCATTTTTTTATGCTAGATAAAAAATATGTCAAGAAGTCAAGAGTTATATAAAGAAGCGAAAAAGTTAATACCGGGAGGTGTCCAATTGTTGTCTAAGCGTCCAGAACAATTTTTACCAGAATTCTGGCCAACTTATTACAAAAAAGCAAAAGGTTGTGAGATATGGGATTTGGACGATAATAAATATATTGATATGAGTCTCATGGGAATTGGGTCTTGTATATTAGGTTATGCTGATGATGATGTAAATTCAGCTGTATTAAAAGTTATTGAAACTGGGAACATGACTACATTGAATGCACCGGAAGAAGTGATACTGGCAAAAAAAATTATTGAACTTCATCCATGGGCAGAGATGGTTCGCTATGCACGTACCGGAGGCGAAGCAATGAGTGTAGCTGTCAGGATAGCAAGAGCTTCAACTAGAAAAGACATCATATTGTTCAGCGGTTATCATGGATGGCACGATTGGTATTTATCCGCTAATATTTCTAGTGATGCAGCCCTCGATGGTCATTTATTACCAGGGCTCAAACCGGCAGGTGTTCCAAGAAGTTTGAAAAACACTTCATATCCTTTTTTTTACAACGATGAAGAAGAGTTCTTGTCTCTCATTAGTAGATATGAGAATAATATTGGAGGAGTAGTTTTAGAAACTGTCAGAAATCTGAACCCCAACAAGAGTTTTTTAGTAACTTTAAAAAAAGAAACTATTCGTTTGAATATACCATTAATTGTTGATGAAATCTCAAGTGGATTTAGACTAAACTGTGGAGGAGCACATTTGGTGCTTGGTGTGAAACCGGATATTGCCGTTTTCGCCAAAGGTATAAGTAATGGTTATCCTATGGGGATTATAATTGGTAATAAAAAGTATATGGATGCAGCTCAAAATACTTTTATTAGTAGTACTTATTGGACGGAAAAAATAGGGCCAACTGCTACTCTGGCTACAATAGAGAAAATGGAAAAATTGAAAGTACAGAGCTATATAATGGAAATTGGAAAAGAAGTTCAAGAAGCATGGATTTTTATGGCAAAAAAACATAATTTAGAAATAAAAGTTAGTGGCATTTATCCCTTAAGTCATTTTGAATTCGCTGAATTCCCATTAATATTAAAAACCCTGTTTACGCAAGAAATGCTCACAAAGGGCTTTTTGGCAACAACATCATTTTATCCTTCTTATGCTCATAAACAGCAACATATTAAAAAATATATTTGTGCAATCGATCAAACATTTAAAATAATTAAACAATCGCTGAAAGAAGGAAATCCTAAGACGTATTTAAAAGGTCCAGAATGTCAATCAGGGTTTAAACGTTTGACTTAAAACAGTCTAATTTAATTGGAATTATATTATGAGAGAAAGTCGTGTATTGAAAAAATTAAGAAACGGAGAAGTTGTAATTTGTTTTAAACTGAACTTATCAGGGGGAGAAGTTGCAGAAATTGCAGCCATGTCAGGATTTGACTGCCTATGGGCTGATCGTGAACATGTTGCACAGGACTGGTCGGATATAAAAGCACAGAACTGGGTGGCTAAAGCATACGATACAGATTTGATGGTACGCGTTTCACGGGGGAGTTACAGTGACTTGATAAAACCGTTGGAACTGGATGCCACCGGAATTTTAGTTCCACATATCATGAATGTGGAAGACGCAAAAAATATAATCCATTATACCCGATTCCATCCTGTCGGCAGACGCCCGATTGATGGGGGAAATGCTGACGGTGGATATACGAACATTGCTTTTGATGAATACCTGAGAAAAGCAAATGAACAACGGTTTATTGCCTTACAGATTGAAGATCCTGAACCGTTGGATGATTTGGAAGCAATTGCTGCATTGGAAGGATACGATATGTTGTTTTTTGGACCCGGCGATTTCAGCCAGGGCATCGGTGCCCCTGGCGAATGGGAGCATCCGCAACTAACAGAAACACGCAGACGGGTAGCAGAAGTTGCATGTAAATACGGAAAATTTGCAGCAACTGTGGGAAGTCCGCAAAATGCCCAGGAACTAATCGACATGGGCTACCGTTTTATCAGTATGGGTGCTGACGTGATCGGATTAAGTTCATACTGCCATAACATTATGAACAACATCAATCAGGTAAAAGAAAAAAACAAATCTGCCGGAGTCTATTAACTATGAAAAAAAGAAAATTAGGAAATACGGGGATAGAAGTTTCAGAAATTGCTTTTGGCGGTGTTGAAATCGGACTCCCTTATGGTATTGGAGTCAACAGCGACAAGGATATGATCTCCGAAGCCAAAGCGATAGACCTGCTTCGTTTGGCACTGGATTCGGGTATAAATTTCTTCGATACAGCCCGGATGTACGGTAATAGTGAGCATATTATGGGTAAAGCATTCCAAAATAAACGTAGTGAAGTAATATTGGCCACGAAATGTGTCCACCTGCTTGATAACGAAGGAAACTTACCACCAAAAAATAAATTAAGAGAAACTGTTGAAAAATCCATCTGTGAAAGTCTGAAAGCACTTCAAACAGATTATGTGGATATTTTTATGCTTCACCAGGCAACCGTAAAAATTCTTGAAAACGAAGAAATCCTAACTGTTTTCTCCTCCCTGAAAGATAAAGGGTTATTTAAAGCAGCCGGCGTTTCAACATACACTACAGAAGTAACGGAAAAAACGATAGATATTGGATTCTGGAATATGATTCAGCTGCCTTTCAATCTTATGGATCAACGGCAAGGAGAACTGTTCAAGAAAGCAGATGAGAAAGGAATCGGCATTGTAGTAAGATCTGTTTTATTAAAAGGATTGTTAAGTGACAGGGGGAGAAATCTTCACCCAGCCCTCAAAGACGTAGAAAACCACATTGCAAAATACCATGAATTATTGGAAGGAACCAATTATAAATTGCCGGCATTAGCCACCAAATTTGCATTGTCATTTCCGGAAGTTTCTTCCGTATTGGTGGGTATTGACAAGCAAGAATATTTGGAAGAAGCACTAAGAACGGTGGATGGAGTCTATTTAAGTAAAGAAAAACTGAATAAAGCGAGGCAATTAGCATATCCCGAACCGGAATTTATTAATCTTCCCTATTGGGATAAAATGAAATGGTTAACATAACAGATAAAATTAAAATACATGATAAAAATTGGTATAATCGGAATGAGTCCTGGAAATGCTCATCCCTACTCATGGTCATCTATTATAAATGGAGTTTTTGATGCCGGTGAAATAACGAAAGTCGGTTATCCGGCTGTTGCAAATTATTTAGAAGCAAATAAAGACACACTCGGAATATCCAACGCAAAAGTGACGTGTGTATGGACACAAGACCGCGTAACTTCGGAAAGTATCGCTAAATCAAGCAGAATACCTCTAATAGTGAATAAGCTGGAAGATATGATACCTCTCGTGGATGCAATCCTCTTGTCAAGAGATGATCCTGAAAATCATGTAGCTATGGCTAAACCCTTTTTGGAAGCGGGAATACCTATTTTTGTCGACAAACCACTTGCAAATACAAAAGAAGACCTGCAATACTTTGCTGATGAAAATGCTAAAGGTAAGCTGATCATGTCTTGCTCGTCCATGCGCTACGCCAACGAAGCCAGGATTGTAAAACAAGAGATTGACTCATTAGGTAAGCTCGAACTTGCAACAGCGGTGGGCAAAAAAGATTGGATCAAGTACGGCGTTCATATCGTGGAAGGATTATTCTCTGTCTTGAATGACCCTAAACCCATATTTGTCAAATCCATAGGCAAAACAAACAAAGAGATCGTGTATATTGAGTTTGCTGATGGTTTTCAGGCAACAATACATTTGTTTATGGATATTACGGGTACATTCCAGATATCCTTATTTGGACAACTGGGATGGCGATTAATTGATATAAAAAACTCCTACTCTATGTTCAGAGACAACATTATTGAATTTGTCAGATCCGTAGAGCAAGGCACCTCCCGGCTTTCTTTCGATAAAACAGAAAATATCCTCCGGACCATCATCGCGGCTATCGAAAGTTCCAAGCAAGGAGGGAAAACCATAGATATGTCTAAGTTTTAACAGATTTAAAATGAACATAAAAGATTTATTGAATTTAAAAGGCAAAATAATTTTGGTTTCAGGTGGTGCTGGAAACTACGGTAAATGCATCGTAGAAGGATTGGCAGAAGCAGGAGGAACCGTAATCATTGCTTCCCGTAATATGGATAATATAGTGAAAACTGTGTCTAAATTCCGGGAGGAAGGATGGGATGTACATTCCATGCCCGTTGATCAAGGGGATCATGACTCTGTTGTAGCTCTGAAAGTGGCAATAACCAAAAAATTTGGAAAATTAGACGTTTTTGTAAATAATGCCGTATCAAGACCGATGAAGACGTACAATGATCCCATTGAAAATTTTGCTGAATCCATG
>DHCC01000054.1:3303-3711 GCA_002398875.1 Bacteroidales bacterium UBA4912 | reverse complement strand
TAATGCTTTGATAAACTATACATTTAGCGGGGTAAAAATTTCACTGGTTCGGAAAATAAAGAACGGTAGAAACAAAAATGAGCAACCAATCTATTGGCGCATTACTTTTCTGCGTAAACAATCTTACTATTTTACCGGGTTAAAGTACGATGATCAGGAATGGGATGCTTTCTTAAATCGTAATCTGAGAAAACACGCTGAGACAAAGGCCTTGTTAGACAAATACTTTCACTCTACAATCAAGCCGATTATCGATGATCTGGCATCAAATAATCAATTCACACTTGCAGCCTTCAATTCAAGATTTCTGAACATTGACACACAAGAGATCACCGTGAATCAAGCTTTTAAAAATAAGATCGATTACCTGGAAAGTGAATTCAGGCTGGGCAGTGCAGGGGTATACAA
>DHCC01000054.1:0-3066 GCA_002398875.1 Bacteroidales bacterium UBA4912 | reverse complement strand
AAGCGACATGTTACCATCGGGAAAGATGTCCTTGATATTGAACATACGATCAATTTTGAGGAAATCACCACCGGGTTCCTGGAAGAGTGCGAGAAGTTCTGGTTCGAGACTGAGATCTCTCCTGCCACGATGGGAATCTACATGAGGACATTGAGAGCAATCATTAACAATAGCAGGGGCGAAAAACCATATATCAATGCTGAAAAGTACCCCTTTGGCGTGTCGAGGGGGAAATATGCCATTCCGGAGGGAGGCAGGAGAGAGATCGTTTTATCGATTGAGCAGATATGGGAAATTGAGGATTACCAAACAGAAAATGTTACGCTGGCCACCGCGCGCGACATATTCGTATTCATGTTCTACTGCAACGGATTGAATTTCGGGGACCTCTGCCGGTTACGGTATGAGAACATCGATGTGTCAAACAATGAAATCGTCTTTCAGCGAAAAAAGACACTGAGAAAAACAGCGAAGCCAACATTTATTTACGTGCCAATACTTCCTCCAATGATTGAAATCATCAACCGGCAAGGAAACAAGGACCAGGATGGATATATCTTCCCCTTTCTAAATGACATTGAACCCACTGATAGCAATGAGCGAAAAATCATCAACGCGATGAGGCTCAGTTTAGACCAGATCAATACTTCACTCAAACAGATAGCGAATGAGCTGGGACTGGATCCGGACCTATCGACCTCCTATACCCGGAACAGTTACATCACCCATCTCACCAGTGAATTACTTGTGAACCCCATCGTGGTTAGAAAGATGGTCGGCCATAGTACAAGGAAGGATGTCACTGCCGGCTATGTGAAGCTGACAGCCAAGAAGCGGAGAGAGATCAATATGAAGCTGCTGAATCCGGAGAAGAGATATACAGCGATCAATTCAGGCAGAGTGATTTCGCAATAAACTTGTTGCCTTTTTATCCATTATAATCAGTTGTGAAATATTAGTGATTACTTTCGTTGTTTATCTGAATATTTGTTAGTTTTGTATTTATATAACCCTGGTAATGATGATGAACATATGTTTCAACCGATGCTTTCGGATTTAACATCGCATTTATTCAAAAACAGGTTTAATGCACTCTGCTAAGCTTTTTAACCAGCTCGAAACTCTTTTCGGCTTGACAAAACATTCAATGTTCGATGCAATCGGTTATAGGTCCAGCAATCCGGCAAGTTTTATTTTGGTGAACATTAGAAGCCTTTTAGTGGCAATTACTAAAAAATTGAGAATCAGAGAATCGTAATGTGAATACATTAATAGTGAATGGGATATGATGACCTATTATGAACTTATAGAATTAAGGGATAAATTGACTAACGGAGATATTTCGTTAGAATATGCAAAAAAAATATTTTGGAGTGAATTTAAAGAAGGTGAAAGAGCTTGGCATTCAAAAGATTGGAAAGATAGAAGAACTAATGTTCTCAAAGACAAATGTGAAATATGTGGTAGCAGAGAAACACTAACTTTACAGCATCTTTCCCACCCCAAAAAATACTACGAATATGAGAGAGATGTTACCAAAAAATATACCCAATCTCTTCGAGAATCATATTCTATCATTAACAAAAGTGATTTTGGAGAATACATAGAAAAAAAATATGATTATGTTCCTGTTCCTTTGTGCCCTAATTGTAAGAATAAATACCCCAACAAGAGAAAGAGAAAAAAACCACAATATCTATGTACAGAATGCCGACACGAGTTTAATGAACCAATCTACATGTCGATAGATGCACTTATTGATCTATTTTGCAAAAATGAAGAAGCCGCTGAAGTTAGAGATAAGTGTTTTGTTTCAAAAGATAAATGGAAAAATCAGCATAACTTATCTCAAGTAAAATATTGGTTACAGAGAGAAAAGGTAAAAGCCAAAAATGATGAAATAATAAAGAAGGATGCATTTTTGCTCTACTTAGAAAACAACATCAAATATCTTTCCTTTGAGGATACAATTACTGCGTGTAAAAAATGTGCATATAATTTTGATATAAACAACATGGAATTATGTCCCAAATGTAAAGAATATTATAAAAGCATTAAGTATCCAACCTGTATTCAATGTTTGCCCGAAGAAAAGCGAAAAGCGGTATTAGATTCTATTGAATTTGGAAAAGAAATGCAAGAAATGCACAAAAAGCTTGGCATCGACTAATTAGCATCAAAATATGTAATCATTGAGGTAAAGTAAAATAGCGATATTTACCACACAAAATAAAAAATCCCATCATGAAGAAAATTTATTTATCAAACAAGAATCATTTCGGGCAAGTGTTTAAAATTATATCTGTATTTTTTTTATTTGGATCCCTGTTGGGATGTGCTACTGGCTCTACAATCGTTACCGGGACGAAAAAATCACCGATTAGCTCAGATGAGGTAAAAATTTATCTCGATCCCCCAGCGGAATACGAAAGTATTGGACTTATTGAAGTTTCCAGTGGTATTGTTTTTTCCAGACAAGCAGCAATGAATGAAGCAATGAAAGAGATAAAGTCAAAAGCAGCCAAGATTGGAGCTAATGGGGTGCTTTTAACCAATACAGGAAGCAAATCAGGAGGGACAACAGGCTATTACTCCAACGGAATCTATATTGGTGGCGATTCGAGTGATAAGATACTCGCACAAGGACGAGCAATATATGTTATTAGGGAATAAAATAACAGGATAACTAAAAATCACACCTAACAAGGAATTGTGATTAGCAACAGACATGCTGAATCTCGGAAACCTCTTCCGTTAAGGTATAAGAACATAGATGCGATAAATATTATACTCATTTTTCACCGGAAAAAGACGCAGAGAAAAACAGCGAAACCAACTTTTATTTACGTGCCCATCCTTCCTCCGATGATTGAGATCAACAATCAACAAGGGAACAAGGATCAGGATGGATATATCTTCCCATTCCTGAATGGCATTGAACCCACTGATAGCAATGAGCGAAAAATCATCAACGCGATGAGACTCAGTTTAGACCAGATCAACACATCACTCAAACAAATAGCAAATGAGCTGGGGCTGGATCCGGAATTATCGTCCTCCTATACC
>DHCC01000036.1:17837-27717 GCA_002398875.1 Bacteroidales bacterium UBA4912 | reverse complement strand
CTTTAGGTAGTTGAATTATTTATATTTATGGTTTTAAAAGTTTAATTTAATAAACTAAGAAACCGTTTTCACGTTATTAATATTATATTTATATTAAGGTATTATATTAAAGATGGCACTATGATATTTAGGAGATTGCTTTCGGCAATTTTTATTGTTGTGTTTTTCTTTGTTTCTTGTGACAAAGAAGAAGTGTTTATAAGGGTAACTGATGTCTCTACAAATTTAAGTTCTGTTACAATAATTGAAGGTGATATGCAAATACTTGATGCTGCTGTAGTACCTACAAATGCATCTAACAAAAGACTCATTTGGAGTTCCAGTGATGAAAGTATTGTAACGGTCGATAACAATGGTATGATTAATGCCATTAAGGTGGGTAATGCAGTCATTACAGTCAGGTCAGAAGATGGTAATAAAAGTGTTATAATAAATGTGGCAGTGATTGAAAGCTGGTTGTCACTATCTCAAAATGTTATAGAATCATCAATTAAAGGAGGAACCTACAATATAAAAGTTTCTGCAAGTAACGCATGGAGTATTCATTCACAACCGCTATGGGTTTCGACATCTCTGGAGGGAGGTGAGGCTACCGGTGCTGATTCAGTTACAATAACTGTTTCTGTTTCTCAATTTACAGGCACATCTCCTGAACGTTCAGGTGAAATAATATTTAAACTTAATAATAAGGACCGTACTGATACACTTACAATCAATCAGAATAATTTACAGTTTAGCGATGGGGATTATGTAAAAGTACAGAGTTCTGTAAAAGGAAATGGTATTGATCTAGTCTTTCTTGGTGATGGTTACACAATTGAAGATGTCAGAACAGGAAAGTTCGATGACAATCTGAACGAGGCAATATATCACTTTTTCGATATCGAGCCTTTCAGAACTTACAGAGATTATTTTGATGTTTATATTGTTTATGCTTACTCTGAGGATAGTGGAATAAGTGATCATGAAACTACTAAAAACACAAAGTTCTCGGCTAAGTATGAAAGTTCGAATTCTACAAGAATGGATATAGATCACGACGTTACTTTTGAATATGCTAAGAAGGCACCTCTGAGTTCCGATCTGACAGAAACACAAATTACTGTCATCACTAACAGCTCAAGATATGCAGGAACAAACTGGTCGTATTCAGATGGTATGTCAATTTCTGTTGTTCCTGTGTCAAATCTTCAATATCCAAATGATTTCAGAGGATTGGTTCAACATGAGGCTGCAGGACATGGTTTTGGGAGACTTGCAGATGAGTATGTTGAAAATTATTCAACAATTCCGGAATCTGTGAAAGATGAACTAAGGAAATGGCAAGGATGGGGGTTCTTTAAAAATGTAGATCTTACAAATGATCTAAACACAATTTTATGGAAACATCTTATTGAGGATCCGGCTTATTCTTATGTTGGAGCTTATGAAGGAGGTTATACCTACGCAAGTGGTGTTTGGAGACCCGAAACCACAAGTTTGATGACCTATAATGTAAAGTATATTAATGCTACCGGAAGGGAATTGATAGTGAAGAAAATTAAATTACTTGCCGGCGAAACATATTCTTTTGAAGAGTTCAAACGTAATGATATCAGAGAAGCTCAGGCATTAACCAGATCTGCTCAAACTACTTTGGACAGAAGTTTGAGGCTTCTGCCGCCTATTTTGATTGAGGTTAATTAGATGATTTCAAATGGAATTTTTATTTTTGTTTTTTAATGAAGATTCGTAATTTGACAATAGCTGTATATATTTTTGTGATTTATGTGGATACTTATATTCTAATTCTAGTTTTTTGATACGTGATCTAATTGCTCCACTATTTCGACCAAAGATTTCAGATAGTTCTTTTATTGTTGCTCCTTCACAAAAAAGTGCTTCGAGTCTATCGTCATCTTCTATCATCCATGGTGTATATGCATTTGGATATAAGCTCTTTTAAATTTTTTACTGATTGGTTTAAGGCACTAACAAAGTCTTTAATAGATTCTTCAAGAATAATCACTTTGTTTATTTCACTATCTGGAGAAGAATTATTGTAATCAGTAATTTCAAGTGAATACTCATTATTTGTGTTCTGAACTATTTCAAAAGAAAAGGTTTGAGTGCTTTTCGTGAAACTATTAGAGTAAATTTCTTTCTTATTCATTAATCACTGTTTTTATATAGTAATTGTTTATTCAATGCTTCCGCTAAATTTCAAAAGTATATTTATTAAATCAACTTAAAAGATAAAAGTAGTTTTAACAATAGTTGTAATTTCTTGTTGGTTTTTTTACAAACTCAACCCTTCGGTTTTGTGCTTTGTTGGCCGGAGTATCATTAGGAGCAACAGGTTTTGTTTTGCCTGCACCCTCAGTTTACACACATGAGGTGTCGATACCAAAGTTTTTTATCAGTTCATTCTTTACAGATTCTACACTACGTTGCGACAGATCAAGGTTTTTAGCATCTTCACCATTCACATGAAACCAGTTACTCAGTGATCAGCCTGAATTATAAACAGGCAAAACCCAATCACTAAAACTACTCTTTTCATGATAATTGTTTTATTAATAAGGAGTGACTATTGTGTTTAATTTATCAAAGATAATGCAAAAAAAGTTATTATGTGGTTAAATTGTTTTGTAATATTTTCAACAGTACTTATAATTAGTAAAATGATTATACTTAAATGTTTACTGTAATATATAGCTGTGATTTTATTAAACAAAATCAGAGTTATTTAAATTGATACGGAACCTTATAAATGGGGCATTAATGAAAAATGTTTACTTTTGTTTATTCAAAACAATTGTAGAACTACACTCTTAATATATTTATGTCCAATATATCATCTGCATTATTTTCAGACACAAAACCTCATTTTCAAATTCTCAACGGATTGCGCGGTGTAGCAGCGCTAATGGTGATTTTTTATCACATTTTTGAGGCTTTTGCCACAAGTTCGATGGATCAGAAGTTTAACCATGGGTATCTTGCCGTTGATTTTTTCTTTGTATTATCGGGTTTTGTAATCGGTTATGCTTATGACGACCGATGGGGAAAGATGAGTGTTGGGAATTTCTTCCGCAGGCGTCTGATTCGTTTGCAGCCATTGGTTATAATGGGAGCTTTATTGGGATTGATTACTTTTCTTATTCAGGGAGGTGAAACGTGGGATGCTACGAAGGTACCTTTTCTGATGATTGCATTATCATTTGTGCTTCATATTTTTCTTATACCTGCACTACCCGGTAGTGGTGCTGAGGTGCGAGGTAATGGCGAGATGTTTCCGCTTAACGGACCTAGTTGGTCGCTCCTTTTTGAATATATAGGAAATATTCTTTATGCACTATTATTACGTCGCTTTTCGACAAAAGCTCTTAAGGTGGTTGTGTCACTTTCCGCTATAGGTTTGACAGTTTTTGCAGTATGTAACTTCTCAGGATTTGGCCACTTGGGAGTAGGGTGGACCCTTGCTGATAATAACTTTATTGGTGGTTTACTAAGACTGCTTTATGCATTCTCAGCCGGATTGTTAATGTCGCGTGTGTTTAAGCCAAAAAGAATAAAAGGAGCGTTTTTGATTAGTAGCTTAATTATAGTTGTATTGCTGTCAATGCCATTTATCGGAGATGATGATAAGCTTTGGATGAATGGTTTATATGATGCTATATGCACAATTATAATTTTCCCGATTCTAGTTTATATCGGTGCATCTGGTACTATTAAAAGTAAATTCTCCGAAAGACTATGTAAATTTCTTGGTGATATTTCATACCCGTTATATATGGTACACTACCCATTTATGTATCTTTTCTACTCATGGGTGTGGAAAAATGAACTGACATTTACAGAGGTTTGGCCTATGGCAATTGTATTGTTGTTTGGCAATATACTTTTAGCATGGATAATTTTGAAACTGTATGATGTTCCTGTGAGGAAATATTTGGCATTCCGCCGTGATACTGACAAACAGAAGCAAATACGTTGACAGGAGAAAGTTCCTTGTGTGAGTATGTCTCAGACATATGCTATGCTAGTTTATACATTTCAGGGTAGTAAAAGTCTTACATTATTTTATGTAATCATCATTTAACTTTTGTGTGTTAAAAGATTTCTGTTTATTTATCAATTATGCTTTAACATAAAAACTGACGAATATTCATATCAAAAATCCTTACCTGAAGCTTGTTTCAAGTAGTTGAAGATTCGAATGCTTTCGAAAAAATGTAAATTTAAGTTTGTCTTTTATCATTGTTTACGTACCTTTGCACCGCATTTTAAACAAAACTACACTTCTACTGATCTCACAAGGCATAGTAAATAAGTTTACCAATTGCCTCTCCGGAGTAGGTTTCTTTTGCAAAAGGGTCTATTTAATAGTTTTCCCATTTACATGCTGATTGAGATTTTGAGCCATTACAAATTGCATACTTTGTGTTATATACACTTTGGTGTGAAATGCACGGCATGTATAGTGATTAAATATTAAGATATGTTTTTTAAAAGAGTTGTTTTACTGGTTACGTTATTAATATTCTCATTTACAGCATTCTCTGAAGATAGTAAACAAGATGGGTTTAAGATTGGAGGTGCAATGAGGTATAATATTCTTGCTACCAACTATGAGAATGGGTGGAGCAAGTTAAATCCACAAGCAACATGGGATACATGGAGGCTTAATGTGGATGGCTCAATGAGTGGAGTCGATCTTAGTTTTGAATATCGTTTTTATCCAACTTCAGATACTCACTTTATTCATCACGGATACCTCGGATATGCTTTTTCAGATAAAGTATATATGAAAGTTGGAGTTTCTCAAGTACCTTTTGGTCTCCCTGGCTTCGCATCCCACTCATGGTGGTTTCAGATTCCATATTACTTAGGTTTGGAGGATGATTATGATATGGGGGTGAAGTTTGACATTGAAGCCACTGATAAGTTGAATTTGACTTTGGCTTATTTTAGGCAGCCTGAACCTGCTGGACCTGGATTCGATGCTTTAGCTGGAAGGTATTCGTATGATATTGTACCCGGGCAGGGTGCTTTTGTTGACAGCAATGGTGATATTGTTATGACTGATGCTACAAATCAGGAATTGAACCAAATTAATGCTCGCCTGGTGTGGCATTTTGATGAAAATTGGCATGTGGGTTTGTCTGCACAGGCTGGTGGAATTTATAACACTTCGCTCGATGAGACAGATTTATCAACGGCCATTGCAGCTCATCTTGAGGGTAACTTCGGACGATTCAATCTGAAAACTGAAGTTATACGTTATGACTATAGTGCGAAAAGTAACAACGGTGATATGCTTGATGTGGTTCAGATGGGTGGTTATGGATATCACTATGGTGGAGGAGATGGTTATACCGGAGGTGTTGCTTCAAAAGCAAATGTTTATGTTGCCGGGCTGGCATACACTTTTCCTGTAAATTGGGGACCAATAACTTCTATACAGACATATTTAGACTACTCTATGGTAGATAAGGATGTTGAAATATTTCATGATACCCATTTCCTTATTCCGGGAATGCTTATTACGGCAGGACCGTTATATACATATTTAGACTATGCACTTGGTAAGAATCAGCCCTGGCTAACAGATTCCTTTGGTAAAGGACTTGGTTCAGGCGTTGGGAATCAGGAATGGAACAGTCGATTCAATATAAATTTGGGGTATTACTTCTAAAATCAAAAAACAAATAAGTCAATAATGATTGAAAGTAACAGTGTTAAGTTGAGGGTTGAAGATCTAACCCTCATATTCGGTAAAAGAAAAAAGGAGGCACTTGAAATGCTTATGCAGGGGGCTTCTAAAGCAAAGATTTTAGAGCAAACAAAATGTGCCGTTGGTATTAATAGGGCAAGTTTTGAAGTTTATGAAGGTGAGATATTCGTGGTAATGGGTTTGTCGGGCAGTGGAAAATCTTCGTTGATTCGTTGTTTAAACAGGTTGAATGAACCTACCTCAGGAAAGGTGTTTTTCAAGGGTGAAGACATTACGGGTGAGAGCAATAATGAGCTACTTCATACCCGACGTTTTGAGATGAGTATGGTTTTTCAGAAATTTGGACTTTTGCCTCACAAAACTATTCTGGAAAACGCTGCTTTCGGTCTTGAGATCAGAGGCGATGATAAGATTGAACGTGAGAAAAAAGCGTTAGATGCACTCGAGACTGTTGGATTGAAAGGTTATGAAGATTTGTATCCATCGGCAATGTCTGGTGGAATGCAACAGCGAGTAGGACTTGCCAGAGCACTGGCTAATGATACTGAAGTGCTTTTGATGGATGAGGCTTTTTCTGCGCTTGATCCACTTATTAAGTCTGATATGCAGGATGAACTCTTGCAGATTCAGAAGAAAGTGCAAAAGACAATTGTTTTCATAACTCATGATTTGGATGAAGCCATTAAACTGGGTGATAGAATTATGATTATGAAGGACGGTATTATTGAGCAGATTGGTACTGCAGAGGAGATACTTACCAATCCGGCAAGCGATTATGTAAGTGCTTTTGTAGAGAAGGTGGATCGCAAAACAATTATTACAGCCGAGTCACTCATGTTTACAAAACCATCGATTTTACGTTTGGATAAAGATGGACCGATGAGAGCAATACGCAAAATGCGCGAGCAGGGTGTGAAATTTTTGCCAGTAGAAGACGAACAGAGAGCTTTTGTTGGATATGTATGGCTCAGAGATGTGTTGGATCTTGCTGATAATAAGGAGAAATCGCTGGATAAAGCCTTGAAGACCGAGGTGCCTAGCGTTTATAAGGAGTACACAGTAGAAGAGATGTTGCCCCTTATATCAGGTAATAACTATCCTTTAGCTGTAGTTGAAAAAGATAACGGCAGGTTATTGGGACTTGTGACCCAAACTTCGTTGATTATCGAGGCAACGCGTTTTGGAGATGAAGAGGTAAAGCATTTGATAAGAAAAGCAAACGATATTTAAAAACGGATGCTTTAAAAAACTGACTCTATGGAAAGAATAATTGATTTAGGAAAATATATTGAAATAGGAATTAATGCTTTGGAGGAAAATTTTTCGTTTCTCTGGAGTGCGATGGACGAAGGTATTACGTGGATTGTGGATAGTATTAACAGTCTTCTGCTTGGTACACCGTTTATCGTTTTTTTAATTATTGTTATACTGCTGGCATATTATGCTAAAACAGGGAACAAAATGTTTAAGAAAGAGGGTATAAAGGAAGGTATTGGACTGGTACTTTTTATTGTAATAGGTCTCTCTCTTATCTACGCTATGGGGTACTGGGAAGATGCTATGCATACTACTACGCTGGTGCTTGTTTCTACATTTATTGCTCTTGTTCTGGGTATTCCACTTGGTATATTGTCAGCTAAAAACAAAACAGCTGATGTAATAATCAAGCCTATACTTGACTTCATGCAAACTATGCCTGCTTTCGTTTACCTGATTCCGGCCATTTTCTTTTTTAGTGTTGGCAACACTCCGGGTATTGTAGCTACTGTAATATTTTCGCTACCACCTGCCGTCCGACTCACGAGCCTTGGGATAAAGAATGTTCCGGAGGATGTTGTTGAGGCAGGACGTGCTTATGGCGCAACAGGTAAGCAGATTTTACGAAAGATTGAATTGCCGCTGGCTATGCCGACTATTCTTACTGGTGTAAATCAGGCGATTTTGCTGGCTTTGTCAATGGTGGTTATAGCATCAATGGTAGGAGCCAAAGGTTTAGGAAGTATAGTGTATCAGGGAATACAGCAAAATGATGTTGCAAAAGGTTTTGAGTCTGGTCTTGGTATTGTTATTCTGGCAATTATACTCGACCGTATAACACAATCTTTTGCTAATAGGAGATAGAAATTATTTAAAACTTCATATAGGTTTAAACTGCCATTGAAGTCTGTTATAGTTTTTCAGAAATATATTTAGTTGAAAAAAATTAAAGTAAATAAAAAAAAAGGATGAAAAAATTAAAGTATTATTTAAGTCTGATAGTAGCTTCCACTTTATTATTTATCTCGTGTGGAGGTAGTGCTGGAAGTGAAAATGAAGAAGTAACCATATTATACCCCAACTGGTCTGAAGGAGTAGCATTTACATATTTGGCTAAGGTGGCGTTAGAGGATAAAGGTTATGATGTGGAACTTATTAACCTCGAACCCGGTTTGATTTTTGGTGAGTTGTCTAAATCAAATTCAAAAGGTGATGTTTTCCTTGATGCTTGGCTGCCATATACGCACGAGGATTACTGGAGGGATTATGGAGATAAACTTGTCGTTTTGGGTGAATCTTTTAGCGAAGGAACTACGGGGTTGGTTGTGCCATCTTACGTTACCATAAATTCGATAGAAGAGCTTAACGCTAATCGTGACCAGTTTGACGGTGAAATTATTGGAATTGGCAGTGGAGCAGGTATTCACCGCAATACTATTAGAGCAATTGATGAGTATAGTCTTGATTATGAACAAATCTCATCGAGTGGACCAGCCATGGTTGCTGCTCTTGAAAAAGCCACAAAGAACAATGAGTGGATTGTTATTACCGGGTGGAAACCACACTATAAATGGAATAATTTTGATATTAAATACTTGGAAGATCCTAAAGACATATATCCTACCGACAAATGTACAATTGTGTCGAGAAGAGGATTTGAAGAGGACAAGCCTGAAGTGGCTGACTTCTTCAAAAAGTTTAATCTTAGTGAAGAGCAGCTTAATGGTCTGATGGCAATCATTGAAAGTGAAGGTGAAGAAGATGGAGCTGAAATGTGGTATAAGGATAACTATGAATTGGTAAATAGTTGGTTTTAAGTTGTTGTATAATATAAGTTAAACGCATAGGTCTTTTCAAGGCTTATGCGTTTTTTTTGCTCAACTTTTATTCATATTTATATTGTTCATGTACCAACTCATAATTATCCCTATGATTAATGTAGTGTTTACAGGATAGTGTTGATGATATAATACGGCAACATTTATCAATTTAAAGTTAGTTTTGGATTTATACTTTTGTTTATGTATTAATATTCAACATTATGAATTCATGCAAAACTGTTTTATAACAACTAATGATGTTTAAATCAGATTTTCAATTCCAGAGATGCGTTGATCGTTACAAGGGTTACTTCCGGGTAAGAAGATTAACCTGTAACGAGCATTTTCTGATTATGAATTTTGCCCAACTAACCGCTAGAGAAAGCCTCCGTGACATTGAAAGCAGCTTAACTTCTTTTTCATCGAAAATTTATCTCTCAGGGTTGAGAACTGCAATTGCTAAATCCACGTTGGCGGAGGCTAACGAGATACGCAATTGGAGAATTTATGCCGATTATGCCAGGTCTTAATCAAACAAGCCAGACTTTTATATGCAGATGATCCCAAATTTAGACTGGATCTTGACAATATGGTCTACGCTTTGGGCAGTACTACAATTGACCTGTGCCTAAGTCTGTTTACCAAGGAACAGGCATTCTTTGTCAACAGGTCTAAGTACAACATCAACTTTGTAACGCTTGTAAAACACAATGTTGATTCAAGTACTGGCGTACTGGATGATGTTGCCATCAGACTAACCGAATATTATTCAGTAAGGAAATACCCGGTTAAACTACGTCTTGTGACATACGAGGACTTTTCAAATGGAAAAGTTTATCATTTTCTGACCAATAGCTTTTATTGTCAAAAAGAAACTGAATATCCCTGTGAGTTTGCATACATTTAATCTTTGTTTCATAGATACTAGTCAATATTAATAATTTAAACAACATTGAAAGAAGAAAAGTTGTTGCGATTAAGAACCTGTCAACGGAATTATTATAAAGCTGCCCTAAATTGTAACATTTTACAATAAAACTTGCCTATATAATTATAATCTTTTACATTTGCCGTTTGAAAAAAA
>DHCC01000036.1:13370-17609 GCA_002398875.1 Bacteroidales bacterium UBA4912 | reverse complement strand
TATGTGCCGATAAAAACATATCAGTCAAAGAACTGGCTGAAGGTTCAGGACTTACGGCAGAACAGGTAAATAGAATTTGTGAGAGTGAGAAGATTCCTTCACTCTCGTCTTTAATAAAAATTTCCAGGGCTTTGGGTGTCCGCCTTGGCACATTTCTCGATGATAGTGAACAGATAGGCCCTGTGGTGAATCGTGGTGAAGATAAACAACAGATGGTCACATTCACAAGTCACCAGACAAACAGCAACTCACACATCGATTTTACGTCACTTGCTGCAAGTAAAGCAGGGCGAAATATGGAGCCTTTCCTTATTAATATTCAAACAGAAAATGGTAATGAGGCACGCTCTTCTCATGAAGGTGAAGAGTTCTTGTTTGTGTTGGAAGGTTCTATTAAAGTGAATTACGGAAATGAATCATACATATTGAAACAGGGCGACAGTATTTATTATGATTCTATCGTGGATCATCTGGTTACATCGATCGATGAGAATGGTGCAAAGATTCTTGCTGTGGTATATTCTCCTGCATAAAATTTTATTATGATGACTATTAAATCTGATATAAAATTGTCTGACAGAACGTTGGGCGACTGGCTCGAATATTGGGCTAAGGAAACTCCGGATAAAGAGTATATTGTATATTCGGACCGAGATCTGCGTTTTACATGGGAGAAATTCAACGAAAGGGTTGATGATATGGCCAAAGGGTTGATATCTATAGGTGTAACACGTGGGAGTAATGTTGGTATATGGGCTCAGAATGTACCTGATTGGTTGACATTTCTGTATGCTACTTCCAAAATAGGTGCAGTGGCAGTTACTGTGAATACAAGTTATCGGCTGGAAGAGCTTGATTATCTTATGAAGGACTCGGATATGCATACTTTGTGCATGACAGATGGTATTCCAGGGAGTTATTATACTGACATAATATACGACTTGATTCCTGAGCTTAAAACAACACAAAGAGGTAAACTGAAGTCGGAACGCTATCCGGAACTAAAGAACGTGGTTTACATTGGGCAGGAGAAATACAGAGGAATGTTTAATACTGCTGAGATTTTGCTGTTAGGCAAGAATGTGGCTGATAATGAGTTTAAAAGACTTCGATCGCTTACAAATTGTCAGGATGTCGTGAATATGCAGTATACTTCAGGGACTACCGGTTTCCCAAAAGGAGTTATGCTTACTCATCATAATATTGTCAATAATGGTTATCTGACCGGGGTGCACATGAATTTTACTTCTGATGATAAGTGTTGTATATGCGTACCTTTATTTCATTGTTTCGGTGTTGTTCTGGCAACAATGTGTTGTCTGACTCATGGAAGCACGCAGATTATGATAGAGAGATTTGATCCATTGATGACTCTTGTATCAGTTCATAAAGAACGGTGTACTGTGTTGCACGGAGTGCCGACAATGTTTATTGCAATGCTTAATCATCCTATGTTTTCACTGTTTGATATGAGTACTTTGAGAACAGGTATTATGGCTGGATCACTTTGTCCTGAGGAGTTGATGAAAGAGGTTAATGAGAAAATGTATATGAACCTGACAAGTGTTTACGGTATGACAGAGACATCTCCTGGAATGACGCAGAGTAGGGTAGATGATCCTTTTGAAGTTCGATGTACAACTGTTGGTCGTGAATATGAGTTCACAGAAGTGAAAGTGCTTGATCCTGAGACAGGAAAAGAATGTCCTACTGGTGTAGTCGGAGAAATGTGTTGTCGTGGATATAATGTGATGAAAGGTTATTATAAAAACCCCAAAGCTACTGCTGAAGTTATTGATATTAACGGATATATGCACTCTGGGGATTTGGGGGTTAAGGACGAAAATGGTAATTTTAGGATAACCGGACGAATTAAAGACATTATAATTCGTGGTGGAGAAAACATATCACCAAAAGAAGTAGAGGACTATCTTTACAAAATGCCGGGTGTTAAGGATGTTCAGGTTGTTGCAGTAGCATCTAAGCGTTACGGTGAAGATGTTGGTGCTTTTATAATTCAGAGAGAAGGTTTTGATTTGAATACGCAGGATGTACGTGAATTTTGCAAAGGGCACATAGCTAAATATAAAATTCCTCGTTATGTATTTATTGTAGATGAATTCCCAATGACGGGAAGCGGTAAAATACAGAAGTATCGGTTGCGTGAAATGGCTCTGGAATTGTGTGAAAAGCAAGGAGTGGAAATATTGTAAACAGTTTACAAAAATACTATCTTTGTATCTACTAAAGTTAAATATATATTAAATTTAATATTATAGAAAGATAATGAAGAGAGTGTTTTTTGCATTTTTGCTGATTATATCTGTGGGTTGTTTATTTGCGCAAAACAGAGTAAGTAAGAGAATAATGGAGATTGGAAAGACTGATAACCGTACCATGGAACACTTGGATATTCTTACCAATAGAATTGGGGGAAGGGTTATTGGATCTGATGCTTATGAAAATGCTACAAATTGGGTGGCTGATAAACTTGAGAGTTGGGGTCTGGAGGTTGAAATTCAAGAGGTTGGTGAATTACCTGTTGGATTTAACAGGGGACCATGGTTTGGTAAGGTTTACTCTGATGAGAGTATGACACTTGATTTTGTGACCCCAAGCTATACTTCAGGAACCAAAGGCTTGCAAAGAGGGCACGTGGTTATTGAACCTAAAACAACTCGTGAGTTTGAAATGATTAAGGGTACATTAAAAGGTGCATGGGTTTTGATTGAGGGAACAAGCAATGGATTTCCAATTGACCATTCATTAACCGGTGATTCAATTAGAGCTGAAATAATTTCTAAGAATGATACTGCTGCTGCTAAAAATTTGGTTTTGGAGCCTGCACTTTTTTATAAGGAGATGAAGGAGGCAGGTATTTTAGGAATCATACAGTCGGCTCCGGTGCCACTTAGTGCTATGTATGACAGGAAGAATTTGCATAATCTTTCTTTTGATAATCTGCCAAATATACCTGATATAAAACTAAATGAGAATCAGTACAAAGCTATTAGAAGCAAGGTGGAGAAA
The DNA here is from genome assembly GCA_002398875.1 of Bacteroidales bacterium UBA4912. Lineage (GTDB taxonomy): Bacteria > Bacteroidota > Bacteroidia > Bacteroidales > Dysgonomonadaceae > Proteiniphilum. The sequence continues at coordinate 14,579 of DHCC01000036.1, read as the reverse complement.
AGGGAATATGTAGTGATGGAGTTTGATATAAGGAATTATTTTAAACCGGGACCTGTAAAATATCATAATGTTATCGGTAAGATAAAAGGAGTGAAATACCCTAATGAGTATGTGATTAGTGGATGTCACCTGGATTCTTATGATTCGGCAACCGGTGCTGTTGACTGCGGTACAGGTGTTGCTCCTAATTTGGAGATGGCTAGAATGATAATGGAAGCAGGGGGTCGTCCTGACAGGACAATTTTATTTAACTTTTATGCAGGTGAGGAGTTTGGTTTATTAGGATCCAAGTTTTGGGTAGAAAATAATAAAGAAAAACTTCCAAATATTTCAAATCATTTTAACAGGGATGGTGGTCCATTGGCAGCATCGGGACTTGTGGTTCCGGAAAACATGTACGATGATATAGTTAAGTGTACAGAAGGATTGAAAGACTATGATCCTCGTATAAAATTTGTGGTAGAGAAAAGTACAAAACCGGCAATCGAAATACCAACTGAGGCATGGGGAACAGATAATGCTTACTTTCAAAGGAATGGAGTTCCTGTAATACATTTTGTTAATACTGACCCTCTGGGTTATAATTTTAACTACAGAGAGATATGGCACACAAACAGGGATAGATTTGATCTGAGTATTCCGGAGTATATGGAATATACATCGGTTACTCAAGCTGTCACGATTTATAATATTGCTAATTTGAAAGAGTTGCTTCCGAGGGATCAGCTTTATATTCAATCTAAAAAGTAATTGATTTTTTAATACAGGATTAGAGTCGTATCTTTGCAGGGTAAAAACAAAGATTAAAAATGACTCAAACTCCAAAATGTATTAAATGCCAAAGTGCCGTAACTTATTTTGACGGTTCACTTTTTCACTGTACTGAATGTTTTCATGAGTGGACTCAGTCAGATATGGACTCTGCTGAACAGTTGACAAAAGTTATTGACAGTAACGGTAATGAGCTGATTGACGGTGATGATGTAACTGTTATCAAAGACCTGAAAGTTAAAGGCTCTTCGATGGTTGTTAAACGAGGTACACGTGCACGTGGAATAAGACTTACTGAAGATGATCCAACTCATGTTCAAGCAAGAGTTGATGGACAAACGATATTTTTGAAGACAGAATTTTTAAAGAAATAAAAAAAGCGGTTTGCAAATGCAAGCCGCTTTTTTTTATTTCAGTGGAGAATATCGGAGTCGAACC
>DHCC01000036.1:0-13191 GCA_002398875.1 Bacteroidales bacterium UBA4912 | reverse complement strand
GCCAGCTGAGCTAATCCCCCTTGATTTGATTTATTGATTGAATTTTTAATCGTTGTCACCTCAATAAAGCAGTGCAAAGATAGAGATTTTATGTATATTTGCAATTCAAATGTGACAGAAATTACATAAAATCTCCTTTCGATGATTATTTTCAATACAACTTTCCATATTGATGAAGTCCTTAATGAAGAATTTGTTGAATATATATTACAGAGGTTTATACCTATGTCTACCAAAAGCGGCATATTAAATTCGGCAAGATTTGCCCGTATTTTCGGCAGTAATGAAGATGAAGGTCTTTCTTATGCAATGGAGTTTCAAGTTGGAAGTATCGACCAACTCGATAAATGGAATAAGGAAGAGAGTAAAGATGTGTTTAATCCGTTAATGGAAAAGTTTAAAGAAAAGCTGATTGGTTTTTCTACTGTAATGCAGACTGTTGATTATTAAATGATAGATTGAATACCATGCAAAAGGAGCATATTCAGAAAGAGCGTATAATAATGGGAATCGATCCTGGTACACAGGTTATGGGTTATGGTATTCTGCGAGTTTTAGATAATAAGCCGTCTATGGAGGCTATGGGGGTAATGCAGTTGGGAAAGTATGGCGATCATTATATTAAACTAGCTAAAATATACTCACGGATAATTGGACTAATTGAAGAATATCTGCCTGATGAACTTGCTATTGAAGCACCTTTTTATGGTAAAAATGTACAGAGTATGCTTAAACTAGGTAGAGCACAAGGTGTTGTAATGGCTGCAGCAATTTCCCGAGATATTCCTATTTTTGAATATGCTCCTCTGAAAATTAAAATGTCTATTACAGGTAACGGAAGGGCTGCTAAAGAACAGGTAGCCTATATGCTGCAGAAGATTTTGCATATACCGGATGACAAAATGCTTCCACAGCTTGATGCTTCAGACGGACTTGCAGCTGCATTGTGTCATTTTTATCAATCAGGTGTAAATTCAGGAGACAAAAAATATAAAGATTGGAAAGATTTTGCAAATAAACATCCTGATAAAGTAACTCGTTAGTTAAAAATGGTGATATTTTTTATTATTTTTGACCTTATTTACCTGTAATTTTTTATCTTTGCCTTATGAACCGACTTGTGACTCATATAGAATTCTTACTGCACGAGCACAATTGTGTAATTATTCCTGACCTAGGGGGATTTGTTGTAAACACAACTAATTCGCAAAGAGATGGGATTGCACTGTTTTATCCACCTTCTTGTGAACTCGTTTTCAACAGGGAACTGACTTATAACGACGGACTTCTGGCTGAGTCGTACATGAAAGCTTATGACCTCACGTTTGAAGCTTCAATGTTGAGGATCGAGCATGAAGTTAATGAAATTAAGAAACAGTTGAGAGAACAACGATCGGTGGAACTTAGTAAACTGGGTTCATTTACACTATTAGATGATAATCGGTTTATATATAAACCAGGGGCTTTTGTACGACCTGCTTTTTTCGGGCTTAACATGGCAAGATTGAAACCTATGATTCAATTGCAAAAACCTGTAAGTTTGACTGAGGCAAATACTAATTTCAGAACTGACAAAGATACAAATAGAAAGCGAAATTTACGTTCGGTTGGTGCTGCCGCTGCAGCTGTTGCCGCTGTAATTTTAATAATGTTCTTTTTGCCAATGAGTGACGTAGCTATTGATCGTCAGTCAGCAAAGATATCTTATGAAACGGAATGGCTTCGCCCAAAAAACAATAAGGTGAATGATTTATTCTCTGAGAAGAATGTTACTGAAGGGACTGTTTTTCCGGCAACCGAGGTCGTAGAGATAACTGATAATTCTCCCAGGTATTATATCATAATGGGAGTCTTTAGAGGAGATAAATCTGCAACACGACTTGCCGAATCTCTTAAAGCTGATGGTTTTTCCGGTACTAACTTTCTGGAGAGACCTGAACGTATTGATGTTTATTCTGCATCATTTGATAATGAATCAGATGCTGAGGACTTCTTAAGAAAAGTGCATAAACAATACCCGAAGTATTCGGATGCCTGGATATTAAAAAGATAATTATTTTAATTATGTCTTTAAAAAAAAGTATTGTATTAGGTTTTATTTTCTATTGGGTATATGAAATGTACCAACATAGAAAGCGAATGGTCCCGCCATTGGACAGATTTAGATTTCCAGACTTTTAGATAAATAATAAGATCCCCGACCCAAACTTTCGGGGATGTTTTTTTAATACATCTAAGTACTCCTTTTTACCTTTGTACTTAGGCTCTAATAATTTGTATTTACCTTATAAATAAAGGGTAGGATAAAAATTTATGGCTTAATTTATATTTTGTTTTAGTAAAGATTGTTTTAAGAGGTAATTATAATGAATAAAATAAATCATAAAGACAGATTGTTGAATCTCAGTTATCCAAAACCGGATCCTTATGGTTCCTTGTCGATGCCGGTTTACCATACTTTGGCTTATGAATTTTCAACAGCTGAACAGATGGAAAATGCCTTTTGTGGGCGAACTGACGAGCATACATATTCTAGAGTGACAAACCCAACTGTACAATATTACGAGGAGCGAGTAAAACTTATTACAAATGCTTTTGGTGTTACTGCACTTAATTCGGGTATGGCAGCAATTAGTAATACTTTTCTTACTCTTGCATGGAGCGGCAGTAACATTGTAACATCACGACACCTGTTTGGAAATACATACTCTTTTTTTGTAAATACATTAAAAGCTTTTGGTGTTGAGACACGCTTTTGTGATTTAACAGACCCATTGGATGTTGCTGCTAATCTTGATAAAAATAGCTGTGCTGTATTTGTTGAGGTAATATCTAATCCACAAATGGAAGTAGCAGATCTGAAAGTTTTGAGCAGTGTGGCTCACGAGAATAATGTGCCGCTGGTGGCTGATACAACAATAGTACCATTCACATATTTCAAAGCAAAAGATTTTGGTATAGATATCGATGTCATCTCAAGTACTAAATATATTTCAGGAGGTGGAACAAGTCTTGGCGGACTAATTATTGATTACGGAAAATTTGATTGGAAACATTCACCTAAACTGAGTACATTATCAGAAATAACTGAATCAGCATTTTATTATAAACTGCGTAAAGAGATTCACCGTAACATGGGTGCTTATATGACTCCTGAAGTGGCATTTATTCAGTCGCATGGTCTTGAAACTCTGAGTGTCAGGTATGAAAAACATTCATCAAGTTGTCTTGAACTTGCGAAAAGACTAAAGGCTTTGCCAATAGTTAAATCAGTTAACTATACCGGTTTAGAAGATAATGTTTGGCATGAGGTGAGCAAAAGACAATTTGGTAATTGCCCTGGTGCTATGCTTACTTTTGACCTGGAATCAAAAGATGTATGCTTCAGGTTCATGAACAGACTCCAAATTATACACAGGGCAACAAATCTATTTGATAATAAATCTCTTATAATTCATCCCGCAAGTACTATTTATGGTACATTTACACTGGAGCAACGATCAGAAATGGGAATAAAAGAAACCACACTTCGTCTGTCAGTTGGACTTGAGAGTGTGGATTCATTGTTTTACGATATAAAGCAGGCCCTGGGAGTATAGATCGATTACCTGCTTTTGGTGATAATAATTATTCTTTATGAAAATATATTATTTACCAAATGGGTACTTATTCTTCAATAAGAGAATCAATCAATTGATTGAAATCCTTTTTAAATTCTTCATAGAATAATCCGGTTGCAGGTCCGTTAAAGCCGGTATGCACTTTACGTACTTTACCTTGTTTGTCAATAAACAATGTTGTAGGGTAACTTGAGAAATTCTCTAGTTCCGGCAATGCGCCTGCAACATTTTCTCTACCTACGGCACCTCCGAATAGTAAAGGGTAGTCTGTTTTGAATCTTTCTTTTAGCTGCGTAAGCGTTCTTCTTGCATATTCAAAATCATCTTTCCTTTCAAAAGCAATGCCTATTATCTCAACTCCACGATCTCTGTTTTCTTCATACCATGGTGCCAGAAATGCCATTTCATCGAGACAGTTGGGGCACCAGCTGCCAAGGATGGATACAATCACAACTTTACCTTGATACTTTTCATCTTTGAGAGAAACCATATTGCCGTTAAGATCTGGTAATTCGAAGCTTAATGTTTTGTAACCCTCTTTAAGACCCGCCAGAGAATATGGATCTGCCAGTGCTGCATCATCATTTTTTGTGCCAAGTAAATGTGTTGTGCCCCTTGTTGTATAGAAGATTCCTTCGAAGCTGCTATTACTTGTGAAGTTTAAATTGATATAATAAGGACTTAATCCACTGAAGGCAGAAAGTTGTACTCCATTTTCTGTATATGCTCCTTCAAGATAACGTAAATCACCCGAAAGTGTTAATATTGAGCCAGTAACGATGTTATTATCTGTTTTGAAAATCCCAACATTACGAGTTGTATCTCCCTGTTCACTAAGAAAAAGTACGTCCCATTTTCCATCAATTTGTTGTGAAGTGGGTTGATCTACCGGTTCAAATCTGTTTTTAATACCGTAAGTCGCTTTAAAAGGTACTCCGTGGTCATTTTCAATATAGTTCTTGATGAACTTACCTTCTATTTTATTATTGGTTACTTTACCTTTTATTACAGCATCGTATGCAACGATAGGAATTACAAGAGTATCGTTACTAAAAGCAGCCCCTTTTAGTTCAAACCTTTCTTCACCGTTTATAAGTGTTACAGTTGACGAGTCGGTAGTTGTATTGCTAAAATCAAATAGAAAAGGGACCTGTTTGCCTTCGGCAACCTCCAGCTCACCAAGCCAGGTTCCGCTTTGCAGATTAACAGTACTGTTTTGCTCACTACAGGAATAAATTCCAAAAATTAATGTAGTGAATATAAGTAGTTTTGTAGATTTCATATTATTTTAATCAATCTTCAACCTTTGAAAGTTGTAATGGGTATTCTTCGAAAGCGTAAAGTACTGTAGAAAGATAACGTTCACCCGTATCAGGGAGTATCACAACAATATTTTTACCCTCGTTTGCCGGTTCAAGCGAAAGCTGCAATGCAGCATATACTGCCGCTCCTGAAGAAATTCCAACGAGTAGTCCCTCAGTAGAAGCTAATTTGCGACTTGCAAGTATTGCATCGTCGTTGCTTACTTTATACACTCGATCTACAACAGAAGAATCATAAGTTCCGGGAATAAAACCTGCTCCGATACCTTGAATCTTGTGAGGTCCCGGACTGCCACCTGAAAGGACAGGTGAGTCAGTTGGTTCAACCGCTACAACCTGTACTTTAGGGTTGTACTCTTTCAAACGTTTACCGGCACCACTTACAGTACCACCCGTACCTACACCGCTAACAAATATATCTACTTTGCCATCTGTGTCTCGCCAAACTTCTTCACCTGTTGTCTGATAATGGATTTGTGGATTTGCCTGATTCTCAAATTGCTGAAGAATAACTGCATTTGGTGTCTGTGACTGCAGTTCTCTAGATTTTGCAATAGCACCTTTCATACCTTCTGATCCGGGTGTAAGTACGAGTTCCGCCCCCAATGCTTTTAATAGATTTCTTCTTTCCAAACTCATTGTTTCAGGCATAGTAAGGATGAGCCTGTACTTTTTTATTGAAGAAACAAATGCCAGACCTATACCAGTGTTTCCACTTGTAGGTTCTATAATTACAGAGCCAGGCTTGAGAATTCCTTTTTTCTCTGCATCTACAACCATTGACAAAGCGATTCGATCTTTTACACTGCCGAGAGGATTAAAACTTTCTATTTTGGCTATAAGGTTTGCTTTTGCTCCTTCTGATTTACTGTAATTGCCTAGTTTTAATAAAGGTGTATTGCCTACTAGTTCTGTGAGGTTTGCTGCAATTTTTGTCATATTCTTGATTCTTTAAATTTTTATTGTGACAAAGATATATGATTGAAAAAGCTATTGAAATAGCACAATCGTGGTATTTTTTACTGAAATAGCGGGATTATTTATTAAATTTGTGTTTCACAAAATATTCTCAAGTGTGAATAGGACTTATATAATAGCGGATAATCAGGACGTTACGCGTGCAGGTTTAATTTCAATACTTAAGGAGTACAAAAATCAGGCAGAAATTGTTGAAGTTGAAAACTACAGTAAATTGTTATCTGTGTTGCGTCAGTACCCGGGTTCTGTTGTTGTAGTAGACTATTCCCTGTTTGATTTTTCATCGATAAATCATTTATTAAATATAAAAAGTGGTGCTAAGGGATCGTCTTGGCTTTTATTCTCTAATGAGCCTGAAGTTCATTTTCTGCGTCAGCTTTTGCAATCAGATCCGTCAATAAGTGTGGTATTAAAACAAAATTCCAAATCCTTAATACTTGATGCTTTAATGCTTGTGACTGAAGATGAAGTGTATTGGTGTGATTATGCTGAATCAATAATGGATGCGGATGTACCACTTTTAAAGGTCACAGATAAACTTACTGCATCTGAAAACAATATCCTCAGGGAAATTGCTTTGGGCAAAACAACAAAAGAGATAGCTGTGGAGAAGAATTTAAGTTTTCACACAGTAAATTCACATAGAAGGAATATTTATCGCAAACTGGGCGTTAACAGTGTGAATGAAGTTACCAGATATGCTTTACAGGCGGGACTGATAGATCTGATGGAGTATTATATTTAAAGAATTTCAGTCGTTATTTATATATCTTACAAAAGCAATGCTTTTACCGTCGGGCGACCAGCTATGTACATTAAGAGAACCCTGACCGCCATAGAAAACCGGAGTAAGGTCACGTGTCTGCAACGTCTCCGCATCCAGCAATCTTATTTTCACATCTTTTCCAAACGGATGTCCACCTTTTTGATCTTCTATGTAAGAAATGTATGCTATACTTCTGTTATCGGGTCCTGGATGAGGAAACCAATTATCATATTCATCACTGGTGAGCTGTGTTTGTTCACTACCATCCGGACGCATTCTCCAAATGTGCATTCGTCCTGTTCTGTGACTGTTAAAATAGATCCATTCCCCATCATAACTATATTCAGGTCCGTCATCCAAACCGTATGCATTTGTAAGGCGAATCTCCTCGTCGGTTATCGTGTGAGTTTTATAAACATCCCATTCTCCGTTCCTCATAGCGCAATATACAACCCATTGATTGTTCGGACTAATGCCATGCCAATAACTCGGGGCATTACCTGTAATTAATCTCGGCACACCTCCTGAATCAGGGAGAATAAATATTCTTGAGTTTCCTCCCTGAGTAGTTACGGATGGGTCGTTGTGGCTTATAACAAGCCATTTGCCGTCGATGCTCAACCCATGATCATTATTACATCTGTCAGCAAAACCAGTGTCAATCACTCCAAGTTTTTCTCCCCTTACAGACACCTTTTCCAATAATCCGTCATGATTGATAATTAGGAATTTGCCGTCTCTTGACCAATTAGGCGCCTCGAAATGACGTTTTTCGCGAAGAATGACCTTCTCTTTACCTGTATTTACGTTCAGCAATACCAGTTCACTCTCAAAATTTTGCGGAACCTGTGCCAATGAAGTTAATGTGGCGCATATTGCCAAAAATAAGAGTTTGACATTTTTCATAATTTTAGGTCTGTAGGGTATTGTGTGATATTTATTAATCAATAAAAATCTCCAGTAATTTTGAAGACTCGCTGGGGATTATAAGCAATTTTTCTGTGTCAGCGGGTACAAGAACAGTTTCTCCACGATCAATAAATAGAGAGTTGCCTTTATTATCTTTAAGAGTACAATGTCCCGAAAGACACATATATATAACAAAGGAGTCTAGTTTTTCAAAATTACGACTCATCTGGATATCTAATTCAAGCAGGTTGGTAGTGAAGTATGGGCATGTGACCAGTTTTACAGGTTGATTAATTTCTTTATTGTAATCAGTTTTGTATGAATCATAAACTTCATAATCGATTGCATCTTTAGCCTGATCGGTATGAAGTTCCCTGAAATTACCATCCGCATCTCTACGCATGTAATCAAAAATACGGTAGGTGATATTGGATGTTTGCTGAATCTCAGCAATAAAACAGCCTGCACCAATTGCATGAACACGACCTGCAGGAAGAAAAAACACATCACCTTCTTTGACAGTGTATTTTTTAAGTAGTCCTGTGAATGATCCGTCATTTACGCTGTCAACGTACTCATCAGGTGAAATACTTGATTCAAAGCCAGAATAGAGAGATGCTCCAGGAGCTGCTTTGACGACATACCACATCTCTGTTTTGCCGAAAGAATCATGCCGTTTTTTAGCCATTTCATCATCTGGGTGAACTTGTATTGAAAGGTCGTCATTGGCATCAATAAATTTTATCAGAAGCGGGAAGGTCTCTCCAAATTGTTGGTAAACTTTTTTACCAACCAGCATCTCTTTTTTATCAGCAAGGATTTTATCTAGAGGTATTCCTGTAAGTTCACCATTTGATACAATGGATATGTTGTTTTCTACGCCCGAAATTTCCCAGCTTTCACCAATTCCAATTAGAGGTGGTTTAATGTTTTTGAAATCAGTAATATCCGAACCTCCCCAAATAGTTGATTTTAAAATTGGTTTGAATTTTAGGGGATATAATGATTTAATTTGATCTAGTGCTTTAGTCCTATTTTCTATCATATAAATATTTGTTTTTTTTATTTAGATAAATATTTATTACTTGCACATTTTTAAAACAAATGCAGTTCTTGCAGGCAAATATAATTTTAGCCAGCCTTTATCATGTTTCTCGTATAGCGGGTCGTATTGTGTGAAATGATGAATCGATTTATCATTTAATCCAAAACCGCCAAAATCTTTATCGTCTGTGTCAAGTATTATAGTGTATTCGCCTTGAGGAGCTAATATACCATAATCGCTGTATGAATTCTGTGGATTAAAATTATATACAAACAGCAAATCACTCCTCATATATGCAAGAATATTATCATCATCTTTGTCCCATATCTTGATAAGCGGTGTATTCTGAAAATCAGGAACTGATTTAATAAGATTGATCATCGCAATATCGAAATCTCCAAGATAATGATATCTCAAATTTTTATCATCTGCCAGATTCCATTGTCTCCGTGCATACTTGTAAGACCAGTTGTTGCCCTCACGGGGGAAATCCACCCACTCGGGATGTCCGAATTCGTTTCCCATAAAGTTGAGATAGCCACCGTTTATTGTAGTTGAAGTCACAAGTCTAATCATTTTATGGAGTGCTATTCCACGGTCTACCTTAAAAGAGCTGCCGGTTAATTTTGACATATACCAGTACATGTCGGAGTCAATTAGTCTGAAAATTATTGTCTTATCACCTACTAATGCTTGGTCGTGGCTTTCGCAATAGGAAATTGTCTTTTCATCAGCACGTCGGTTTGTAGTTTCCCACCATATAGCAGTCGGGTGCCAGTCTTCATCTTTTTTCTCTTTTATGGTTTTGATCCAAAAATCAGGAATATTCATTGCCATACGATAGTCAAACCCATAGCCGCCTCCTGATATTTTCATGGCTAAACCCGGTATTCCACTAACTTCTTCAGCAATAGTAACAGCATTAGGGTTGATCTCATGAATCAGCTGATTAGCTAGTGTAAGGTAACATATTGCGTCGCCATCCTGGTCTGCATTATAGTAATCACTATAATCTGAAAACGACTCTCCTAAGCCATGACTTAGGTATATCATGGAAGTGACACCATCAAATCTAAAGCCATCAAATTGAAACTCTTCCAACCAGTATTTGCAGTTTGATAGTAAAAAATGCAGAACTTCATCCTTGCCGTAATCAAAGCAAAGAGAATCCCAAGCTTGATGATATCTCCTAGATGGATCACTGTGGAAATACAAATCGTATGATCCATCCATTCTCGCAATTCCTTCGGTTTCGTTCTTGACTGAATGTGAATGAACAATATCCATGATGACAGATATTCCCATTTCATGAGCAGTGTCAATTAATTCACGCAACTCTTCAGGGGTTCCGTTTCTGGATGATGGTGCAAAAAAGCTGGAAACATGATATCCGAATGACCCGTAATAAGGGTGTTCCTGAATTGCCATAATCTGAATGGCATTGTATCCTGCTTCTTTAATGCGTGGAAGAATATTTTCACGAAACTCATTATAAGTACCCACTTTTTCATCTTTTGTAGACATACCAATGTGTGTCTCATAAATAAGTAGGGGAGATGTATCTGGTTTGAAATTTGTATGTTTAAATCGATATTTATGTTCAGGCTCCCATACCTGAGAGCTGAAAATATAAGTTTCAGGATCCTGTACCACACGTTTACTCCAGGCAGGAATTCTTTCACCTGACCCCCCTTGCCAGCTTACGTGCAGTTTGTATAGATCTTCATGATTTATACGATCTAGTGGTATTACAACTTCCCATACGCCATTGCCAATTGGCTGTAATCTGAAAGATTCCAGTCGTTGCCACTGGTTGAAAGTGCCTATAAGAAAAATTTCGGTGGCATTTGGTGCCCATTCACGAAACACCCATTTATCAGAAGTCTTGTGTAATCCGAAATAGAGGTGACCTGTAGCGAAATCAGATAACTTTATGGTCCCTTTCTTTGTAAGTTCTGATAATCTTTTCAGATAGTAACTGTGCCGACCTATAATTGCTTTAGAATATGGTTCCAGCCAAGGATCGTTTTTAATAATGTCTAGCATTGGGTATAGCAACTTTAATAATAATCTTCTTAGTTTCTCCTTCTCCTATTAGAGGTGCATGTCCATCTTCAGGGAAAAAAATTACAAATTCACCTGGCATTATATCTACATAAGTGCTTGGTTTATCTTTATAAAATTCAATATCGTTGCTATCATTGTAGCCTGATTCAGAAAGTTTAAGTGTGGTTTGTGATTTCCATCCGAATTTTTCAGATCTTGAAATAGGAATTTGAATATCTATAAACTTTTTATGTGTTTCCAGTTTAGCTTCATCTAATGATTTCATTTTCGTTTCCACGACCGAAACCCGCAAACGATCACATACAAGTTCAACAGTGCCAGTTTCTGCTGTATGAACATCTATTTGATTAATATATTCGAATGCTTCCTTAAATAACGGATTAAGACCGAAATAATTAGAGGAATTGGTAATTTTGTCAACAATCATAGTTTATATTTTAATAAATCATTTAAAACAAAGATACAGAAATTGTCTATATTCCAATTATTTTTTAAATGTAAAATGAGCTCTGCAAATAATTTAAAAAAATCTCATATCTTTGTCATATAAGCACAATTATTGAAAATAGCACAATGAAGCGAATTATAAATATAGCTGTTATTTTATTGTTATTAACAGGTAAATCATTTTCACAAAGTAACAAGATAACCTGTAATCTTGGTTTTACTTTCGAAATCAGCGACGATAGGAGTTGGGGATATCAGGAACCTGTTGTAGTAGAGATTATTCCAGGATCACCTGCTGAAAGAGCAGGGCTGAAACTCAATGATATATTATTGTCAGTTAACAAAAACGGTACATATCTAAAATCGTACCAAACAATCATGTCTTGGTTTAATCTGCACGAAACAGAGATCACACTTGCAATAAGGAACTTTGAACATTCGTTTAAAGAGATTACTTTCTCTAAAGATTGCCGTAGCAGTAATGCAATTACGGAAGCACAACTTGCACCGGTTTTTGCTTTTTTCAGTCTTGAAGATGTTCAGAACAGACGTTTTCTTATGCCGATAAAAACAATTACAAATGAAAATGCACTTTATCATAACTACAGGACGTTTGGATTTGCGGCTTCTGATGAGAGTACCAGAGAACTTGACGAGCGTATAAATGCAATCTTCATTCGTGCTTTATCTGAAAAAGGTTTGGTATACAATCCGGATGATCCTGATTTTATTATTCAAACTTACTATAGTTTTGAAAAAAATCCACTTTTCAAGGATAATTCTTCATCATTTGGAAGTTATCAGCCCGTATGGCGATATGATACAAGAAACAACAGAACTGTGAGAGTTCCATTGTATAATCCCTCCGAAGGTGTACGTGTGGATGATATAGCTTATGAATTAGAGTTTGGGTTTCGCTTCTATGATATGAAATATATGGATGCAGGAGAAATGACCCTTATCTGGGAAAGTGATGTAAATGAACGACTCAGTTCTTATTACAGCCTGATTGACTATCTGGAAATGAACCTCCCACTTATGTTATTGAAATTTCCTTACGCCGGAAACAGATCTTTTGCTACATTCCAGGTGAAATATCTGAAATACAATTATACCGGAATAGGATATGATATGAATGATCTGAAAACGATTGTTTCTGTTGATCCTGGTTCTCCGGCAGCTTTGGCAGGGTTACGACCAGGAGATATGGTTGTAAATATTCAGGGTCAGAGCTTCGACCACAGTTCATCACAATCGCTAACTGAGGGTTATCGCCGTTTTATAGCTGAAACAATGGAATTCAGGGATACTAAAACCCGATACACTGATTCAAACGGCTTTAAGGATTGCATGTTTTGGAATGTATCTGATTATAATAAAATATCAACTGCAATATCCAATAATAAAAGATATAAAGCTGCTTTTTCTTACTTGTTCAACTTTAATCAGTACATGGACTGGAATACTCCTGTATCTATTAATATAGAAGTTGAAAGAAACAATGAAATACTTAATTTTGCTGTTACACCTTATATTACTACAAGCTCACATATCTTGGCATACTAAAAATATTGTTTTTAGCTTCACTTTGGTATAACATTAGTATTACATCACCCATACCTTCTTCGGTTAAAATTGTAGTGGGTATGTAGTAGATATGTATAGAGTATGAAGAGGCTTTGGACAATGTACAGCTTAAGTAGTACTGTGAAAAGAATGTTATAGGTAAATAGTAATTCAGTTAAATGATTGTTATTGGCAATTGTTTTATGCCGGCCAAAAGATTGTTCTTTAGTATTTTGCACTGTCTGTCTCGCTTACGGTAGAAAAACAATATGGATATTTTATGAAAAAAGTATCAGAAATATTTGGAGCGTATCTGATAATTTATCTATCTTTGCATTCCTTTTCCGCTCAAAGTAGCACTTCATTACAGAGGTTAATGATTGAAAAGGTTGAAAATCAGTTTACATGTTGCAGAGAGAAAAAATAATTGAAAAATAATCTCAATTTATTTTGGATATTAAAAAATAGTCC
>DHCC01000007.1:14879-18391 GCA_002398875.1 Bacteroidales bacterium UBA4912 | reverse complement strand
TAATAACTTTCATAACAGCTTACAAGTAAAAAAAATTATCAACTCGACTGTTGATCTGTTAATTATTATTGTAGGTAAATTCTGTTTCTCCTTTATAGTATGCCTCTGAGGGCAGCGCTCTTTTACTGTTATTCCCTGAATAGTATAGCAGGTAGGATGAATTGTATTCCGGTTTACCCGCTACCCGTATTGACAGGGTGAACAGATCTCTCTCCATCTCAGGAATCACTGCTGTTGCTGTGGGGCCCTCCACATTGCGGAAATCATCGGATGCAGGGCAATCCCATCTCATCAACAGCATCTCCTTATCATCATATTGCAGGACAACCTCCATGCTTGATTTTTCAAGACTTCTATAGGCGTCGTTCAACATGAATAGGTCGCATGAAAAGTGCTCTCCGGCACTCCACTCAAATTTCGGAATGCGCGCACTGGCCAATATGGGTCGACATGCTTTGGTCACATGGTGGTATGCAGGCTTCACTTCGTTCGGCCAATTGATCAGGCTGTTGTTCGCCGCTGTTGGCCAAGGCTCCTGGTAACACCAACTCAACGCCATGCTGCAAAAAGGCTTTTGACGGCGTGCCTCTTCATAAATAAACTTCAATCCCTCACACTGTAACAACTGGCTGTAGGCAACCAGCTCTTCGATTGATTTTATTTTGCCGAAGTAGTTCTCCAGTGTTGGCATGTCCAGCCAGCTGTCCGCCTGCCATGCCCCCATGGCGTGATGACTCTCCCAGGCCGTATTCGGTTTTGGAGGAAAAAACTCTTCTTTCGGGATAAAGCTTTTCAACACTTCAATATTGGCAGCCCCGGGAACCGCGAATTCTGTGTACGCGGTATTTTTGGCTCGTGCCATCCATTGAAACACATCCTCATCCCGCTCTCTGTCGTAGAAAATATAATGTCCGTGGCCGATGCCGTAAAGCGGTGATGTGTATATAAAGGGGGTGTGGCGATCCAGCTCATAACAAAGGCTGTTGAGCAGGCGCAGGGGCAGCGACTGATCAGTCATCCCGCTCCAGCTGTTGAACAATTCATTTCCCCCCGACCAGATGGCAAGACAAGCATGCTTCTTTATTCTGTCGATAATTGAACGAGCTTCCTGCTCCAGAACCTTCAGATATTTCTCATCATCGGTGTAGTTGTTGCAAGCCAATGGAAACTCCTGCCACACCATGATGCCCAGCTCATCACAAATATCGTAAAAAACCTCTTTGTTGGTGATGCCCCCACCCCACACGCGTAATAGGTTAAAATTGGCTTTTTGGGCCAGGATGAGCTGCTTCCGGTACAGCTCGGAGGTGATTAATCCGACGAACAGCTCGGGATGAACCCAATTGGAGCCTTTCGCAAAAATTCTACGGTTATTGATTTCCAGCGACATGGGTGCCACAGAGCGGGTTTTTGGGAAATCGGATTCTTCCTGTAGCTTCTCATTCATGATCAGCCGCACCTTGCGAAACCCTATCCTTTCGGCATGTTGTTCCAACACCCTATTGTTTTGATCCAACAGCAGCAGCTTACTGCTATATAGCGATGGCAGGCCGTATCCGTTGGGCCACCAAAGCTTGATTTCAGGCAGGGAATGATAGCTGATACTCTTGTCGTCGTTTACCAGAAACTGTTTATCAACAACAATTTTTCCTTCCGGATCGGTCAAAATCCATCTGATTTTTTTCCCGGCAATTTCATTCCCTTCAATCCCAAGGGATATATCTGCATCTGTCAGAGCCTCATTCAGGCTGTAGTCCAGTTTAACGTCACAGAAACGCGACTGATTACGGACTATCAGTCCGGTTTCATCCCATATGCCGCGGGTGACCAGGCGCGGATGCCAGTCCCAGCCATAGCTGACTGCGGGCTTAACACTCTCACGTGCGTTCTGGCGGTACGTCTCCTTACCCTTTTCATAGGGAACGCCAATCGTTGGAATGGGCATGAGCACGATTTTCAGCTCATTTTCCCTTTCCAGGTAGTCCGTTATATCCAGATCAACATAAGTAAACATCCCTTCCTGTTCCCATATCTTCTGGCTGTTCAGGTACATCTTAAACTGATAATCGATCCCTTTCGAAAAAAAGAACAGCCGTTCCCCTCTTTTTAAAACGGGTTTCTTAAAACGGGTTTTGTATGTGAAATACCAGGACTCCATCCAGTCGAACTGACGAAAGTTGTCTCCGTACCACCAGGGCTGTGCATACTCCTCTCCGCGCATTACATCCAACTGTACAGCTCCGGGAACCTGTGCGTTAACCCATTTTTGGGGTGAAGCCGCTTCTTCTTTGTGATACGCTATCTGCCAGTCCAGCTGCTGTAGCTGGGATTCTGCAAAGATTGTATGCATGCTGAATAGGATGAATAGGATCAATCGATTGTAGTTTTTCACTGTATTCTGTTTATTGCAACCAGATATTTTTAATGGTCTCTTCCAGGTTCAGCCCATGGGGGAAATCGGCTGTTCGTGTGTTAGCGTGGCATTTCTTAACCGGCTGCCCATCACCTGTCACCATGATGCGGCACACAGGCATCTGTAAAAATCCGTTAGGGTCATGTTTTAGGATCCAGTCGTAGGCATACCTCAGCCATTCTTTTCGGTAGACTTCTTTCTGAAGACAAAACCATGTGATCTCATCGTACCCCCAGACATAGTGCGAATCAATAGTCGCCTCACCCGGCCTGTCGCTCACCCCAAAATTGTCGAACTCAACCAGGTATGGCAAAGACTCGCATTCCCATCCGGAAGGAGTGATGCCTCCTTGGCTGCGACCAAAAAAGCTGTCGATATAACCCATTTCCAGAACAGAATGTTGTGGTTTGTCAGGGATCTCTTTGATCCGCAACGGGAATGAATTGAAATCCAACAGGCTTTCACCATTGACAACCATCCCGCCAGAGGGTGTATGTGCATCCAGCAACACCCATTTTCTGCGGGCATGCTTTCTTGCATAACCGCGAATCTTGTCCAGCATTTTCCCCCAGTGTTCGTAATTCCGGTCTTCCATGCCTATCAGCGCGATCTGTCCCAAATGAAGCGCTTCGCAACCGATATGCATGTATGTGCCGGCGAGAAACATGAACCACATTTGAGTTTCTGAACGTGTGATATCGGGAACACTCGAGTTTTTGTCCCAAAAATCAACATATTTGCCGTCCCTATTCAACATCTCATCGTAGCGGAATTTACGTTTTTCGTAAGGCATTCCAAATTCGACAAAAACCCATTCTGGTAACTCGATACTGTTTACTTCCGTGGTTATTGCCTCAAAAATTGCCGCCTGAAAAATCACATCCGGATCATTTTTGTGTACCTTCGACACAAGAATCTTCGCGTTTTGCAAAAAGCAGGGGTCGTTAAAGTCTTCCTCATCCCCCCAGCGATAAATGGAGCGACCAATAAATTTGGCTCCAATATTTTGAATCAGTTTCACATCTCTTTCCTTATCCGGGTAGGTGGCGTCGTTGCAGAAAGGGTCTACCGTCAGGAATTCTGCCATCGTTACCGACCG
>DHCC01000007.1:0-14641 GCA_002398875.1 Bacteroidales bacterium UBA4912 | reverse complement strand
ATTTCGGGTTTTTACCGCTACAACTTGAAAGTATTGCAATAATAATTCCTAAATAGATTATTTTAATTCCCTCCATATTTTTATTGACTCTTATTGGTTCTTGCAACTGAACAAATCATCCAAAATCGATATGTAATAAACCACTTATACGACATCAATTAATTTTCTATTTTACACTTATAGCTCGTTGGGGAATAATCACTACGTCGTAAAATGCACCACAAGCATTATACTGTGTTACAAATTGAGGAACTCCTTTCATAACATCGAGCGACTGTTTATGAATGTGACCGGCAAAAACCGCAAGTACATTAGGAGCATTAATTATTTCTTCTCTAAATTTAAATGTAACTGGAGAATGCCCATCTCGCGGCCAGGGTTCGCGTTTTTCAAGCTCAAATGAGTGGTCGTTTGATGATTTCCAATCTGGATGAGCACAGCCAAATCCGACATTTCGCCCTGTTGCATACAAGGGAATATGCATCATCACAATAAGTGGTTTTTTTGTTTCAATCTGTTGTTGCAGAAACATCAATTGTTCGTATGAAATTTCATACGTTGAGTTATCGATAAAAAGAAGTCGCATTCCTTTTAAATCGACAAAATATTTCATGGGATCATTTCCATGAAACATTTTTAAGAGCCGATTATTAATCCATTTTTGCCGCAAGTCTTTTAATGGTCCCGGCATACCTTCATAATGCCAGTCATGATTTCCGCATACGTAATAATAAGGTATGCCCGAATCGTTCAGATTTTTGGCTGCCCATTCAATTGCAGCCTCTGACGGATAACTGAAAATATCACCCAACAGTGCAATGGCATCTACTTTTAAATTGCTCGCTTTTGAAATTGTTTCGAGAAAAGCTTTTTCGGGATTGGTGTCTTCCTTTGTATCGTAATGCCTTGTAACGTGATATGCGTCTGACATTCGTTTACTGAATTTTTGAAAATCGTTTTCACGTTCATCGCTCATCCATAAATGGGTATCGGATGCTACCAGTAGTTTGACGGTATCCTCGACTTCCGGGGTGTATATTCGAATTTTGTTATCTTCTACTGAGAATGTACGCCGCTGAGGAAATGAACAATTCTGTTGGGCCTGCAGAGGGGTTTTCATCCCCAAAAACAGGATGAAAACAATTGTGACAACATTGCATGAAAAACGGCGATAATTTATTGTTCCCATTGCATGTAAAAAATAAAAAGAGAAGATATCTTTTTAGAGAAATGAATAAAAAAATAGTGTAAGATAATGTAAGAGACGGAAATACTCCGTCTCTTACATCGTTTTCCTATTAATAGAATCTAATATTGTCAATTTTGAATACCATTGGACCTGTAATTGCCGTGTGATAAATTCGTATAAAGTTGACTGCACTCAAGTCAATGTCTCCACCACTTGCTCGTCCGTCTTTTAGTTTTAACTCGAGTTTGTTCCACCCGTTATTTATTTCGAAATTTTCCCCAAACCTCCAGGCCAATTCTCCTACATCGGGTCCTCCGGAACTGGTAATTTCAATACTGTTGTCGCCGGATTTCATGGGTGACGTATCCAGAACAAAGAAAGACAGTGCGAGCGTTCCATTTTCTTTAGTCACCCGTGTATCGAATGGTTGGAAGACCTTTTGATAAATAACAACTCCTTGCCCTTCAGCTTTTATGGAGAAGTTTCCTTTTTTTGCATCAGTATCCAGGCTGAGGTTAAATCCTCCACTACCCCATCCGTCAAGAGATTCGCAATCGTCGATCACGTTTCCGGCAATTTCCGGTTCCTCCGGAGGAAGACTTGCATAATCTATTTGTATGCCCTCAGGTTCACTATAATTGTATTTTGCTTCAGGTATCCCCGAAATTAAAGCTCCTACCCTAAAATAAAAGGTTGGCTTACCTTCCGGTATGATATCCATGAAAGGGTCTATCTTCATTTTAAGGGTAAATACTTTTTCTGGATCAACCATTGTATTAATTTCTGCAATATTCGCAACTTTTCTCAAACTTTGTGATACATTTGGATTGATATCTGCAAAGAGAGCAATGGCTTTTACTGGATTATCAGCGACTTGTTCAATTTGGAAAGAAGCAACTACTTCGCGACCTTCAATTGCGTAAGATACATTTTTTATTCGGATATAAGGTTCTGTAACAAAATTATATTCTGTTTCTCCTTTTACCTCAATCGTATCCGGTGGCAAAATAAAGAAATTGCCTCTTCGTGCTTGAATATGGTATTTCCCGGAAAACATTAAGTCGTTTCTATAGGAACCATCTGTTTTAAATCTCATTTGCTGCGTGGGTGGATTTTGAAAATCACCTAACTCGATGTAGTCTATTCGGGAACCCTCCAAAATTTCCTGCTGTATAGCTTCTCCTGTCTCGGAGTCAATAATTTTACCGTGTATCTTAGCGTTAGGAGCATCGTAATTGTCTAATTGACATGATGTGAATGATGCCAACAACACTACAATAATGAATAAAACTTTTTTCATATGATTATTATATTTTATTTTATTAATAATGAGGATTTTGTATTAAACCGCTTGTTCCAACACCTGGTATAGGTTTATAATACCAAGTAGGGACGAATGTGACCTGTCCTGCACGTGGAACATCGCTTCTTACGAAAATATATTTCATGGTGCGTAAATCGAGTACCGGAATCAAAGCTTTTCTTACCCTTTGGTTGAAAAGTTCATGGTACTCTCTTCTTCTAATTAAATCCCAATACCTCTTATTTTCATACACTAATTCAATACGCCTTTCTCTCAATACATTCTCAATCGTAAGAGGGATATTTGTATTGTGGGCTGCCCGTTTTCTTATAATGTTAAGACCTTCAGCAGCTAATACTGGATCTCCTTTTCCACTTTCCAATACAGCTTCTGCGTAGTCGAGCAATACTTCCGGATATCTGAAGTCAATCCAGTCAGTGGTAGAAAAATTCCATCCTAATCGTGGAATATATGATGAACTCAAAAACTTCTTAAACCCAAATCCAGTCCTTGTCATATTTCCACCGAAGGTACTAAATCCTGAATATAATGCAGGATCCGAAGCTCCAAAGGTGTAATATGTTTTCCCGTTTACTTCTATGCTCTCGTCAGCCATAATAACAGCCTTTCCATCAGGTTGTATGTAACCCCCTTGTATAATAATTTTAGTATCTTTCCAAAAGGAGTTTGGCACAATAACTGTTGCAAACATTCGAGCATCCTTTCCTTTGAAAATATCCTGAGGATCATCAAATACCAAATACTCTCTATTAGCATTATAACCCGAATAATCTTCGGTAACTCCATCTTTGGTTGTAACAACAGGAACACTTCTTCCCGGCTTGTCATAAGTTTCGTAAGTGTCAATTAAATCTAGTGTAGGATTGAAACGTCCGGGGTGTGGCCATGCACCTCTCGTTTGATTCGGATTTCCCCAATTATCTTGGTTACTCCCATATCCTGCACCAATTTCATTAAATCCCTTCAATAAAATCACCTCATTTAGAGCAATATTTGGATCTTCAAACATAGACCGATAGTTTTCAGTGGCTTCATCTGGATTTGCAGGATTTACTTTGAATAGAGAAAAATGACCTGACTTAATAATTTCCTCACATGCCTGAATACATTGAGTATAATACTTATCAGCAGCACTTTGAGGCATTCCTACAAGTCCTTTGTCAACAGCTTCACCTGTAAATTCATATTTATCCCAGAATTTTGCCACAGAAGCAGCATGGAGAGATGCTCTTGATTTTAGCGCCAGCGCAACCCATTTAGTAGCTTTTCTTCGGCCTGGATCGGGTTCCTGATCCAGAAACATTGCTGCTGAATCACATGTAGCCATTACGTAGTCCCACGTCTCTTCTTCTGTATTTCTCGGGACATATAATCCCTCAATATCATTAATATCCTGTGATTTTGATATTATCGATACACCTCCATATCTTTTAGCCAAAGCATAATAATTATATGCCCTCATAAAATATACTTGCCCCAATAGATTTCGTTTTACATTTTCGTCAACCGTAGTTAAGCCATCAATAACATCTTTGAAAAGATTGATTTCCTTGTTAAAACGATAACCATTTTCCCAATAGTTGTAGTCCCAAGCTCCTGACGGGCTAATAGAAGAGTTTTCCGAACCGATTCCGTTATCCGTGAAAATAATTGGATACCTACCAGCATTATTGGCATCTCCCGGATTATAATTCATAGCTTCAGGTGTAGCATTGAAATCTTCAATTGGTATTTGTCTGTAGAGATTCGCTAGATATGCATCAATACCCTCCTGGCTTGCAAAAAGAGCATCTCCTGTGATCTTGTCGGTTGGCTTTACATCTAAAAAATTATCATTACAACTAGCCAAAACAAGTAAAATCAGCATCCAAATTGAATATCTAATGTAAATATTGTTCTTCTTCATTTTTTTAAAAATTAAAACATTAAATTAAAACCTAAACTTGTTGTCCTAGAAATCGGATAAATCCAGCCAGTATCTCTGCTTCCAGTTGTGACTTCGGGGTCAAAATATTTCAAGTATTTATCTGTCCATGTATATAAATTATTCATATTCAAATATATTCTTAATCCCTCGACACCAATCTTTCGCATAATTTTTTCATTAACATTGTAGCCTACTTCCAAATTTTTGAAACGTAAATAAGAGGCATCTTTTCTCCATGCATTGCTTTCTTCATAGAGACGAGCTCCGTCACCGTATTGTGTTTCACGCATAGCTGGCCATTCGCCTGGAATCCAATTACTTTCCGGATTATATGGATCTTCCCTATGCCATCTATCATAGAAATAAGCAGGCAGGTTGGCATATTGCCAGAACATTGTAGCATATGCATGCGTATATCTTTTGGAGAATAAGGCAGAACCTTGAAATAACATATTAATATCAAATCCTTTAAAATTTGCGGCTAGTGTCAATCCGAAATTAACCAAGGGAACATGTTGTCCGAAGAACATCGGCTTGATATCGTTACCGTCTATTACTCCGTCTTTGTTCAAATCTTCGTAAATCCAATCACCAGGCAATACCCATTCGTTACCTCTATTTCCCTGATAAATTGGCGCATTGAGAATTTCCTCTTCGTTCTGAAATTGTCCTATGACATTATATGTCCAGATAATGCCTGTATTTCTGTTGCTTTGCTGTCCTCGATATTTCTCCCATGAACTATTAGCCGCACCTTGTTCTACATATAAATTCTGTTGACGGTTATAATTAAAATTTCCGGAAATAAAGTAAGAAAAGTCTTTATTTACGTTTTTTTGGTGGGTTAAGGACAGGTCTAAACCTTCAATACGGTCACTGTTAAGGTTCTCCTGCGGAAATGAGCCTCCGAAAGTGTTAGGAAGAGTTACGTTTCTGTATGCCAGCAAGCCCGTACGGTCTCGCCTGTATAAGTCGGCGGTAAATACTACTTGTTCATTAAACAATCCAAGATCCAACCCAACATTAGATAATTTTGACTCCATCCATGTTAACTTTTCGTTCACTATGGCTGGGGAGCCAATGCCTTTTGTGGTCGTACCGTCTGTAAATTCATACCACCCACCCCCTGATGTACTGAATGCTGATATATACTGAAAAGGTGAGCCTGCGTCAAGTCCTATTACTCCATAGGATCCCCTCAATTTAAGGTTCGACAAAAAATCCCAATTTTGCATGAAATTTTCCTCTGAAATTCTCCAACCCATCGAAATTACTGGAAAGAAACCCCACCTTATATCCGGATGATAACGATAAGAACCGTCGTATCTACCTGCAAATTCAAACAAGTATTTTCCTTTATAGTCATAATTAAAACGACCAAGATAGGATAAGTTTCTTATATCGGTTTGATTACCTCCTGATCTAGCATCTTTCTCATCCGCAAAATCGATTTGGTCATTGGTATAAAACTCGTAAAATTTATTAATGCTAGACCACCGCCTGTATGTCCTCTTCCGTTCATGTACAAAAGTACCTTTTACATTATGGTTTTCCTTGAAAGTATTTTCATAGTTCACTTGTAACTGCAAATCAAAAAACGAAGTGTTATAGTTATTTTGTGCGATATTCGTTGGATAGTTAAAGGCTGTAGGGACATAAGTATCTGTATCTTTTTCATAATCATATAAAAAGTATTTTTTCCCTAACCCTTTGTCCAGGATAGCATTTTTGTCTAAAGCAGTAAACCCTCTCAGAGATAACCCTTTTACAAATGGCACATCATATATCAACTCAATTGATGTTTGAGTTCCGTCATTATTGGACTCACTATAACCGACAACGTCACTATGAGATATAGCGACTGGATTCATAGCTTGTCCATCTTGTGTTCTGTTAAGATATTCAGGATTGTTATTGCTGTATACTGGCCTGGATGGAAGAATGGAAACAACCCCTCTTTGTATTTCATACATTCCGCTACTAGGATTTAACCTTTTGTCAGAATATAGACTAAAGTTTAAGTTTGCCTTGATGTTGTCAGTCAATTGTGCTGATACATTTGAACGTAAATTTATTTTCTGATAATTAATATCTCCTGACTTCAACATCCCACTATCGTGTAGAATATTTCCATTCATGTAAAAAGAAACTCGTTCACTACCTCCCTGTGCAGATAGATTATATTCCTGCTTTCCACTAAAATTCTTAAAAGTTTCACTGTACCAGTCAGTACTTTCATATCCGGGGCCACCTGCTTTCCACAATTCTAATTCTTCTTGCGACATATAAGGTGCGTTACCATAATTCAGGTCAGCTTCTGTGCGTAATAGACCGTATTGATACGCATTTGAAAGTGGAACTGTATTGGTTGGTTTTGAAAAACCGAAATTTGAACTGAATTGAAATTTAGTTTTCTGATTTGTACCTGTTTTGGTTGTAATTAAAATTACCCCATTTGCAGCGTTCAGCCCGTAAATAGCCGCAGAAGCATCTTTCAAAATAGTTATGTTCTCTATATCTTCAGATGCTAATCTTTGAAAATCACCCGCAGGTCTTTCTACACCGTCTATAATAAATAGCGGCGTTCCAAAACCACGGATATTAATGGCATTGTCGTAGATACCTGGGTGTTCTGTGTTGATACGGATGTTCAATCCGGGTATTTTTCCCTGAAGTTTATTAACCAAGTTTGATGATTTGGTTGCCACAATTTCATCACTTTTAATGCTGGAAATTGCTCCAGTTAATGTTTTTTTGGATTGTGTGCCGTAACCAACAACTACAACTTCATCTAATGTTTTGGTATCCTCCACTAAAACAATTTCTATTGAAGTTTTTCCACTCGTTGGAATGTCTTGTGGATAATAACCAATGTAAGAAACATGCAGGATTGCATCATTCTCAATCTGCAATGAAAAATTTCCATCAAAATCTGTCACAGTTCCATTTGTAGTACCTTTTTCAATGATGTTAGCTCCGATTATGGATTCTCCGCTTTCATCAATTACCGTACCCGAAATTTGCTTTTTTTGCTGCTGTTGAGCCGAAAGACCAAGGCTGGCATAAATTTCGGTATTCAGGCTTATAGCAACTAGTAAAAAAATGAAAATAAAATTCGCTTTTTTTAACATTTTATCTCTCTTTTTGAAAAAGAGAACTCCTGCTTTAAATTTAATCATACAACTACATTTTTTAATTTTTAAAAATAAACTAATTAAGTAAACTAATGAATTGAATTTATATCTTACTTACATTTCTCGTCGTAATCTAGATTTGCAATCTTTCACAAAATTAAAACAGCATGCTTGACCGGTTTAGCAAGTTATCACAGTATAAATACGCCGCAAACATAATATAAATAATTTGAAAATTTCTACCGGATTCAAAAAATTAACTATATTTAACAACGACGTTAGGCGTTAAGTTTTTGAACCTAATTAATGAAATATTGTTTGAAAATGTCAAAGCAAACAAACACCCTTAATACTTAAATATATTTAAATATAGCAAAAATAAAGTGTACTTACCTTTAGAGTTAAATTTATTATTACCTTTACAAAATAATTCAGTCAATCGGTTTAGCATATTTCCTAAAATGAAAAGAATATCAATGCAAGACATAGCCGACAAACTTGGCATTTCTCGGGGAACAGTTTCTTTAGTGTTAAGTGGTAAGGCTAAAACCGGAAGAATCAGTGATGAAATGCAAGCCAAGGTTAAGAAATTAGCAAAAGAGTTGAATTATCATCCCAATGAAATTGCCCGCAGCCTAAGCACAGGAATAACAAAATCTATAGGTGTTATTGTTACTGATATTTCAAATGAATTTTTTGGAAAGATGGTTTTTTACATTCAAGAACGTGCAAAATATTATGGTTATTCAGTTATAACAGTAAATACCAACGAATGCTTGAATGATTTTGATGAAGCTATCACTGTTCTGATCAATAGACAGGTGGACGGTATAATTCTCGTCCCTGTTGAAGGCGGTAATGAGATTGTTAAAAGGGTCATCAACAGAAAAATTCCCTTGGTACAGATTGACCGGTTTTACCGTGATTTAAACTCAAACTATATAGTAATAGATAATTATAATATTTCAAGACAAGCTATTGAGGTACTCTTTGATGAAGGTAAAAGAAGGATTGCCGTAATTTGTTACGATATTAATCTAAGCGCCTTAACTGAAAGAAGACAGGGATGCATTGATGTAATGAAACAAAGAGGCTTGTTCGATGTTGAATTGATCAAAAATATTGGTTATGATAATCAAGAAAAAGAAATAGAACAAGCAATCAAAGACTTAAAGAACAGTTCCAACAAAGTTGATGCAATCTTTTTTTGTTCTCGAAAAGTTTTTCTTGCAGGTGTAAAGTATATGGTCCAACTAGGTATTAAAATCCCAGAAGATATGAGTGTTGTTTGTTTTGATAAAATTGACGCTTTTTCTTTTGCAAATATTCCTGTTACCTATATAGAACAACCGATTCAACAGATGGGGGAAAAGGCGATAGACCTTTTAATAGAGCAACTGCAAGGTAATAATCAGATTAAGCAATTAATTTTGAACTCAGATATCAAATTTACAATTTGATGCTTATAGCATGTATATTTTTTCAGGTGTTTTAGCTAAACCGGTTTAGCGATTTAACTATTTTTCCATCGATAAAAATACATGATAAAAAGGATATTGTAGAGTCGTTAGAGAGAGTTTTATACAATTTATCATTTAGACCAGAGGAAAAAAAAGTTTAGATTCAGATACTGAGATTATGGATGAATGCAATTTTGTTCTTTTAGGATAATTTATGTAGTTAATTAATTTTATAACCCTTAATTAATGAGAGTTTCGATATGATAAAGCGTATTTATTATTTATTGTCTGTATTCCTCGTATACCAAACGAGTTGGATCTTGCTGTATGCCCAATCACAAGATTCACAAATAGTTTTTCAAAACTATGATGTGTCTGTTTTAGATTGGAAATTATGGGGATATCGTCCAAATTACTGGAAAATGGATTTTGATTTTGAAAAACTATCCGGAAAATGGGCTGAATATGCTGATATTGATTTTGATATTCCAGGTTCAGTACAAATGGCTTTGAAAAATGCGTCCATTATTGAAGATTGGAATATAGGATTGAATAGTAAGAATATAGAATGGATAGAAAACAGACACTGGCTGATAACAAGTAGGATTCCAGACGAATGGATTCCTGAAGAAGGGAAGAAAATGCTTTTAGAATGTGAAGGTCTGGATTATAAAGGAGTTGTTTTAGTGAACGGAAAAGAAGCCGGTCGGTTTGATAATGCATTTATTCCTTACACGTTTGACATTACTGAAAATTTAAACGATAATAACAATACTATAGTCTTTGCTTTTGAGTGTCCCCCGAATTATTTGGGACAAATTGGCTATACTTCTCAGATAAGAGATTGGAAACCTCGATTTAATTACGGGTGGGATTGGATACCACGCATCGTTCAAACAGGCATTTGGAATAACGTATCTTTAACGGTGAAAGACAAAAAAGCTGCTTCACTCTCGCGTATACAAATACTCGCTAATGCTGATAAAAGAGAAGACAAAGGAAGTTTGTCAATTAAAGCAGAACCTGATTACCGCGCATTGAAAGGTAAAGTAAAGGTGGAGTTGACAGACTCGGATGGAAAAGAAGTTTTTTCAGAAACAATTCTAGCCAGCCATCTTTCAATTGGAAAAATATGGGACAACATCCCTATAAAACGCTGGTTTCCAAACGGTCTTGGCAATCAAATTTTGTACGATTTAAATTTAATTTTATTTGATGAGAAGGGTGCTGTTTGTCAGCAAAATGCCTACCGAATTGGATTCAGAAATTTGCAATGGCTGCCTACTGAAGGGGCCTCTGTCGACGCAGATCATTGGCTTTGTTCCGTCAACAATCAATCTTTCTTCTTACAAGGAGTAAATTGGACTCCTATCCGTCCAAACTTTGCAGACTTGACACAAATGGATTATAGGAAATTGTTGACGTCATATAAAAAAATGGGAGTAAATGCTATTCGAATCTGGGGGGGAGGGTTCCCAGAAAAAGACTGGCTTTACAACATGTGTGACGAAATGGGGATACTAATCTGGCAAGATTTTCCATTAAGTTCTTCCGGACTTGAAAATTATCCGCCTGAAGAAGAAAAAACAATATATGAAATTTCAAAAATAGTAGAACACTATGTAATACGTTTGGAACATCATCCTTCTTTGATGTTATGGTGTGGAGGAAATGAACTTTATCAAAAAGGAGATGTTGCGCCAATAACGGATTCTCATAAAATGATTGCAGCTATGAAAAAGGTTGTTACGTCACTAGACCCTACTAGGAAATTTGTTCCTGCCTCACCTTCAGGACCTTCTTTGAGTAATAATCCCGATTTATATGGACAAGGCATTAGTTGGGATGTGCACGGTCCATGGAACCTTCCTTTCACTCAACCCTCAAATTATATGGAACTGGTGAAGAATTTTTGGACAAAAAATGATGCTATGATGCATTCTGAAGCGGGAGTGCCTGGTGCAATGTCTGTTGAAATGATGGAAAAGTATAAAGGAGAATATGATATTTTACCAGCTGACACGAGTAATCCGTTGTGGAGGAATGTGAACTGGTGGGTTCAATGGAATGAGTATATCGCAGGAGGAAATAACCCTAATAATCTAAGAAATTATGTTACCTGGAGTCAACAAAGACAGTCAGAAGGTTTGAGTACTGCAGTAAAAGCAGCAAAACAAAGATTTCCAAGCTGTGGTGGTTTTTTTATATGGATGGGGCATGACAGTTTTCCTTGCATGGAAAATACTTCAATCATAGATTTTGAAGGAAACCCAAAACCTGTCGTAGAAAAATTGGCAAAAATTTTTAACAATAATACATATTTAAAACAACATGAAAACTTTTAAAAGTATTAAATTCCTGTGCTTTATAACAATGCTGTTTCTTGCAGTCGGATGTGGAGAAACTACTTCGGAAAATGGACAAAGTGAAAAAAAGGAAACGGACAAGGAGCAAGATAAGGAAACCGTTTCAAAATATGATGTGCCTAATCCTGATTTGGGAAAACCTGTGGCAGACTATACTAAATGGGAAATAAAAAATGGAAAATTTTACTTTGATGGAAAGTGGAAATTTTTAAAAACCGCCAAACCACTCGTCAATTTTTCTGATGCCACTGCTGTTGACAAGTTAATTTCTTCTTTGGACATCCTACGTTCAAAGTATTATACCAGTATTGAGCTGAATTGTTATTGGCATCATTTTGATTTAGATGGGGATGGCATTCCCGATAAATCACTGGATCCGTTAAACAAATTGATAAACGCAATATACGAAAGGGGAATGTACCCTTGTCTTTCAGTTGAAACATATGCTGTTGGCGGAGGTGCTATACCAGATGGTTTCTGGAAATTGTATCCAGATGCCTTTGCCATTAACGACAAAGGAGATAAGGTGACAGATACAGAATATGGATTTGGATCAAAAGTAGTTTCTATTTTTCATGAAGGCTACAGAATTACTGCACATAAATTTATTAAAAGTTTGGCAGAGGGCATTGATACCCGGAAAATACTCTATTTTGAAACTACTGTTGAACCTCAGTATATGGGAGCCATTCCTCTTTGTTACAGTGAGTCTGGTAAAAATGAATATGAAAAGTGGAGAAACAAAAATAAAATAACAGATCCTACATCAAAGATGCCTACATCGTTTCCTATCCCAGCCTCATTTATTAAAAACGAGACATGGAATCAGTTTAGAGCTCAATTTCTTGCCAAGTGGGTCAATGATGATGCTGCCGCTTATCGCGAAGTTGCAGGTGAAAAAGCCTATGTTGCCATTGATTATCTAGATGCTAATGAACAGGAACAGTACCTCAGAATGGGTGAACCTTTGGAATTTTTATCACACCTTACAGCTCCCAATATTATCCAAATAAACTGGACATGGTATTTCCCTGATAACAAACCCAATCAAAAAGCGTATGATCGTGTTTGGAAAGTAATAAATGAAAAAAAGATAGATTGGGCGGTTTCAGAACATATGACATTTAACGGGAGTGATTTTACCTCATACAGTAACTTTGAACTTGAAAAAATATTGGAAAACACGTTGAAACAGGGTACTCGTTTTGGTTGGGAGTTTGTAAGCGTCACCCCCGGTCGTAATGATGGTTTTAGTTTATATAACGACGACTGGTCACCTAAAAGAGTGATATCAATAGTAGATGACCATTGGGGATATTGGCTCAAGAGGGTTGAAGAGATTGAAAGCGAAATGAGACAATGATTAGCTAACCATAAATTAATTACACTAACAAATGAAAGTTAAACGATTATTTTGTCTATTGTTGATTTGCCTGGTAGTAGTTTCGTGTGGAACAGATGAAGTACAAGAAGAATTTGATGAAACACCAAATCAACCTAAAGAGACGCTTACTCAAATTAAAGATGTATTCGGGAAGAGTATTCGCGATTTTAATGTTCTCCCAGAAAATGACCCCTCCACAAACAAAGAAAACCTACAAATGGCAATTGACTGGGCATCAAAGACCGGTTCAGCTTTGTTTGTTGAGCCTTCAGATCAACCTTATCACGTACAGGGAGGGCTGATTTTAAAGAAAAATGTATCTTTGCTGGGAGTACATGGTCCAACTCCCCGGGGAACGATTAACCCTAATCAGAAGGGTAATCCTGTGGGTAGCGTTTTTAAAATCACCGATAGGAGAAATCCCTTTATCACGGTTGAGTCAGGTACGCAAATCAAAGGAATACAGTTTTGGTACTCAGACCAAACTATCAATGACCCGGTCAAAATTATTCCCTACCCGGCTACTATTAAAGCTTCCCAAACCAGCAATGCACAGGGAGTGTATTTATCTTGTCTTACTTTTTACGGTGAATACTTGGCAATGGATTTTAACTGTCCAATAGAACACCCTTGTGAGTTGATCACATTTGAGCATTGCTACGGTTACCCTTTAAGCGGAGAATTTATCCGCATTGACAATTGTTATGATATTCCACGTCTATTACATTGTCATGTTAATCCTGCTGTACAACGTTTTGTTGGAGGACAGTATGCACCCTCTGTAGTAGACGCAGTAACAACGAATAAGACCTTCGCTTTTACCATCAACCATACCGACAATGCGCAGTTAATCGATATATTCACCTTTGGAACCTATGGTGGAGTATTTTTAGGTGGTGACACGTATGGACAATTAACGAATTTCAATCTAGACTGTGTAGCTATTGGCATCCACAAAAAGGGAAATAACACCTTTAATAGGAACTGGCAGATTGCACAAGGTTCAATTATTGCGAACGTTGGAAATGATGTGAGGGATATTCACCCTATTGTAATTGAAGGAGAAGGACATACTGCCCTCACAAATGTTGAAGCATTTTCTGGGGCAAATCCTGCTTTGACAACCGTAAAAGAAAATAACTCGTGGGACTTTATGCTCGTTGGGGGTGACAAAAAACTTACTATTTCCATGTATGGTTGTAGAATGAGAAATTATTTTTCGGATAATCCAATCACCATACTCAATAAAAATGCCGTTATTTATGCAAATGGGTGTATTGATAAGAATGAAAATTTATTTACTCTACCTTAGTATAGAAGACAAAAAAAATATTAAATAACCCATGTCTACTTATTAAATCTTATAAAAAGCTGAATACCAGTTTAATAACGACAATCGTCTTACAATAAATAAATAATATTAATACTTAAAATTTCCTAACATGAAGACTTCTAAACTGATTATACTAATTTCTTTTGCACTCTGTGTCTTAACCTATAGTTGTACAAAAACAGCTGAAAACAAACAACTGGACAATTGTTCCGTAAGTATCCGTAATTTTGATGTTTTGCCCGAAAATAGTCCGCAAGTCAATAAAATCAATTTACAGAAAGCCATTGACTGGGCCTCTGAAAGGGGAACAGCATTATTTGTAGAACCGTCTGAGAAACCATATCCTGTTGAAGGTGGTATTATACTGAAAAAAAATGTATCATTAATCGGAGTTCACGGTCCTACTCCGCGTGGCACGATTAACCCAAAACAAAAGGGAAAGCCAGTAGGAAGTGTTTTCAGTATTACAGATAAAAATAATGTTTTTATTAATGTCGAATCTGCAACCCAAATTAAAGGAATTC
>DHCC01000003.1 GCA_002398875.1 Bacteroidales bacterium UBA4912 | reverse complement strand
AGCTGCCCTTTTGGAACAGCCCCTATTTATAATATTTTAAGATCCAACTATCTATTTTGATTCTTTCGGTTTGAGTGAAATACCCAACTCATCAAGTTGCTCTTTTGCAACTGTGGAAGGAGCATCTATCATCACATCTCTTCCGGCAGTGTTTTTAGGGAATGCAATAGTGTCACGGATACTGTCAAGACCTGCAAAAATAGATACAAATCTATCCAGTCCGAAAGCAATACCACCGTGTGGAGGTGCTCCGTACTGAAAAGCGTTCATCAGGAAGCCAAACTGAGATTCAGCCTGCTCTTCGGTAAAACCTAGTACAGAGAACATCTTTTTTTGTAATCCACTGTCGTGAATACGGATAGATCCCCCACCTATCTCAACGCCATTTATTACCATATCATACGCATTTGCACGTACAGCCCCCGGATCAGAATCAAGCAGAGGAATATCTTCAGGCTTGGGAGAAGTAAAAGGGTGATGTTTGGCAAAATAGCGACCTAACTCTTCATCCTTTTCAAGAAGCGGAAAGTCAACCACCCACAGGCATTTATAATTATTTTTATCCCTTAGTTCAAGTCGGTTTCCCATCTCAAGCCTCAGCTCACCTAGCTGCTTCTGAGTCTTTTCTGTATCACCTCCAAGCACCAGTAGCAGATCTCCCGGTTTAGCATCACATCGCTCGATCCATGTTTTCAGAATCTCCTCACTGTAAAACTTGTCCACCGAAGACTTGATAGTACCATCTTCATTATAACGTACATAGATGAGACCTTGAGCGCCAATCTGAGGCCGTTTCACGAAGTCGGTAAGTTCATCCACCTGCTTACGTGTATATGAAGCACATCCTTCAGCACAAATTGCACCAACATATTCAGCTGAGTCAAATACACCAAACCCCTGGCCGGTTGTGAGATCCTTAATCTCTGTGAATGTCATGTCAAAACGAATGTCCGGTTTATCTGAACCATACAATCTCATGGCGTCGGCATAACTGATTCTAGGGAAGTCAGGAAGATCAATATCTTTTATATTCTTGAAAAGATGCTTGGTTAGTCCCTCAAATGTATTCAGTACATCCTCCTGATTTACAAAAGACATCTCACAGTCGATTTGAGTAAACTCAGGCTGTCTGTCAGCTCTTAAATCCTCGTCGCGGAAACATTTAACAATCTGGAAGTATCTGTCAAATCCTGATACCATCAACAACTGTTTAAACAGCTGTGGTGATTGTGGAAGGGCATAAAACTCTCCCTGATTCATTCTTGATGGTACAATAAAATCCCTGGCACCTTCAGGTGTGGAGCCAATAAGTACAGGTGTCTCCACCTCAAGGAAGTTTCTCTCGTCAAGATAACGGCGAGTCTCGAAAGTCATCTTGTGACGAAGCTCCAGGTTATGTCGAACAACACTGCGACGCAAGTCCAGGTACCTGTATTTCATACGAATCTCATCACCACCATCAGTATCAGTCTCGATAGTAAACGGAGGGGTTTTTGAAACATTAAGTACATTCAGTTCAGATGCAATAATCTCAATTTCACCTGTAGGAATATGACTATTCTTACTGCTGCGCTCCATTACAGTTCCTGTAACTTGTACTACCCACTCGCGCCCCAGCTTATTTGCCTGTTCACAGAGGTCGTTATTCACCTCCTGATTAAATGAAAGCTGAGTAATACCATACCTGTCCCTAAGATCGATAAATGTCATTCCTCCCATTTTGCGAATCTTGGATACCCAACCTGCTAAAGTCACTTCACTGTTTACATCGGCTAGTCGCAACTCGCCACATGTCTTGCTTCTGTACATATATGATTTTCGTTGTTTTACGTTAAAAATTCTACTGCAAATGTACGTAATTAAATTAAAATGTTCACACTATATCTTTATAACCTTATCTGCAACTGTCTCAAACTCTCTATTATGAGTTGCCATCAGGATAGATGTCTCGGGATGATGTAAACGGATATTATTAAATATCTCAATCGCATTTTCAGTGCTGATACCTGCTGTAGGCTCATCCACCACCAGCAGTTGTGGTTGCTTAAGAAGAGCCTGTGCAAGCAGTAATTTCTTTCTCTGGCCACCGCTCAATGTTTCCCCATTCTCGCCAATCCAGCTGTCTAAGCCATCAGGCAGAGAGGTGCGCCACAAAGTCAGATCCACAATATTCAATACCTTATCAATCTCTCCATCCTCGAAACCTTCAAAATTCTCACGCAGAGTGCCGGTCAGCAGGTAAGCTTTCTGAGTCACATAAATCGATTCCGGTACAGGCAGATGAGGTAAAGTCTCATCTTTATTCCATATTAACGTGCCTTGCTCCCTGTATTCCGGATAAAACAGACTGTTCAGCAGTGTGCTTTTACCTTTACCTGTTTCGCCATATAGTGCTACCCATTCACCTTTTCTGATATCAACAGAAACAGACCCCACATTTATCGGGGTCCCTGGTATTATTGCCTTTATATCTTTTATTATCAATTGTTCCAACGGAGAATTTACTGTCACACCTTCTTCTGATACTATTTCATGAGACTTATCGCCTTTTTTAAACAATAATTCCATGTCTTTTATCTGCTGTTCCACACTGCTCTTCTCTGATTTTCCTGAAAATAGCATCTCTGAAAGCTCTGCTTGAGCCATGATCCCGAAAAATATTCCAATGGCAAGTGGTGCATCCAATCCCTGATTACTTGAGCTCCAGAGCAGAAAAGCGCCTACATAGCTGAATCCCAGCCCAGCAATTAGTTGCAGGTAGAAAGAGTTGAACTGAAGCTTCTTCTCTATCCTTTCAATCTCCACTCTCATCTTTTCGTGTGAGGCAATCGCCTTCTTTTCCAGGTTATTTTTTGATATCTCTATTCTTCCCCTGAAACTTTGAATAAGAGCCTGATGATTTTCTTCACGAAGAGATTTCAGTTGACTGTTTAAAATCCTGTTTTTTCTAAATGTGAACTGAGGAGCCAGAAACAGCAGAATAGATGCGGATATAAGAAACTCAACCGCTATCACTCCCGAAAAAATAGAAAGAAAGATAAAATAGACAGTTATTGTCAGAAGCAATGCCGAAAAAGGCAACAACCAAAGTAGTATATGGTTAAGTATCTGATCAACTCCGTGAGTACTATTCTCAAGCAAAGATGAATTGTTGTTAACTTGCTTTTTGAAATAGGGTAAACCGGCCACCGACCTAAATATTTTTAACTGCAGCCTTTGTTGCACACTTAGTGTAGTTTTATGATTTTCTAATCGTTCGAAATAACGTGTTGCTGTACGTAAAAGTGATAACAATCGTATAATTGCAGATGGGATAAGATATGAGAAAGTTGTGTTTGCAGTGACAAATACAACGCTGCATATCGCCAGAAACCATCCCGAAATAGAGGGTAAAGCAACAAAAGCCACTGTCCATAGAGCAAGCAACAAAAAACCTTTCCACCACTTACCACTAAAAGGTTTAACGATATATGTCATAATAAAATCACGCATACATCTGTTCCCCCCAGTTTAGGTTAACAATATCGTCGGCAACCAACTCAAAACGCTGCTCGTGAGAAGCAACTATAACCAGTCTGTCCTGTGCCATTTTCACTATCTCTGATATAATTACTTCAACCGTTTCCGAATCAAGATTGGCTGTCGGTTCATCCAGAATAGCCACAGGCCTAGGATGTAGCGACATTCTGGCAAGAGTGACCAATTGGCGCTCACCGCCTGACAGTTGCACTCCATTGTGACTCAATTCGGTATCCCATCCATCCTCCTTTTTCGAGAGAATTCGATTCAAAAATTTGGGATAATCAATCCTCTCTTCAATCCCCTTTTCACTAACATTTCTCAGGAACACGTTATACCGAAGAGAACCGTCAAAAATAAAAGGAAACTGATTCATATATGAGGTGTTGGCATTCAGCCATTGTTTAGACCATTCGTTGTCCCTGCCATTCACAGAAACAGTTCCTTCTTCAACAGAAAGACTACCGGTACATATTTTCAGCAGTGTTGATTTACCCGAACCGGATATACCTTTCACCAGAACAAGTCCTTTTTTTGGGAAATCCTGATGAATGTTGTGTAAAACTTTCACCGGTGAATCAGGATAGGAGAAGTTGAGGTGGCTGACTGATATGTTGTTATAGGGCTCATCCAGATCAGCAAAAGATAGTTCACTCTCTCCCTCAAGCAGAGGCATCAGAAGTTCAGCAGAAGCCAGTGCCTTATTGCGGTCGTGATAAGCACTTACAAACTTGCGGATGTAAAAGAAAAAGTATGGTGTTATAGTAAGAAGAAACAGTGAAGTGCCAAAATCGTAGCCCTTACCGTAATTTGGACCATTCATAATTCCCATCAGGCTCATTCCCAGATAAATGGCAATAGCGGCAATTGCAATAGTTACAAAGAGTTCAAGAACAGCAGAAGATAGTATTGCAACCCTCATCACATTGGTAGTTGCTTTATTCAGTTCATCACTCTTACGTGACAGAAATCGATATTGAGGATTGAAGTTATCCAGATTGACTGTCTCTGCTATGGTTTTCAGTCTGTTATAAAACACGGCAGAGTACTTCAAAAACAGCTGCGTGTGTTTTTTATGAATTGCTTCTGCACCTATCCCAATTACGGCCATCTGTATTGGGATAACCAGTAGGGATATCAGCAGTATTAGTGCAACCCATTTTTCAACAATAAAGCATATCACCAATAATAATATGCTCACAATAGCTGTAGCTAGAGAATAGGGGACAAAGAAGGCGAAATAGGGTCTTAAATCATCACTGATCCTTGTTAAATATAATGCGCTATCGGTGGAGTTTAGCTTACTATCCAATAATAGAATAGGGTACAGCTCCTTCTTGATGTCGGCCACTATTGCGTTTCCTGCGTTGTAGTTACTTCTCGATTCGAGGTGTGCGAAAAAGTATCTGCCTGCAAGGAAAACAGATGCTAAAATTAACGTTTTGGGAGCAATTATACCATCGTCGAGCCACGAAGCTGCAAATTCAGATAAGTACAGGCTAAATACTACGAAACACCCTGCACTTAAGAGGGTGAATACCGAAGCAGTTACATAAAAGCTGCGAGCGCATGCCATCTTTTTACCGAGCCATGCGGAAGCACTCAACTGTTTTTTACTCATTTTTAGCCTGTAATTTTTAAATGATATTCATCTGAAAATACATAACCGTTTGGTTCATGTAAAAAGCAAAGATAATTATTTGAATGTTATAAACAGTATATTATATATAGACTGACAAAATATTCCTTATACAAAATGGTTTATTTAAGTTAAATTTATGTTTTAACTGATAACATTGTCAGCGTCCTTAAAGGAACAAGATGAAATAAATACTATATTTGCAGCTGTGCCAACACAGAGTGATTTCATGGAGTCACTAACTAGCTGTGAAATAGTTATTTGTTAATGAACGAGTTTGAATCAGGAAAATTTTCCTATTATGAAAAGTCACACCTGTTCCATGGTTCCTTAAAGAATATAATGGGAACACGGTTTGATATTGTTATAGTGGGAAAAGATAAAATACAATCAGAGTCAGTTTGGTATACTATCGAGTCAGAATTAAAGCGACTAAACAATCTATTAAATCGTTTTGATAAACTAAGCGAAACTTCAAGGATAAACTCAAAAGCAGCATCTGTGTCTGTGATTGTCACGGATGAGATGTGGCATATTTTAAATAGTTGCAAGTATTACCATCAACATACTTTAGGACTGTTTGATATAACATTGAAGGATTTCGACTCTGTAAAGTTTTCGGAGTATGACAAATCAATTACTTTTGCTCATCCCGGCATACAAATTGATTTCGGCGGATATGGAAAAGGTTATGCTCTTAATAAGATAAAATCTATTCTTGTTGAATCTAAAATAGATTGCTCTTATGTAGATTTCGGGAATAGTTCAATACTCGGACTCGGGCACCACCCTTATGGAGATGATTGGAAAGTGACAATTGAAAACCCATACAATAAGGACCAAATTATAGACGAATTGTCTTTAAGAGATACCGCTTTGTCTATATCAGGTAATACACCAACATATGGCGGACATATTGTTGCGCCCAAATCAGGGCAATCAATATCAGAGCCCAGGATGGTATCTGTTATTTCAGATAATCCTCTTGAAGCTGAAGTGTTGTCAACCGCTTTAATGATAGCAAATGAACAAGAAAAAAAACAAATAAAAGAGAATTTTAATATTCTGAATATAAAAGAATATAAACTGTAGTATTTATTATGTCAATGAAAAAACAAAAAGAAGTGGACAAAAGTCTGCGACAATTTATTAAAGACTTAGGATATATATCCGGGGGTGCAGCATTATTGGCAACTACTCCATGGTTGCAATCATTTACACCCGATAAAGCAAAGGAAATAAAAAATGAGAAAGCCCGTATTGGATTTATAGGAACCGGATCCAGGGGACAGTACAATCTTCATGCTGTTATGGCTATTGAACATGCAGAAGTTGTTGCATTATGTGATGATTATGCACCAAATCTACAAGCAGCAACAGAGATTTGTCCCACAGCTAAAACATATACAGATTACAGAAAACTGCTTGAATCAAAAGAAGTTGATGGAGTAATTATCTCTACTCCTCTTTATCTTCACGCTCAAATGACACTTGACGGACTAGCTGCTGGCAAGCATGTATATTGTGAGAAGTCGATGGCTCTCACTCTTGATGAGTGTAAGCAGGTTTACGATGCATACCAGAACACCAGTCAGGTTTTATATATCTGTATGCAGAGAATGTTTGATGAGAAGTATCTTAAGGGGATGCAGATGATTCATTCCGGTCTTATCGGAGATGTTGTCGGTGAAAGATGCTATTGGTTTAGAAACCACGATTGGCGCAGACCCGTTCCTTCACCCGAATTAGAACGTAAAATCAACTGGAGGCTGTATTGGGATTATTCCGTGGGATTGATGACCGAGCTGGCATCACATCAGCTCGAAGTTTGCTGTTGGGCAAAGAAGTTTGCTCCTGAATCTGTGGTAGGAATGGGAGATATCGTTTATTGGAAAGATGGCAGAGAGGTTTATGACAGCGTCAATCTTGTTTATCAATTTTCGGATGGTGTAAAAATTAATTACGAATCTTTGATAGCGAACATGTATAACGGTATGGAAGAACAGATACTGGGTAGTAAGGGAACTATGAACCTTGCATCCGGCATGTATTATCTTGAAAATGAAGTAGGCAATAAATCAGGGATCGAACAACTGATTGGTGAAATCGGCAATAAAGTATATGCTTCTGTACCGGGAGCTGCTGCCAGCTGGCGTCCCGAAACAAAACAGAAATATATTCCTCATAATATTGTAGAAGGTGCTTTTAGTGTGACAGAAGGACAATCTATGATAGGTGCACTAAATGATGGCTCAGATGAAATACTCTCTTCTTTCTGTCAAGCCTGCATCACAGGTGAGCAGGGTGAAAATATTGTTGAAGAAGCATATCAGGCTACAACATTAGCTCTGCTTGGCAATGAGGCTATGAAAAGGGGTGAGAAGCTTTACTATCCCGAGGAGTACAAGATACCATACATGAAATTTTCGTAATAAAAAATAGTAAATTCAAATGAAAGAACTGGTTATTTCATCAAAGAGATTAAAGAAGGAAGTTTTAATTTTTGTAATAAGTTTTGCAATAGCATTTA
Organism: Bacteroidales bacterium UBA4912; assembly: GCA_002398875.1. Lineage (GTDB taxonomy): Bacteria > Bacteroidota > Bacteroidia > Bacteroidales > Dysgonomonadaceae > Proteiniphilum. Next base: position 59,858 of record DHCC01000003.1, on the reverse strand, counting down.
TAACTAACATTTTCGCTATCATAAAGTTTAAAACGCCATGGTACGAAATATTTACACAGATAGGATATGTATTGATTATAACACTATCAATATATTTTGTTGTTATATTTGTTAGATTTATTATATTTCTGATAAAAAAAATGGTGCAGTTATTCAAAAAATAAACTATGAAACAGACACTTTTTATACTATTATTTATTGTTTCAATAATGTCTTTACAGTCACAGATAGTTCTGTTTCCACAGGGTGCGCCGGGTGAGACAGTGAAAATGAAGCAGAAAGATGATCTCACGGGCAACAAAGTGGCAGGTTGCCCTGTGCTGCGGATAACCGATGTAAGTGAACCTACCCTGACATTTTATCCTGCTCCAGCTGATAATAATTCAGGAGTAACAATAATTGTTAATCCTGGCGGAGGATATAATATTCTTGCATATAATCTTGAGGGAACAGAGATTTGTAAACGTTTCAATAGTTATGGTATAAATTGTGTTCTTGTGAAATACCGTGTGCCTCGACGCGCTGGATTAGAGAAACATGAGGCACCATTGCAGGATGTTCAGCGGGCAATTGCCTATACACGATCTCATGCAGAAGAGTGGAATTTAAATCCTGATAAGATAGGAGTTCTTGGGTTCTCAGCCGGAGCACACTTGTCGGCTGTTGCCAGCACAAATTACAGTGAACGCACATATCCAAGAATAGATAATAATGATGATGTAAGTCTTCGTCCCGATTTCACGGCACTGATCTACCCTGCTTATCTTTCGGCGGATAATTTCTCAATTTCTCCTGAATTGAAAGTGGATGAAAATACACCACCAACAATTTTAATACAGACACAAGACGACAATAGTTATATTGATAGTAGTATCTTTTACTATTACGCACTAAAACAAGCCAAAGTGCCTGTTGCTATGCACCTGTATCCATCTGGAGGACATGGATACGGAGCCAGAAATACCGGGCACACAGTAAACGAGTGGCCCCACAGGGTGATTTCCTGGCTGAGGGATATTAAGATGGTAGAATAATAGTAGTTTTTTGATCTACTCTTTTTAATTACAACCAACAGACCTCCATGATTGAATCCGGAACAAGATTTGATATTACCTAAAAATGAGTACAGACCCATCCAGAAGGTTCAGGATGAGTCTGTAAAAGTAAATACGCAATTCCCGTATGATTTTCAGTCAAATAAACTTGCTTCGGATTCTGAGAACATCAATTTGCATGCATCTGAAGAAATTGAATACATAGAAGATTGAATAGGCGTGAACAACTAATTTACCTGATTCAAAATCTCTACAGTATCTCTTGCAATAGTAAGCTCTTCGTCAGTAGGTATTATAAGCACTTTTACCTTTGATGAGGGCTTACTTATAACTACCTCTTTTGCGCGTACCGAATCATTTAGCTCTTCATCCAACTCAATACCCATATATTCCATATTCTCACACACAGCTTGTCGTGCACTTGCTTGATTTTCACCAACGCCACCTGTAAATACAAGAATATCCACTCCTCCCAGGGCTGCTGCATAAGATCCTACATATTTTTTAATCCTGTAGGAATATGTCTTCATAGCCATGATAGCTCTTTTGTTGCCTCCTTCAATTGCCTCTTCAATTTCCCGCATATCCGAGGAAACACCTGAAATACCTAACATTCCTGAGAACTTATTCAAAAGGGTTGATATTCCTTTTGTTCCCATATTTTCTTTTTCCATAATGTAAGAAATCACACCCGGGTCAACATCGCCTGAGCGTGTACCCATGATAAGTCCTTCAACAGGAGTCATACCCATACTGGTGTCAATTGATTTTCCATTCTTTATGGCTGTGACAGAACCGCCGTTCCCGATATGAGCAGTGATAATTCGTTGTTCTTCATAATTTACACCTAAAAAATCGCAAGCTCTGCGTGACACATACCGATGGCTTGTTCCGTGAAACCCGTAACGCCGTATTCCATATTTTTCATAAAGTGAATAGGGTAATCCGTACATATATGCATAATCAGGCATTGTCTGGTGAAAAGCAGTATCAAAAACGCCTACCTGAGGTGTCTCCGGCAGCAACTCCTGAATAGCATAGATCCCTTTAAGATTTGGCGGATTATGAAGTGGTGCAAGCTCTATGCACTCATTCAACATTTCTATAACTTCATCGGTAATAAGTACACTTGAGTTGAACCTTTCTCCTCCGTGAACTACCCTGTGCCCGACAGCATTAATCTCATCGATTGATTTGATGCAGCCATATTTCTCACTTAACAGTACTCCCAGAATATATTCAATTCCTGCACGATGCTCAAGTATTTCTCCTTCAAGCATTACCTTCTGCCCGTCAGGCAAAGTCAGCTTAAGGAAAGAACCTTTCATACCAATCTTTTCAATACCACCTTGTGCTATTACCTCCTTACTTTCCATTTCGAAAAGTTTATACTTGATGGATGAGCTGCCACAATTTAAAACCAATATCTTCATTTCTGTCTTTGTTTTTCTTTGAATCTTTCTGTTTTTCTGACTACTGTTAGTTGATCACCGCTTTATTTATTGAAACAGGATTTCCGTTGTCATCATAAATATAAAAACCCTTACCTGTTCTTACACCCAGCTGATTGGAGCGATACAGTTTCCATAAAATAGGATTGGGTTTATAGTGCTTTTCTCCAAATTCATTAAACATCGCTTCCATAAGGGTCACCAGTCTTTCAATACCAATAATGTCAGCCATTCTGAAAACTCCGTAGCGCTGACCGTAAATAATGGTATATGTCTCCTCAATATCTTCCATAGAGCAAACCCTTTCGAGTAGTATCTGACAAGCTTCATTAAGCATATTTACCATAATACGCATACTCACATTACCATTACTTTCATTAATCCGGTGAGGCTTATAATTTATCAGTTTGGTAAAAACCTCCATCTTCCTGTAAACCTCATCAGAAGTGTACATTCCGCTTACAATCTCAAGTATCCGTGCGTCGGGATGTGAAACAGGAAAATAAAGACTCACACATCTGTCTTTATGCACAAGCTCTGATGCCAGTTCACTGATGATTACTACAGATCCGTTTGTAGCAATTATAGCATCAGTGTCAAGTATTTCCTCCAGTTTTTTGAATATATTTTTCCTTACAGGAGTACTCCTGCGTCCACTTTCAGAAAATCTTGTACACTCAATAACCATATCACAACCGGCAAAGTCTTCATATAGCAAAGTGGGTGTTATGCGATTCATGATGATCCGCTTTTCAGCTTGAGTTAGTCCCCAGTTGCTGATCTTATGATCCATCACTTTCTCTAATTGTCTGTAAACGTAATCTATCCTTTCCTGTGACTCTTCCTGAAAAACAACTTCCATTCCTGCAGTGGCAGCCAAATTTATGATATTCCTACCTTCTTTTCCTGCCCCTACAACTCCAATTCTTGAGAACATTGGCTTATTTTTGCTGTCCGATGTTATGGTAAGTCCATATTTCTCAATTGGTTCAATAATCATTTCACTCATAAGAATGCGACTTTTATCTGTTATTTTTAATATCTAATTCTTTTTTAGTCCGATTGCTTGGTTAGCAGTAATTGCCACCATGTTATATATATCTTCAACTGAGCAACCGCGAGACAAATCGTTTACCGGAGCTGCCATACCTTGTAGTACTGGCCCCACTGCCTGAGCATTGCCTAATCTTTGTACCAGCTTGTATCCGATATTCCCGGATTCGAGTGTCGGAAAAACGAGCACATTAGCTTTGCCGGCAATCAAACTTCCGGGAGCTTTGCTTGAGCCGACCGATGGCACCAGTGCCGCATCAGCCTGTAATTCGCCATCTATTAGCAGGTTGCTATTCATTTCTTTTGCTATTCGTGTAGCTTCTTTGACCTTATCAATCATCTCATGTTCTGCGCTCCCTTTAGTCGAAAAGCTCAACATCGCTACTCTCGGCTCTGCACCTACAAGGCTTTGCATGGTTTTGGCAGAAGATACAGCAATTGATGCAAGTTCTTCAGCATTCGGATTGGGCATAACAGCACAATCTGCGAATAACAGGGCTCCGTTTTCACCATACTGGGGTGTTTGTGTAAACATAATAAATGCTCCCGAAACAACTTTCACTCCCGGGAGTGTTTTGATAATCTGCAAAGCAGGTCGAAGCACATCTCCTGTAGTATTCTGAGCACCTGCAATCTCGCCATCAGCATCACCGTTTTTAATCATCAGGCAAGCCAGATACAGGGGTTCTTCTACCAGTGCGGAGGCTTGTTCAGGTGTCATGCCTTTCTTTTTTCTAAGTTCTAAAAGTAGGTCTGTATATTCCTTTTTCTTTGAATGCTCCTTAGGATCTATTATAATGGCCTTATTGATATTTGATAAACCCAATTTATCAGCCATTTCCTTTATGGATTGTTCTTCACCAAGCAGAATGATATCTGCCACATCATCTGACAATAATAAATCAGCAGCACGGAGTGTCCGTTCTTCAGTCCCTTCGGGCAATACAATACGCTGCTTGTCAGCCTTAGCCCTCTGAATAATACTTTCGAGTAAGTCCATCGTTTTATATTTGTTTTGGTTTTTCAATCAAGATAAACAGGATACAATATAAACATATAATGTATATACCACAAAAGTACTAAAAATTGAGGTAATTAAACAGTAAAAACAGATGTAAAAGGTAAAGGCTATTCTCTGATCAACTTGCTCCTGTCGATAATCTTCACGTTACGACCGTTAAGTTTAATTATATCCTCATCTTCCATCTCTTTAAGCGAGCGGGCAAGGGACTGACGCTGTACCCCGAAAAATTCTGCCAACTGAGTGCGCGAGCGTTTAAGATTAAAAGAATCATATTCTATTGTTGTCTTTTCAAGAAAGAAAGTGGCTAATTTCTTTCTAAGGCTTTTCAGTGAAATCATCTGCAACTTATTAGTAAGATAGAGGGTCAAATCCGCATTCATAGTTAAAAAGTTGGTAAGCATCTGCTTGTTATTTGCCATCTCATCCAACCATGCCTCTTTCGATATCTTCAGGAAGATGCAAGGTTCTGCAGCAATCACATCCACTGGATACCGGTTTTTTTCACCATATATAAATGAGGGAGCCAAAGGAATTACCGCTTCCATTATATCTATATCGAGAATATTCCCCTCCATTGTTATCATTTCTGTTCTTACACTTCCCTGAACAAGAAGCATAACGGAGCTTATCGGGTCTCCCTGCATAGCAATGGTTTCTCCTTTTTTAAAAGTCAGAACCTCTTTCACATTCCTGTCGAGAAACTGGTCATGATCAGCCTGACTCATGTTTTTAAACAACGGACAATATGATAATTGCTGACTTGAACTGTTTTGATCCTTATGGTCATGAGTGTTGTGCCCGTGATGGTGATTATTGCCGTTAAAGTAATCAGGATTCAAATTATGCTCCTTAAGGAGACGTGCTAAATGGTCGTGGGAAAATCCTTTTTTATCTTCCATAAGTCTATTTATTATATTAATAAACAGGGAGTAAGCCTGCAAGTCGTAATATTATCACTAAATAATGTTAAAGATGCAGTTTGTCGCCTGGGTGACAATTATTGGGTAGAGTAGACTGTACCTTTGTAATACAAAATAAGATAGAACAGAAAATTAATATCAAATTAAAATACAAGATAAAAACTAAAAGTCAGGTAATGATAATAATAAACTGATAACGAAAATAATAAAAAGAAATAAGTAAAGCAACAATTATAAAATTAAGAATTATGAAAACAAGAATTTACTCACAAAAAAACAATTGGCTAAAGTCGATATTTACTTTATCACTTATAGCATTTTTTTCAATCCTAAGCATGCAACCTGCATCAGCTCATTGCGATTCTTTTGACGGACCAGCTCTGAAGGATGCGGAAAAAGCTCTGGAAACCAATAATGTTGATCTGATTCTGAAATGGATTAACGCAGATATGGAAGATGAAGTTGTACCTCTTTTCCACAAAACATACAGCTTGAGAAACGGTGACAAGGAGATATATGAGATAGTAAAAAAACATTTCTACGAAACTTTTGTACGTCTGCATCGTGAAATGGAAGGTGCAACTTTTACAGGACTAAAACCAGCAGGATCAGTAGCTCCTATAACAATGATGAGTGACAAAGCTCTGGAGACAGGCGATTTCGATAGTCTTCTGAAAGCTCTTAATAATCATATAAACGGAGTACTTCAAGAGAAATTTGATAATACAGAAGCTCTTTATAAAGTAAAAGACAATTCAGTAGAAGAAGGTAGAAAATATGTTGAAGCTTATGTGGACTATACTCACAGTGTTGAAGCCGTACATGATATCTTATTAGGCGGTGGTGGTCATAGTCACTAATATTTTCTAAGGCAAAAAACAGATCTTCATAAACAAAACCAACAGGGATCAAACCTATTTAGAGTTTAGATCCCTGTTTTTTTATACATACATTTCCTTTACTTCGCACTCTTCTAAAAGGAGATTATAAGAGCGAGGTCAGGATCAGGTAAGAGCGAGATAAGAATAAGTCTTAACCAATGTTGCTTGATGCTAAATCCATTTTTCGTCTTATTTCTTCATTACAAAGATTACCGATACTGCCGGCGTGGGTGTGATTAACTTTTTTCTCAGCATGAAAAGTGCCCTCCTGAACCTCTTTGCCTACCTGCTGATATGCTTCACGGAAAGGAATACCCTGTAAAACGCGATTGTTAACATCTTCTACAGTAAAAAGATAATCATATTTTGGTTCAGAAAGAATATCCTTATTTACACTGATATTCTGAAGCATGAAATGCGCCATTTTCAGGATAGTGTGCATAGTCTCAATTGCCGGGAAAAGTACCTCTTTCAATAGTTGGTAATCACGAAAATATCCATGCGGCATATTTGTAGTCATCAGGGAAATTTCATTTGGGAGGCTTTGCAAACGATTACTATGGGCTCTTATCAGCTCCCAAACATCAGGATTCTTTTTATGAGGCATTATGCTCGATCCGGTGGTTAACTCCTTGGGGTAGGAGATGAAGGCATAATTACCTGACAGATAGGTGCAATTGTCAGTAGCCAGCTTATTTAGCGTTGATGCTATATTAGACATACTTTGCGCGAGAATACGCTCTGTCTTTCCACGACCCATTTGAGCTGCAATTACATTATAATTCATTGTGCCAAACCCCAGCTCTTTAGTAGTCATCTCCCTGTCAAGAGGAAAAGAACTGCCGTAGCCAGCAGCAGAACCAAGAGGATTTTGATCGGCTACTTTCCACGCTGCGGCAAGTGTATGCATATCATCCACTAAAGCTTCGGCATAAGCACCTAACCATAATCCGAATGAAGATGGCATAGCAATTTGTGCATGTGTGTAGCCGGGAAGCAGAACGTCTTTATGCTGCTCACTCAGAGATTGTAATTGATCGAAAAGTTGCAGAACTTCCTCTTTAATTTGCTGTATTTCTTCTTTCAGATATAGTTTTATGTCTACCAGCACCTGATCATTGCGAGAGCGTCCGGAATGAATCTTTTTCCCAATCTCTCCGAGTCGCTCAGTTAGCATGGCTTCAATTTGCGAGTGGATATCTTCAACATCATCATCAAGTTTGAAGTTGCCTGCTTCAACCTCGTCAAGAATATTTTTAAGTTCTGATTGGAGTGATTTTTCTTCATTTTCTTCGAGCAGACCTATTTTTGTCAGCATTTTTATATGCGCCATTGATCCTTTGATGTCATGTTTTGCGAGACGCAAATCCAGTTCACGATCTTTGCCTACTGTGAAGTCTTCTACCAGTTTGTTGGCATCGAAGCCCTTATCCCAAATTTTTGCCATAATTCTTAGTTTATCACTTATTTGATATTCCGGTATCGCCGGACATTCGATTTATAAACTCAATATATCCATTAATCCCCTGTTCCAGTTCATCCGTCAGTATAAATTCATCAGCCTGGTGAGAACGTGCCGATTCACCCGGACCCATTTTTATTGCGGGACAAGTTATTCTCATCCAGTCTGAAGTGGTAGGAGAGGTGTATGTTTCAATTCCCAGTTGTTCAGCACATTGCAACAATAAATGATTCACAGGTGTAGCTGAGCTCCTGTTTGTCAGCGATCGCGCCTTGAGATTACTTTTAACCATGGGTTGCAGTATATCCATTATTTCACTGTTGCTATATTGTTCTGTTGGCCTTATATCGACAACAAACCTGCAGTTGTCGGGCACCACATTATGCTGCGTACCTGCTTCTATCTGGGTGACAGTCAACTTAACCTCACCCATTGTAGGAGATACTTTATCAAATTTCACCGACCGTAAAGTGTTTATGTCGTCTAATGCTATATATAATGCATTTACACCCTCATTGCGGGCGGCATGACCACTAACACCCTTTGCTTCGCCATCAATAACCAGTAAGCCCCGTTCAGCAATAGCAGCCTTCATTCCGGTAGGTTCTCCGATAATTGCCATATTCACTTCTTCGGCAAGCTTTTCCCACATCAGACGCATACCATTAGGACCCGAATTTTCCTCTTCTGTAGAAAGTGCAAGTAGTAAATTAAAAGGCATTTCAGTTTTATAAAAATGCAGAAATGTCTGAATCATCGAGACTACACTTGCTCCGGCATCATTGCTGCCAAGACCTAGGATATGAGTATCTGATTTTTCAGGATTAAAAGGATCGAAGGAGTAACCAGAGACAGGCAAAACAGTATCAAGATGTGAGTTTAGCATTAGCGTCTGCTTATTAAGATCATGATGAGGTTGGCGGAAAATGAGGTTGTTTCCTATTCTTTCAGCTGATATACCTTTTTGACTGAAATATTCTTCCAGATAGTTGCTGCGCAACTCCTCATTTCCGGAAAAAGATTTTATAGATACCAGTTTCCTGAGTAATTCTGCAGCTCTGTTTTTATAACTATTTTCTGTCATTTATATAACAATCTTTCAATACAGTAATTAAAAAATCTTTCAAATCAGATTAACTTAGTTCCTTTTCCTGTCAACAGGTTTTTTGCATGAAGGATAATAACTTCCGATACACCCTGAGAAATTGCATTGAATGAGTTGAATAATTTTGGAATCATTCCATCAGCTATCACCCCCTGTTGTATAAGTTTGTTATATTCATCTATGTCAATTGTTTCTATAAGGCTCTCAGGGTTATTTAGATCCATAAGTACACCCTCTTTTTCGAAACAGTAGTAGAGAGTAGTTTTATATATATCTGAAAGTGCTGATGCTACTGTATAAGCAATTGTGTCAGCGTTTGTGTTAAGAAGTGAGCCTTCACCATCATGTGTAATAGCACAGAAAACAGGTATAGAAGCATTTTCAAGTAATTCAACGATGAAGGTCTTGTTCACTCTCTGTGGATCAGGGTCTCCCACAAATCCGAAATCTACAGGCTCGGGAGAACGACGAATAGAAGGGATACAGTTAGCATCAGCGCCTGTTAACCCGATAGCATTGCAACCGATGCTTTGGAGTGATGCAACAATATTTTTATTAATCAATCCGGCATATACCATTGTGACAAGCTTCAGAGTTTCAGAATCTGTTATTCTTCTGCCCTGTACTTTTTTTGTCTCAATCCCCAATTGTTCCGCCATCTTTGTAGCTATTGCCCCACCACCGTGAATCAATATTTTTAGTCCTTTAAGCATATTAAAATCAATGAGAAACTTCTGTAGCTCTGCAGGATTATCAACTATGTTACCCCCGATTTTTACAATTGAGAGCTTTTCTTTTTCACGGTTATATAAAACTTTACTTTTCATCTTGATTTTTTCTTGACTGCTTTTCTTCTTCTTTAAAAAAATGTACAATTTTTTCTAGTTTACACTAATTCTTTCATCCATTAGCTGCTTACTCACTATTTGATTTAAACTCGCTTCGCTCAAACAGTAAATCAAATTATACGTTAGTTTCGCAGAATGGGTACCCGAAAGAAGTTAGTGAGACGTCTAAAAAACAATGCATTTTTATTATGCAAAGAAGATAAAGAACCCTGTGTCAGAGCATTAATTTACAATTCCTTTAAAATCTCCTTTAGAACCACTTGTGCAGAAACAACCCTGTTGGCTGCTTCAGGGATAACTATAGATTGTGGTCCCTCAATCACCTCATCACTAACAATCATATTGCGACGAACGGGTAGGCAGTGCATAAAGTAAGCATTGTTGGTCAGGGCCATTTTTTCAGAATCTACAGTCCAGGAGCGGTCGGTACTTAAAATCTTGCCATAGTTTGGATCTTTATAAGCTGACCAGTTTTTTGCATATATGAAATCAGCGCCCTTGTATGCTTTCTCTTTGTCATACTCAACAATTGCATTACCTACAAACTTTTCATCCAGTTCATACCCTTCAGGATGAGTAATTACGAACTCATAATCGGTAGCATTCATCCACTCGGCAAATGAGTTAGGTACCGCCTGTGGCAGAGCTTTAGGGTGTGGAGCCCAGGTTAGTACTACTTTTGGTCGCTCCGTTTTTTTGTACTCCTCAATAGTGATAAGATCTGCAAAACTCTGAAGCGGGTGACGTGTAGCAGCTTCCATACTGAAAACGGGCCGATTTGAATATTGAATAAACTGATTAAGAATCACCTCATTGTAGTCATCATGCTTACTTTCAAACTGTGCAAAAGAGCGCACTCCTATAATATCACAATATGAACCCATAACCGGGATTGCTTCCAGTATATGTTCAGGTTTATCTCCATCCATTATAACACCTCTTTCAGTTTCAAGCTTCCATGCTCCCTGATTAATATCCAGAACAATTACATTCATTCCTAAATTTAATCCGGCCTTCTGTGTACTGAGACGAGTACGCAGACTTGAATTGAAGAATATCAGCATAAGGGTTTTATTCTTTCCTAATTCCTGATCTGCGAAAGGATGTTCTTTAACAGCCTTTGCCTTTTCCAATGCCCGACTCAGATCACCTATATCATGCACCGATGTAAAGTTTCTCATACTATTTAGTTTAATTTTTTTGTTAGCTCGCTAATAAAAATATCAATTTCCTCTTTAGAAATAGAGAGGGGAGGGAGCAGACGCATAATGTTGTTTTTTGCACCTCCGGTAAAGATATGACTTTCAAACAACAGTTGGTTACGTATAGCAGAATATTCAGGTTGAAAATCAATCCCGAGCATTAATCCACGACCACGAACCTCTTTTACACCTTTAATATTGAGCAGCTTCCCTTTCAGGTATTCACCCATTGAAGCTGCATTTTCAATCAGAGACTCATATTTAATCACATTAAGTACTGCTATTGCAGCTGCACAAGCCAGATGATTGCCCCCAAAAGTGGTGCCCAGCATACCCTTTTTTGCTTCAAATTCAGGGGAAATAAGTAAACCTCCGATCGGAAAGCCATTTCCCATGCCCTTTGCTATGGATATTAAATCGGGCTTAATGCCAGCCTTTTGATGTGCAAAAAACTGTCCGGTGCGTCCATAGCCGGATTGAATTTCATCAAGTATCAATGGCACATTATGTTTTTTACAGAGTGTTTCAAGCTGCTGTAAGAAATCAGTTTCTGGAACATAAATACCGGCAATTCCTTGAATACCTTCAATAATTACTGCTGCCACATCATTCTTTTCCAATTCAGACTCTAAGCCATCAATGTCATTGAGGGCAACGAAAGTTACCTCATGCCCATTATTGAATGGGGATTGAATATTTGGATTGTCAGTAATGGCTACGGCACCTGAAGTGCGACCATGGAATGCTCCTTCGAAAGCTATTACTCTTTTGTTGCCTGTATGGAAAGATGCTAACTTAAGGGCATTTTCATTTGCTTCAGCTCCTGAGTTACACAGAAAAAGAGAATAATCGGGATAACCACATTGCTCACCGAGTTTTTGAGCCAGTTCTTTCTGCAGTGAGTTTTGTACAGAATTTGAATAAAAACCTATCTTCTCAACCTGCTCACTGATTGCCTTTACATATACCGGGTGTGAATGCCCTATTGAAATAACAGCGTGTCCGCCATAAAAATCTAGATATTCTATTCTGTCTTTATCCCAAACATGACAGCCTTCAGCTCTTACCGGCTCAATATCCCATAAACTGTATACATCAAATAGTTCCATTGTTATTATAGCTCGTTTATCTCGTTAAACATTAATTCATTTGAAATATTAAAATAAAAAAACACCTCGAATATCTCCATTGAGATAAATTAAAAACTGCTACCCTTAAGTTTCAATCCAAGTGATTCATCAAAGCCAAACATAAGGTTCATATTCTGTACAGCCTGACCTGAAGCCCCTTTTACAAGGTTGTCTGTTATTGAAGTTATATGAATGTAACCATTATGAAACTCAATATGCAGGAGGCATTTGTTGGTATTGACCACCTCTTTGAGGCTTATAGACTTCTCAGAAACAAACACAAATGGAGAATCGGCATAATACTCATTATAAAAAGAGATAGTTTCTTCTTCTGACAGCTTTTCGTTCCATTTTGTATATATACTTGCAAAGATACCTCGGGTAAAATCGCCACGCATGGGCACAAAATTTATTTGAGTCAGTTTGTCGTTACCGGCAGCAGTCAAAGTATTGCCAATCTCTTCCAGATGCTGATGCGTAAAAGGTTTATAAACCGAGATGTTGTTGTCGCGATAACTGAAATGCGTTGTTTCGCCCGGTCTTTTTCCGGCGCCTGTTGATCCTGTAATAGCATGTATATGAATCTCATCGGTTATCAGGTTCTTCGAAGCAAGCGGTAAAAGTGCAAGCATTATTGTTGTTGCAAAACACCCCGGATTAGCCACATAATCGGCTTTTTTGATCTCTTCACGATTCTGCTCACATAAACCAAATACAAATTCTTTGTTTCCAAACATCGGTTGATTGCGGAAGTCATTTCCCAGATCTATTATTTTACAACCAACAGGTAATTCATTATTTTCCAGAAACTCTCTGGAAAGACCATGACCCAAACAAAGAAAGATTACATCAGGATTTTTAAACGTATCACTATAGATAAGATCAGTATCACCCAAAAGATCGCGGTGTACAGAGTCTATACGTTTACCGGCTGAGGTAGTGCTGATTACCGACTCAATATTTACTTCAGGGTGACATAACAAGATTCGCAAAAGTTCACCTGCAGTGTATCCTGTTCCACCTGCTATACTTACATTAATCATTATCGTGTATTGTATAATAAATTTTCAACGGATTGGCTGTTACTTTTGTGAATCCTACCACATCCTGTCCTGTAAACGATTTATTGCTTTCGCCATATTCGCCAAAACGAGAGCTCATAAGATCATAATCACTTGAACATCCCAAAACTGAGAAATGGTAAGGACGAAGTTCAATCTCCACTTCACCCGTAACATATTTCTGAGTATCGTCGAGGAATGTTTCAATATTACGCATAACCGGTTCCAGATACTGTGCTTCATGCATTAGCTGTCCGTACCAGTTGGAAAGTTGATCCTTCCAGTAGAGCTGCTGTTTGGTAAGTACATGTTTCTCTATCAGATGATGAGCTTTAATGATAATAAGTGGTGCAGGCGCTTCAAAAGCTACTCTGCCCTTTGTTCCGATTATGGTGTCGCCAACATGTACATCGCGACCAATACCATATTGCGAAGCAGTTTTATGCAGCTTATGAATCAAATCAACAGGATCCATTTTTTCTCCATTTAATAAAACAGGTTCGCCTTTTTCAAAACCTATTGTAATTCGTTCGGATCCATTCTTTGTAATCTGCGAGGGGTAAGCCTCTTCAGGTAGCACGCCAGACGATTTCAGTGTTTCAACACCACCTACACTTGTTCCCCATATTCCTTGGTTGATAGAGTATTTAGATTTTTCCCATGAGAAGTCAAAACCTTTCTCTTTAAGGTAATCTATCTCCTGCTGACGCGAAAGGCTTAGTTCACGGATAGGTGCAATAATTTTAATTTCAGGAGCCAGAACTTCAAAAACAAGGTCAAATCTTACCTGATCATTTCCTGCGCCTGTGCTTCCGTGTGCAACAAAATCTGCACCTGTTTTTCTTACGTGATCAAGAACTGCCATTGCCTGAAAGAAACGTTCAGAGCTTACTGAAAGAGGATAGGTATTGTTTTTTAACACATTGCCATAGATCAGATATTTTATGCCATTGGTATAATAATCATTTACAGCATCTATGCATGTATGAGTGGCAGCTCCTAATTTTAGTGCACGCTCTTCAATTTTAGTAGCCTCTTCGTCAGAGAATCCGCCCGTATTAATAATTACGGTGTGTACTTCCAGTCCTTTCTCATTCATAAGATAAGGGACGCAAAATGAGGTGTCGAGACCTCCGCTGAATGCTAAAACTACTTTTTGTTTCATTTCTTATATAATTTATTTGGTTTTCTTGTTTTGATTACCGGTTTCACAACTTTTTTTGCGAAAGTGCTTGGCTTCTGTATTGACGGCTCTTTAGGATCGTATAGTAAGCCTGTGCAGAGGCACATTTTAAAGTTGTTGCGTTGCAAAATGTCATAATTCCTGCAACCCTTACATCCATTCCAAAACTCTTCGTCATCAGTGAGCTCAGAGAAAGTGACAGGCTTGAAGCCAAGTTCAGTGTTCATTTTCATTACAGCAAGACCAGTTGTAATACTAAATATTTTAGCATTTGGATACAGTTTGCGAGAAAGATCGAAAATCTTTTTCTTTATCTTCTTTGCTAGTCCCTGGTTACGATAATCTGGGTGTACAACCAATCCAGAGTTAGCCACAAATCGTTTATGGCTAAATGTTTCTATATACGAAAAGCCAACAAGCTTATCACCATCAAGAGCGATAACTGCTTTGCCAGCTTCAATTTTTTCTGCCACATATTCGGTACTACGTTTAGCTATACCGGTACCCCTGGCTTGTGCTGATTCGTATATCAAATCACATATTTCCTGAGAATAACCTACAAAACTGCTGTTTGCAATATGAATTTCTACATTCATTATAATAAAATAAAAAGATAGTTGTTGTGTTGTGAATAATCGCTTTGAAGCGAATAGTAAATAGATGGAGGGATACAGTCAACTTGTTGGCTGTATAAATCAATAGCGTCGTCGGACTAGGACTGCTTCATTGTAAAGGTTTGTACGTGATAAAATCATTATCATAGAATTGCAAAAGTAATAATTATATTTTAATAATCGCAATACTTTGTAAAATATCTGTCGTTAGGAGTGTATTTAAAGCAAAGTGTTAATGTTTACCATTAAAAACGTGAAAAAGTATTATATAAATTGTCTTTTTGATGCTTTTTTTTTATTTTTGTTTTCCAGGTGCAGGAACACTTATCCTGATTCACATTTGCAGGTTTTTAATCTCTCCTGTATTCAAAATAATAGAAAAATTATGGAAACAATTAAGTACAGAAATTATATTCTACGGAATTATAGTGATTTACCCCAAATGAGTTCACTTTCTCAGGAAGAGCAGGAGGCTATTAGGGTAGTTGGCCAGGTTTTACCTTTTAAAGCCAACAACTACGTTGTGGAGCAGTTGATTGACTGGAATAACGTCCCAAAAGATCCTATTTACACACTCACGTTCCCAAGGAAGGAGATGTTGTCAAAGAGAAATTATAACGCTGTGAAATCACTTCTCGACAGCGGAGATGAAGCAGGTCTGAAACAAAAGGTCTTTGATATAAGGATGAAGTTAAATCCTAACCCTGCAGGTCAGGAAAAGAATATTCCAACCGTTGATGGCATTAAACTTCACGGAATGCAGCACAAATATCGTGAGACAGTTTTATTTTTTCCCAGTCAGGGTCAGACATGCCACGCATATTGCACATTCTGTTTTCGCTGGCCACAATTCTCAGGTATGAATGAATTGAAATTTGCAATGAAAGAAGCCGATCTGCTCCATAAATATCTTCTAAAACATCCAAAAGTGACAGATGTTCTTTTTACAGGAGGTGACCCGTTAACAGTAAAAACAAGTATCATGGCTGCATATATCGAACCATTGCTGACAAAAGAGTTTGATCATATAAGGAATATACGTATTGGAAGTAAAACACTTTCCTATTGGCCATACAGATTTTTGACAGATAAGGATGCTGATGACCTGCTCAGACTTTTCGAGAAGGTTAAAAAAGCAGGTAAGCATTTAGCTTTTCAGGCACATTTTAATCATCCTGTGGAACTTTCGACAGATGCCGTAAGGCAAGCCATTTCAAGAATACAAAATACAGGAGCACATATAAGAACACAGTCACCGTTACTCCGTCATATTAATGATGATGCGAAAATATGGGCTGATATGTGGAAAGAACAGGTTCGACAGGGGTTAATACCTTATTACATGTTTGTTGCAAGAGATACTGGCTCCAAAGATTTTTTTGATGTTCCACTTGAGAAAGCATGGAACATATTTCGTAAGGCATATAGAAATGTAAGTGGTGTCAGTCGTACCGTAAGGGGACCAAGTATGAGTGCCAATCCGGGCAAGATTCAGATTCTTGGTGTTACTGAAGTTAAAGGTGAAAAGGTGTTTGTGTTGAGATTTCTGCAATGTAGAAACCCTGATTTAATTGATATACCTTTCTTTGCAAAATATGACAAAAAGGCAACCTGGTTTGATGAGTTAGAACCGGCATTTGGAGAAAAAGAGTTTTTCTTTGAAAAGGATAATCTCTTAGGAAAAAATGGAAGAGATACTGATTTTATCTGGGAATAAATCTGGAATAACAATAGCTACTTCCCTACTTATCAACAAAAAAAGCAACGTTTTAAATAATTAACACAAAAATATTCGATTTATTGTTTATTTTGCCATTTAAAGCAACACTAAAAATTGCTGAATGAAAATATAAGTATGGGAAGAATTATCTCTTTGGCAAATCAGAAGGGTGGGGTAGGAAAAACAACCACTACTATTAATCTGGCTGCATCATTGGCAGCATTAGATAAAAAAGTTCTTGTTGTAGATGCCGACCCACAGGCAAACGCATCATCCGGTTTAGGTATTGATATAAAGAGTGTGGAGAAAACTATTTATGAAGGACTTATTGGAAATTGTAAATCAGAGGAATCAGTTTTAAATACACCCTTTGATAATATTGATATTATACCTTCTCATATCAACTTGGTTGGAGCAGAAGTGGAAATGGTGCAGATGGATAACAGAGAAAAACGACTACGTGAAGTGCTGTTGCCATTAAAGGAAAAATATGACTATATTCTTATAGATTGCTCACCATCACTTGGAATTATTACAGTAAACGCGCTTACTGCTGCTGATTCGGTAATGATTCCTGTTCAGTGTGAATACTTTGCGCTCGAAGGGCTAAGTAAGTTGTTGAATACTATAAAGATTATCAAATCTAAACTCAACCGATCACTGGAAATAGAAGGTTTTGTTCTCACTATGTACGACTCACGTTTAAGGCTCCACAATCAGATATATGAAGAGGTTAAGCATCATTTTAAAGAGTTGGTTTTCACTACTGTTATACAGAGAAATATTACTCTGAGTGAATCTCAGAGTTTCGCAAAACCTGCATTAATGTATGATGCCGGTTCACGTGGAGCTATTAATTACCTTCAACTGGCGCAAGAGCTAATCGAAAAAAATGCCTAACTTTGTATTTTGACAGATAAAATTATGGCACGAAAAAATGCATTAGGTAGAGGGTTAGATGCACTGATTACTTTTAATGAAGGAGATACTCAGGGCTCCTCATCAATTAATGAAGTAGATCTTAATAAAATTGTCCCTAATCCTGATCAACCGAGAAGAACTTTTGACGAAGAGGCACTGCAGGAACTGGCCGCATCCATTAAATCCATTGGTCTAGTTCAACCAATTACCTTAAGAGAGATAGATGAAGATTCTTATGAGATAATCGCCGGAGAAAGGCGTTATCGTGCATCAATTATGGCAGGACTAACATCAATACCTGCATATATTAAAACTGTTGAGGATGATGAGACTATGGAGATGGCGCTGATTGAAAACATTCAGCGTGAGGATCTTAACTCCATAGAGATTGCACTGGCTTACCAAAAGCTCATAAATACACTTTCTCTTACACAGGAACAGCTTAGTGAAAGAGTCGGTAAAAAAAGAGCAACAGTCGCTAATTATCTTCGTTTATTAAAACTACCTGCTGAAGTACAGATGGGTGTTAAGGATAAAAAGATAGATATGGGTCACGCAAGGGCATTGGTAACAATGAATGATCCGGTTGCACAGCTATCGCTATATAATATAATTCTACAGGAAGGACTTTCCGTGCGCAATGTAGAATCTTTTGTTAAGGAATTTAATGAAGGAAAACCGATAGAAGAATTGCTGAAATCAGATAGTAAAAAAACAAAATCAACAGGTAATACACAGAAAAAGAAATTACCTGATGACTTTGAAGCACTGAAAAAGCATCTTTCCTCTTACTTCAACACTGATGTTCAATTCAACTATAACAAGAATGGAAAAGGGAAAATAACAATACCCTTTAATTCATCAGACGAATTGGAACGTATTATAGTTATGTTCGATAAAATGAAATAACGGATTTAGTATGAAGGTTGCCCGATTGCATGTTTATCTGCTATTAATTATTTATTCTACCGGATTGCATGCTCAGATTAGTTCAACACAACCGCAAAATGATTCAATACGGTTAACTTTAGAAGATTCTACATTAATAATGTCGAATGAAACCAGTCAGGTAATTCTCCCTTCTACTTATTCAGATACATTTACTACCCCCACTTATATGTTTAAGCCCACTCCCAAAAAGGCCGTAATCTATTCAGCTATTTTCCCGGGACTTGGGCAAATTTATAATCGGCAATACTGGAAACTGCCTATATTATATGGTGGTTTCGTAGGTTTCACCTATGCAATAACATGGAATAACGGTTATTACAGAGATTATTTGGGAGGTTATCAGGATATTATGGATAGTAATCCCGAAACTATAAGGTGGCACGATATGCTTCCGTATGGAATGGATCACGCAACTGTCGATCAGAGCTGGTTTACTGATGTTTTGAAACAAAGAAAAGACTATTATAGATATTATCGCGATTTAAGTGTCATAGGAACTGTAGCATTATATTTGCTTGCAATTGTAGATGCTTATGTGGATGCACAACTGTTTGATTTTGATATGAGCCCTGATTTATCTATGCGAGTAGAACCCGCACTATTAAGGGAAGAAAAGCCTAACTACTTGGGAAACTCTTATGGATTACAAATGAGTTTTAATTTTTAGTTTTAATTTTCATAAAAGAGAATTTAAAATGAAAAAGACAATTAACCGTAACTTAAGTATGAAGAATAATATTTTACTTTCATTGATTTTTTTACTTGGAAATATTGGAATATTTGCTCAAAATAATTCAGTTACCAATAAAGAGAATGTAAGCATTAGCACTATTAACGACAGTGCAATAGTTTACCCGGAAAGTATGACTGAAAATATTAGCAGTTTGCTTCATGAATGGCAATTAGATTTCTCCACTACTGATTCGGATTGCGAGAGAGGCAATAATGTAATCTTTCATGATACAGTATATGCTAAGAGGTTGTATGATTTACCGACGGTAATGGAGCTCTCATATAATCAAGTGGTAAAGAAGCATATAGAGATGTACTCAGTAAGAAGGAGAGATCAGGTGAGCTATATGCTCGCTCTGGGTGAATACTATTTCCCGATGTTTGAGGAAGCACTTGACAAAGAGGGAATGCCGCTTGAGCTAAAGTACTTACCTGTAATTGAGTCGGCTCTGAACCCTACAGCCGTTTCACGAGTAGGTGCTACCGGATTGTGGCAGTTTATGCTTCGCACGGGTAAAGGTTACGGATTGGAAGTGAACAGTTTGATTGATGAACGTCGAGACCCGTATAAATCTACTCAGGCAGCAGTTAAATATCTAAAGGATTTATATACAATATATGGTGACTGGAATCTTGTAATTGCAGCTTATAATTGTGGACCGGGGAATGTCAATAAAGCTATTGCACGAAGTGGGGGAAAACGCGATTACTGGGAGATTTATGATCGTTTGCCACGTGAAACCAGAGGTTATGTACCTGCTTTTATAGCTGCTAATTATATAATGAATCATTATGCTGACCATAATATTTGTCCTGCGCATACTTATGGTTCTACATTAGCCATGGATACTGTTCACGTAAATGAGCAGGTTCATTTTGAGCAGATTGCCGGTGTGTTAAATATTCCGGTAAGTGAAATCAAGAGGTTGAATCCTCAATACAAAAAAGATATGATACCCGGTAATAAAGTATATACTTTAGTATTGCCAACCGAAAAAATGTATGCATATATTGATCAGAATGATTCAATTATGAGTTATAACAGAGACAGATATTTTACTCACAGGACTTATACTGACGGTTATTTAGACGGAACTATTGCTTCAGCTGACGGGAATACTACAGATGTTTATTATCGGGTAAAGAAAGGAGATAATTTATCAACAATAGCCAGAAGGAATGGTACTACAGTTTCAAGGATAAAATCATGGAACGGACTCACTTCAGACAGGTTGAGTATAGGCAAAAGACTTATTGTTGGTAAAAAGGCTGCACCGCCTCCTGCAAATGAGTCAGAGCAAATACAGCTGGCACAGGCAAACACAACTGGTAATTCCACTACTGTTAATACATATTACAGAGTTCGTAAAGGTGATACTTTGGGTAAAATAGCTCAAAATAATAATGTGCAGGTGTCACAATTACGTTCATGGAATAATCTTAAATCATCCAGAATTGATGTAAATGACCAGCTTATTGTAGGACAAAAAGTGGTAGCTGTGACCGTTGAAGAGGAGCCCGAACAGAAGCCTGATGCTCCTAAAATTGAGAGTAACATAATTTCAGATTATATACAGAGTCAATTGGATAAAAACACAGAAGATCAGATTAATGATATTGAGAAAGATATAGAGAAGATTTCTGATCTTGAAGTAAGTATTGAAAATGAAATATAATTTATATAACCAGAACTTTTTTAGTGCTGATTGATCCATTTACAGTTTTTACTCTCACAATATAAACTCCTTTTGGTAAATGAGCAGCTGAGTACGAGGCTCTGTTCATACTTAAATCTGTACTTTCATGATGTATTTTTTGTCCTGAAACATAAAATATTTCCCATTCAAGAAGATCATTGTTGGATTCTATGATAATACGCTTAATCTGACCAGAATAATAAACAGAAGTTTTGGTTTCCTCTTTTCTTGGTTCAACTTTAATATCATTATTTCCAATTACATAAGGGGCTATTAAAAGAGAGGTGTTAACAGGATTTTCCAAATTTTCAGAAGATCTTACCCATCCCGTGGAGTTTTTCATCCATGCTGTGGATATTATATTCGAACCAGGTTTTCGTGGCTCTGTATTAAACGTCGCAAATCCGTTTGGTAAGCCATTGGATTCATAATAAGAGATATAAAAACTACCGATCACTGTTATCGGGTTTGCAAATTCCACATAATTTTCAACATTATGTCTCATATCCCTATCTGCGTCGTTAAATTCTTTGTTACTATAATATTGATAACTGTAAGTATACGGTATTTCTCGAATAAGACTTTCGGGGCTCTCCTTTCCCGTATATATTCTGATTTTTATGTCTTTGTCTGAGATATTCGCTGTGTGTGGAGAAGAGATGAAAACACCTCTAAGCTGCACACTCTCTTTGGCGTAGAACTCTTCTGCAAACTCTGTGTATCCAAAAGTGTTATTTGTAGCAAACATGGGAACAGACTCAAAATATAACTCATAAACTTTCTCATCAGTTTTAAAGTTGTTGCTTTTTGTATAAGGTTCATGAACATAAGGATTTAACCCACTTAGTCCGACTGTTCCTAATCCCACAGGATCAAGATAGTATCTTATAGGATTTGGGTTGTCAATCGAACCCTGTACATTCCAGAGCTTATGCAATGAAGCATATAAATCCGGTCCGCGTGGTGAAGAGCATTTTGAGCTACCTCCGGTTAGAGTGCCAATAATCCTTTTTTGACTGTCAAGAAGAGGGGATCCTGATGAACCATTTTCTGTTGCTGCAATTTCCCAATTTCTCACTTCCCAGAAAGAGTTGGGTTCCCATACAATATTATAGCCATCAATTATAAATGATTTATACTGTAAAGGATCCTCTTCAACAGCAACTTTTTTTATACCTCCGTTTGGATGATGTATACCGTGAAAAGGTGCTGATGATGAAGAACCGGCATCAGAACTGGCATTCCATCCCAGGAAATAGGGTTGGTACTCTGCCGGGGGAATATCTATAAGTTTGAGTAGTGATATATCGTGGTTCTCACTAATAAGAACAGAGTCTGCTGATGCAAGCGTCATTTGTAAAGGCCCTCTTATATCAGTAGAACAAACAGGTGAATTGTAGTTGAAGAAAGCTACAATATTACCTGCAATAATATCATACTTTCTATTGTTTAAGAATGACTGTCTGTAGTTATCGTTAAGACAATGAGTGGCAGTTAACAGGTATGGAGTTCTGTCCTCTGAAGTATTGTTTACCAAACTACCAGTACAAAAAGTTGTGCCGTTTATGATTAATGCCACTACTCCGCTACCCGGCTGTATATCTTCAGGATAACAAATAAGGTTGGGATGGCAGGACTGTTCAGGATCTCTTGGTTCAGCTGCTCTGAAAATTCCTACAAAATCGTGATTTACCTCACCAATTTCTATATCACTCTCCATTACCTCATTTATAGGAACATGATACTCAACAATCAGCTCGTCACCACCGATAGGTTGAACGGGAAGTAGGTTTAAATCAGAATTGTTCTCATGAGTATATGAGCCCAGGATTTCTGTTTGATCTGAATTATAAACAAATACTTTAGCACCTTCAGACAGCTTGAATTTGGAGAAAAGAATGTTCAATGAATACGCATTCTTAGAGCGAACACCAACACGCCAAACATTTGTATTTCCCACAGTAAAATTGATTCCTGAATTGTCCGGCCTCAGGTGAACATCAAATTTATGTGCAAACTCCAGGCTCTTGAAGCGTGATTGCTCCAGACCTGATCGCCATAATGCTGCCTGTTCGTCAAATTGAGGCATTTCAACAAAAATATCGGCAGTCGGAGCGAAAGCTCTTACACCAGCATCTGCAGACAACGGTAGTGGTCGTCCACCGTGACTTATTTGTCCCGATAAGGTATGATTAAGTGTAAGGAAAATAAATAGAATGAAGATTTCGCGTTTCATCAACTGGTGTAATAATGAATGTAAAGACAAATATAAGGTATTTTAAGAAATAGTCGTAATTTTGTGGAGAATAAAAAAAGCTTCTATGACAAAACTAAAAGAACTGCTTGATGAAAAAGCAGATTATTACAATAATCCCTCATTTATTTTAAATGATCCTATATCAATTCCACATGGTTTTACCGTAAAGCAAGATAAAGAAATAATGGGTTTCTTTGCTGCTACACTTGCGTGGGGTCAGAGGAAGACAATTATTAATAAATGTAACGAGCTTGCAGACAGGTTTGATAATGAACCTTATAAGTTTATAACAGGTTATGGCAATGAAGATCTTAAAAATCTTACAGGATTTAAACACCGTACATTTAATGAAACGGATTTACTCTATTTTGTTGATTACCTGAGACGTTTTTATAATGAAAATGACAGTCTGGAAGATGCTTTCCTTACAGATGGCAGTTTTATTTCAATAGAGAATTCACTTATCGGGTTCGAATATAATTTTTTTGATTATCCTTATGCACCTGTGCGCACCCGAAAACATGTTGCAACACCTGCTCGTAATTCAGCTTGCAAGAGATTAAATATGTTTTTAAGATGGATGGTGAGGGACGATGACAGAGGTGTTGATTTTGGAATATGGAAACGTATACCTCAAAGTGCTCTTATATGTCCTATAGATGTGCATGTGGATAGGACTGCCAGAAAGCTGGGACTTATCACAAGAAAGCAGACGGATTGGAAAACAGCAGTGGAGCTTACTCAGAATCTCAGATTATTTGATGAGGATGATCCTGCGAAATATGATTTTGCGCTGTTCGGATTGTCAATTGAGAAGGTCATTTAAAATTTATGAGGTTAGAGGTTACTATTTGCTTGTGATACGAAGTTTGACTTTCGATTCTCTTATATAATCATGTCTGTACATATTAAACAGTAATAGTAATAGAGATATTAGTAGTGGACCGAAAATAATTCCCCAAAAACCAAACATCGCCAGTCCTATCAGTACGCCAAAAAAAGTTATCAACGGATGTATGTTTGATAGTTTCTTTTGAAGAATAAAACGTAAGATTGCATCCGAACCTCCTATAACTACTAAACCATAAGCCAGTAGCAGTACCCCTCTTAAGATATCTCCGTTAAGTAGAGCTGATATCCCTATTGGGGCCCAAACTAAAGAAGTGCCCACTACAGGGATAATTGTAGTAAAAGCAACCAACACAGCATATACAAGTGGAGTATTTACCCCTAAAAAGATGTACCCTATGTATGCAAATACTCCTTGAGTTAGAGCTACTACCGGTATTCCGATAGTATTGGAGAGAATTATTGCTCTTGTTTCGTTCTTGAGTATTAATTTATTTTCTTCACTGAATGGTAATAATTCCATTAAAGTAGATTCCAAGTTACCATAATTCACAAGCATAAAATAGAGTACAAAAACTGCAATAATACTGTTTATAACCATCGAGCTGAGTCCCGAGACTACACTTTGCATCAATGAACTGCCCACCTGTGGTACAAAAGACAAATTTTCAGGAGTAAATAATTCTATTCCTGTACGTCTTTTTACATCTGTTGTAAACTCGCCAATAATACTTTTTATCCGCTCCGGATTAATTTCGATACCCGAAATCGTATCCGCTGCTAAAAAACCTATTCCCGTTAGTGGAATTAAGATAAATATAATAGATCCTACAACTATCAGTGAAGCACTTAGACCGCGACTCCAATTACGTTCTTCAACCAAATTAACCATATATCCTCTTAAGATGGTATACATTGCAATAGCAGCCATAAATCCGCCCAAATAATATCTGAATTGGGTAAAAATGACAATTGAGAGGAGTAGAATTAATCCAATCAGGACATATCGGTAATGTGAACTCTTCTGCAATTGTGCCATAACACCTTAATTAAATTATTAAAGGTCTATTCGCCTCCATATTCCATAAGATAAGCTTTAATGAATGCATCTATATTGCCATCCATAACACTATTAACATCGGAAGTCTGGTAGTTTGTTCGATGATCTTTTACTCTGCGGTCGTCAAATACATAACTGCGTATCTGTGATCCCCACTCAATTTTTTTCTTCCCTGCTTCAATAGCTGCTTGAGCAGAGCGTCTTTTTTCAAGCTCTATTTCATAAAGCTGCGACTTAAGCAGACGAAGGGCATTCTCACGATTACCCATCTGAGATCGACTCTCAGTGTTCTCTATAACAATTTCCTGTTCTTCACCGGTGTCAGGATCTTTATAGTTGTAATGCAGTCTTACTCCGGTTTCTACTTTATTTACATTCTGTCCTCCGGCCCCCGATGAACGGAAAGTATCCCAGCTTATATCAGCTGTGTTAATCTCTACCTCAATGGAGTCATCAACTAAAGGAACCACAAAAACAGATGCGAAAGAGGTCATACGCTTTCCCTGAGCATTGAATGGAGAAACACGTACAAGACGGTGTACACCGTTCTCACTTTTTAAAAATCCATAAGCCAGATCTCCTTCAACCTGTAGAGTAGCGGTTTTAATGCCAGCATCATCACCATCTTGCCAGTTGGTTACTGTGATTTTATAATTCTTACTTTCGCACCAACGCTGATACATCCTGAAAAGCATTGAAGCCCAATCCTGACTCTCTGTACCCCCGGCACCTGCATTTATTTTCAAAACAGCTCCGAGCTTATCTTCTTCACGACGAAGCATGTTTTTTAGCTCCAGGTCTTCAATGAGAGAAATTGCATGGTCATAATTATTTTGAACCTCTTCTTCTGTTACTATACCATCTTTAACAAAGTCGAAAGCCAACTCCAGTTCTTCAGCAGCTGACTTTACTTCGTTGTAAGCATTAATCCAGAATTTAAGTTCCCTGACTATTTTCATCTGCGATTCGGCAGATTTAGCATCATTCCAGAAATCTGGTGATTGAGTGCGAAGTTCTTCTTCTTCTAATTGTATGGTCTTTGAATCGATGTCAAAGATACCCCCTCAGCGCTTTCTCGCGCTCCAGTATATCTTTAAGCTGGTCTGCAGTAATCATATTCGTTATTATTAATTGTTTGGCAAAAGTACATAAAAGCAAGTAGAATAGAGCCATTTATTGACAATTTTAATATTCAGTCATGATATACTCTATAGATTTATAGCTGTATGTCTTTTATTTGCAACAAAACAGGGTCTAATCTTTGTTAAGTGTAATACCATGTAATTAAAAAATAGTAATAATTCCGACTTTGTTTTTATAATATTTTATTTATACTTACTTTTATGGTATTCAATCAATTAAGACAATTTTAAATTATGAGACAAATTAAAATTAATAAGCTATTAAGCTTTTTATCTGTTATGATGGTGTCGTTTTCTTTTAATGCCTGTACATTAATTGATGATAAAATGGACACTTTAGGAGATGACAACGCACTATACAATGAAGAGATCAATAAACAATATTCGAAATCAGAAACATCAGAAGCTGTATTTCTGCTGATTGACGAAGAAAGTATTGACAATGGAAATGAACCGAACTATTTTAAAGATTCGGAAATTAATGACGATATATCTGAAGTAGGATTACGCAAAATACTACCTTATTTTAATAGTAAGAGTAATAAAGGGAAACAGATTGTACTTTACACTGGTCAGGTTGGCGACGAAGGTTGGTTTGCTCCTACCTATATCCCGAGTAGCTGGTCTAATGCCGGTCCCGGCTCAGAAGGCTCCTTTAATTATTTTATGGCTGGTCCGGGATTAGGACATGATAGCACAGAAGATTATCTGGATAAAGTGCCCGGAGTTGTTCCTTTAAGAGCCACCGGACTCAAAATGTTAATAGGTAAAACAGTATATGCTGTTGTTTATGATAGTGATATATCAATCAACTATAGCCCTTTAAATGCAAATCTTAAGGGCGAGAACTTGGGTGTGGTTGCATTAACCGTACTTGATGTTATTGAGAGGAAAAACGGTTCTTCTTCTTCCTTGCCGGCTGTGATTGTAAGGATTGAGGACGCTAGCTTAGTAGCAACATACCCCCTTGTATTATTTTCAAATGCTCCGATACCTAGCTCTTCATCAGAGCCAATGGACATAATACCACCAATAAATGTACCTTCACCAAAGCTAGTTACTGCCTGGTAAGATATTTATTCGTTCTCCAGCTTTTAAAATGGAATCCAATTGAGGGTTCCATTTTTTTAATTGTTCAACAGAACATCCATATTTATTTGATATAGAATATAGCGTTTCGCCTGGTTGAACTATGTGAGTTTCAGTAGGAGGCGGAATAATTACAGTTTCTCTTGGCAGAACAATATCTGACTTTATTACAGGTGCCGATTTTTCCTTCTCCCCACGTTTATCATCTGAATGTTGTTTTAGTAGTTCGGGGTTTTTTGTTTGATCAGTCTGCGTAATGGTTACGGCAGCAGGAGTCAGCGGTCTGGGATTAATTTCGACAGTATTAATCTGGTTTTGCTCGGCTGACTCATAAAATGAATTCTCCTCAAGAACTCTTCCGCCGCGAAGATAGCGTGCTGCATAATATGGTTCTGTAGATTTAGAAATAATCACTCCACTGGTTGTAGAAGCATGTATAAATCTGAATTCGCCATTAGAAAATGTTTCTGTAACAATTCCCACATGTCCAACTCTGCCATTCCTTCTCTGACCTTCAAAAAACACCAGGTCACCTTTATTTAATTTCTCTTTTTGAGCAATAGTCGGAAATTGTCTGTCCTGTCCGTCAGAGCTCGAATTTAATTTATATCCGAACTGTTTGAATACAAAAGATGTAAAGCCGGAACAATCAAACGAGTTGGGGCCTTTCCCTGCATATCGGTAAGGTTTTCCAAGGAATTTATTGCTATAATCCAGAACTTCTTTTTGTAGGGCAGTTGTAGACCTCTTTCGTGATAGGCTGGTTTTTCCCGCTCCACAGGATGCGAGAATAACTAAAAGTGTTGTAAAGGATACAAGTTTTAAAACTTTATTTCCGGATAGAGACATACTGAGTTCTTGATTCAGAAAAACAAATTTAAGTAAAATACATTCCATAATTAAACTCTTATATTTATTTTAACAATGCAACTGATAATTTAAGAATTAAGGTTTTATATATTCATATTTTAAATGTTCGTCTAACAAAGAGCTGATTGTATATACTTTGTTAATGAATCAGTCGTACTTCACCCAGACCCTCTTCATTACTTCCTCATACTCTCTTGATACCCTCATCATATTTTAATGAGGAGACTCTGGAAAATGTCCACCCCAAGTCAAATAAAAGTTGTATATTTATATCTTGAAAAGTTTATGAAAAAAAATAATTTATGAAACAACTGAAAAATATAATATTTGATTTTGGAGGTGTACTAATAGACTGGAATCCTGTTTATTTATATCGCAATGTCTTTAAAACAGAAGAGGAGATGAATTATTTCCTGGAAAATATTTGTAGCTACGATTGGAATTTGAAACAGGATGGAGGTCGACCTCTGTCAGAGGGAACTCTGCTTCTACAGGAGAAATTTCCTGAGTATAAAGAGGAAATTGGAATGTATTACGGTCGCTGGACTGAAATGTTAGGAGGAGTGATAGAAGAGAATGCTAAGCTAATCAAGCCCCTAAAGCAAAAATACAGAGTTTATGGGCTTACTAACTGGTCGGCAGAGACACTTCCATTTGCCATGGAAAGGTATGATTTTTTCAATGATCTTGAAGGTATTGTAGTTTCAGGTACAGAAAAATTGTTGAAACCTGATGTACAGATTTATCAATTAATATTGGATAGATTTCAGATAAATGCTGAAGAATCTCTTTTTATTGATGATAATGCAGCAAATATTGAAGCTGCAGAGGGGTTGGGATTCAAGGTAGTTCATATAACTGAAGATTTGAATTTAGAGGAGTGGCTTAAAAATAACGGGATTTAACGTTTTTTTTTCACTGGAATTATATAATGTTTTTACCTTTGTGGTTGATAAAACAATGTGGACAGATTTGAACTGCTTGCAACCACAGAAAAAAATGCTAAAACGATTTCCCGCATTTATCCATTTGCTTTATTATTGCAGTTCACACGTTGTTTATAGTTTAGATGTATAACAACGTTTTCTGTATGTAAATACAACAGAAAGCACAAATTATTTAAAATATGAGTTATTTATTTACTTCCGAATCAGTTTCGGAGGGGCATCCGGATAAAGTAGCCGACCAAATATCAGATGCACTTTTAGATGAGTTTTTGGCTTATGACCGTGATTCAAAAGTAGCCTGTGAAACTTTGGTAACAACAGGACAAGTGGTTTTGGCAGGAGAAGTGAAATCAAAAGCGTATGTTGACGTGGCTGAGGTGGCACGCAATGTGATTGGTAAAATTGGTTATACAAAAAGTGAGTATGGCTTTGAAGCAAATTCTTGCGGTGTTTTCTCAAGTATTCATGAGCAATCCGATGATATAAATCGTGGAGTAGATCAGAGGTTAGACCCAATGGAACAGGGTGCCGGAGATCAGGGAATGATGTTTGGTTATGCAACAACAGAGACAGATAACTACATGCCTCTTTCTCTTGATCTGAGTCATGCATTATTGCTGGAACTGGCAAATATCCGTAAGAACGAATCAGAACTGATGCCATATCTTCGTCCCGATGCCAAGTCGCAGGTAACCGTTGAATATTCGGATGATGGCATACCTTTACGAATTGACACAATAGTTATATCAACACAGCACGATGAGTTTGAGAAACCTCGAAAAGACACTAAAGAGGCAGCACTTGAAGCAGATGAGAGAATGCGCTCACGCATAGAAACAGATATTCGAACTATACTTATTCCTCGCGTACAGGCTCAATATAAACGTCGAAAAGATATCCTTAAACTATTTGAAGGAGATATAAAATATTTTGTAAATCCAACAGGAAAGTTTGTTATTGGAGGTCCCACAGGCGATACAGGTCTGACCGGTCGCAAGATAATAGTTGATACTTATGGTGGTAAAGCTGCTCATGGAGGTGGTGCTTTTTCAGGAAAAGATCCATCAAAAGTTGACAGGTCTGCAGCTTATGCAGCTCGTCATATTGCAAAAAACATGGTTGCTGCAGGTGTTGCTTCTGAGATTATGATTCAGATCTCTTATGCTATTGGTGTAGCAGAGCCAATGAGTATATACGTGAATACTTTTGGTAAGAGTAAGGTGAGTTTATCAGACTCTGAAATTGCCTCAAAGATTGGTTTGCTTTTTGATTTACGACCGAAAGCTATTGAGCAAAGGCTTAAATTACGCAACCCTATTTACCTGGAAACAGCCAGCTATGGACACATGGGCAGAGAACCACAAATTGTAAAGAAGATTTTTAATTCTCGCTACATGTCTAAACCTATTGAATATAATGTTGAGCTATTTACATGGGAGAAGCTTGATTATGTTGATAAAATTAAAAAAGAATTTAATTTAGATTGAGTAAGGGAGACAGGATTCTGATTATTTTAGAATTGAGTAAAAGATGCAAGATAAAAATCCCGCTGTAGTAGTATACTGTGCTTCAAGTTCCGAAATAGACAAGGCATACATTAATGCCGCTGAGAGACTGGGAGTGTTATTGGCTGAAAATAATATGACATGCATAACAGGCGCAGGTAAACAGGGGCTTATGGGCACTCTGAATGATTCTGTTCTGAAAAATGGCGGTAAGGTAAAGGGTATTATTCCCGGATTTATGGTTGATGCAGGCTGGTGTCATGAAAATCTTACTGAAACTATAATAACTGAAACTATCCACGAAAGAAAAGCTCAAATGGCTCACCTTTCAGATGCAGCGATTGCACTTCCCGGTGGTATAGGTACTCTGGAAGAGTTGTCTGAGATTATTACCTGGAAGCAGCTTGGACTTTTTAAGAATCCTGTCGTACTTCTCAACACAAATAACTACTACGACCCTTTGCTGAAGTTTTTTGAAAGTATGATTCAGCAGAAATTTATGAATCCTGATTATTCTAAACTATTACAAATTGCATCGTCACCTGAAGATGTTATTAATATTCTGAATAATAATTTGAACTGGAATCCTTCGTTTACTAAATATCACAAAAAAGAATTGTAAATTTGCTGAAAACATTTTATTAAAAAGTGCCATTCTTATTTCCAAGAACTATACAGGATTCTTTATCCTTTTATTTGAGAGCAGAAGAGCAGGCTGTTCAATCTGACTCACTTCTTTTTAATTTTGGGAATTTTGAATATTTATCTGTCAATTCACAGGGAATTTTATTTGCTCCTGATTCAACCGAATATGAGAAATTCCTGCCTGTACCCGGAAATGAAGGTTTGTTATTTTCATTCTCTCCAACAGTGAGTGGTATACTTTTTTTAATCTTCCTTTTATGCTTAGTTACTTTTTCAATTATATTCAGAAAAGAAGGTGCTGCACTGTCAGGCAATTTCAGAAGCATCTTCTCTTCAGGAATACGTTCTGCTAAAGGTTTTAAAGAACAGGTCACCACAACAGAGGTCTGGGGTGAGTTTTTCCTCATTTTTCAAGCTATCCTGTTATATACAATATTTTTAGTTGTTTTTTTATGGGAAAATGAGCCTGGTTTATCTTTAAAATCTTATGCTTCGAACTTTGTTGGTATTTTTCTCGCCTTGACTCTGTTGATTGTATTAAAGTATTTGATGTACAGGTTAATTGGCGGATTTTTTCTTCAAAATGATCTAAAAAGCTGGACAAGCAGGTATTTTCGATTAATTGAATTAAGTGGAGTTCTACTTTTCATTCCTCTATTCATTTATGTCTTTTTACCCGAAAGCAGATCTGTTCTGATCTTTGTTGTATTAATTATATTTATTACGGTGCGTCTGATAATAGTTGCATGGCTAATAAATATTTTTGTTAAAAATAAAGTAGGTGGATTTTATTTTTTTGTGTATCTTTGCGGAACTGAAATTGCACCCTATTTACTGTACTATAAAGGGTTGCTTTCATTAATAAGTATTGCAGGAAATAATATTGTATGAACGCCCGTAAAGTAAAGAAAATTCTGATCTCTCAGCCTAAACCAAGCAGCGAAAAGTCTCCCTATTACGATATAGCGGAAAAGCATCATGTGAGCCTTGATTTTTACCCCTTCATAAAGGTAGAAAGAGTCTCTACAAAAGAGTTTCGTCAACAACGAATAAATATACTTGATTTTACTGCTATAATACTTACTTCCAGAACTGCAGTTGATAACTTTTTTTCAATTTGCGAGGATCTGAAAGTAACTATACCGGAGACTATGAAATATTTCTGTGTCTCAGAGACAGTTGCATTATATCTACAGAAATATATTGTTTACAGGAAGAGGAAAATATTTTTTAGTCAGACCGGTAAGGTGGAAGGACTTAATAATCCTTTTACAAAACATTCAAAAGAGAAATTTTTATTCCCAGTTCCCGAAGAGCATAACGACGATATCTCTCATTTTCTGGATGAGAAAAAGCTCAATTATACAAAAAGTGTAATGTACAGGACTGTGAGTAATGAATTTCCGGAAGATCAAAAAATGGACTATGATATGATTATTTTCTTTAGTCCTCTTGGTATACAGTCTTTAATTACAAATTTCCCTGACTTCACTCAAGGAGATACTGCTATGGGGTGCTTTGGGAATACCACAGCAAAAGCTATGGAAGAAGCAGGATTCAGGCTTGATTTTGAGGCTCCTCGACCAGAGTATCCCTCTGTAGTTGCTGCGTTAGATGCATTTCTGAAAGAAAATCATAAACATCACGGTTGAATGATATTCAGATAATTTTTATAATTGGAAAAGTTCAACATTTACTTTTCCTTTTTTCTTACCTAAAGTCTGATGTTTGATTTCAAAAAGGTTTATCTTTGTTGTAGTAATTGCTTTCAGAGGAATGCTTTTATCTATGGATAACGAACAGCGCTATTTTTTTAAGAAGGAGGAGAGATTAACAGGTGATAAAAGGATAGAGAATCTTTTTATCAGAGGTAAATCTTTTGTTGCTTATCCATTAAGAATCGTTTATCTTGAAAAAGTAACTCAAAATCCTGAAGTGCTTGAAGTATTGGTGAGTATCCCTAAAAAAAGGATTAAATCAGCTGTAAATCGTAATAGGATGAAGAGGCTCATAAGAGAATCGTTCAGGATGAACAAACATATTCTTCACAATGTTTTAATAGGTGGTAACAGGCATATTGAAATAGCGTTTGTTTATGTAAAAGATGAATTGTCTGATTTTGATTCAATTGAGAGAGGAATGCGTAAAGCACTGAATGAGATTAAAAAAAGATTTGAGACCGGGGAAGAGTGATGCTGAATGGTATAAAGAGACTGTTGACATGGATTTTGCTTATTCCTGTTTATTTTTACAGGGCAGCTATTTCGCCACTTTTACCACCTAGTTGCAGATATACACCAACATGTTCACAATACACGATTGAAGCATTAAAAAAGCATGGTCCTTTTAGAGGATTATACTTGTCTGTCAGACGAATAATAAGTTGTAACCCATGGGGAGGATCTGGATATGATCCTGTACCGGAGCCGAAGACAAAAAAAGGTAAGAAGGAAGCATAGGATAACAATATAATGGAATTTTACGACGTACATACACACCAGATTTACACAGAAGATAACGATGATCCATATCACTCGTGTATCTTTGATGTATATTCCCTTGAATTTGAAGTTGCTAAAGAATTGCACCAACGACACTCATTCTCTTGTGGTATTCATCCATGGTACTCAGAAGATAGCGAGACACAGATGGCATATCTGACTGAAATTGCATCTGATCCGCGTATTGTTGCAATTGGAGAAACAGGACTGGATAGATTAAAAGGTCCTTCGTTTGATGTGCAGATTCCGGTTTTTAAGAAACATATAGAACTTTCTGAGAAACTAGATAAACCGGTTATTATTCATTGCGTAAAAGCGTGGGAAGAACTTTTAAAAGTGAAGAAAGAGACTAACCCTACTCAACCCTGGATTATTCATGGTTATAGGGGGAAACCAGAATTGACAAAACGTCTGATAAAAGAAGGCTTTCTTTTTTCAGTTGGTGATTCCATCAACATTGATTCACTGCAAATTATACCAATAGATTCGCTATTCTGCGAAACTGATGAAGGAGAAATGACTATCCGTGAGGTTTATCTTCAGGCTTCTCAAGCTATGAATATTGAAAGAGGAGAGTTTGCTTCAAAGGTAGCTGACAATGTGCGTAAAATATTTCCTACAGTAAAGCCTCCCAAGCCTTATTATCCAGATGAGGAGGAAGAGGATTAGATTATTTTCTACCGAAATCTGCAGGTATTTCACCCCAGCCGGAAGTATCCCATTTTAGTATTGGATTAGAATAGGTATGCGAATTTAACCACTTTTCAGCTCTATCGATAAGATCAAATACAATTTGATTCTTTTCAGAACGAGCTAGTTTAGTATTGCATTTCTTTTTCGCAACCCATTTAATTGCATTCATACTATCGGAATAAATTGATGTATTGTCGTTGTTTTTTTTCAAAAGGGCCAAAGCATGTACTATAGCAAGGAACTCTCCGATATTATTAGTGCCTTCCTCCAAAGGACCGACATGAAAGATTTCGACACCATCGGCTACATAAACGCCTCGATATTCTAAAAGTCCCGGATTGCCACTACAAGCTGCATCCACGGCAATACTATCTTTTATAATTTTTTCTGAAGAATTGGGGGAGTCAACACCTGCTTTTTGAGATGTCTTTTTACTGTTTTTTCCATTTAAATGTTTCCAGGGATTTTCAGCGAAAGCATGTTGAGCCTCTTCCAGAGAACCGAATGATTTATATAAGGCATTTTCGAAACCTTGAACATTTTTCTTGCATTCGTCCCATGTAGAATAAACACCCGGTACTACTCCTTTCCAAACTACATAAAATCTTTTCTTTTTTGCCATAAGTCACCCTCTCACAAGGTTTCCAGAATGTACGGTGTTAATTCATCCAGATTATCTGATTTTACCGGCTCTTCTATGCTAACAATGCTGTCTACAATAAACTTAGTGTATCCTCTCCATGGTAAAGTGCCAAAATACTCTTTATAATGCAATTGGACGTTTTTACCTCCGGATATCATTAATTTTTGAGCAATCTCCTCATCTACAACTGAAAAATCAAACTGGTTGGATTGTAAACCTCCGGGTTTATCAGCTCTGAATCCTGACTGTATCAGTTTCCCTTCATACGTTTTGAATACAACACCTTTATAAACAAGATAATTTAGTTCACCTGATTTTACACCTGTTCCAAATACATAGTAGTATCTGACATAAACGAATATGCCAAGTGCAATAATAAGTATACTGATGAACCAAGCCAGCCCTTTACGACTTTTTCTTTTTTTAGGTTTCAGATCATCCATAATAATCGTAATATTTTAATCGCAAAGATACTTTTTATTTTATGGATATTCCTTTATTTAAGCTATATTTGTTACTCGTAAATTTATTACACTTCTATTTTTCCAGGACTAAAAAAACTACAGTATTAATATGAGAAAAATTTATACAATCTTCATTACATTGCTAGTGGCAGTGACAATTACGGCACAGAGTACGTATACTTTCAAAACGGTAAAAGAAAATCCCATTACATCTGTAAAAAACCAATCAAGTACTGGTACTTGCTGGAGCTTCTCAGGTGTAGGACTTTTAGAGTCAGAGCTTATCAGGATGGGAAAAGGTACTTTTGATCTGTCTGAGATGTATATTGTGCGTAAGAATTATGAAGATAAAGCAAAGAAGTATGCACGCTTGCATGGTAATTTGAATTTTGCCGCCGGAGGTTCATTTGCTGATGTAGTAGAAACAATTAATGATTTCGGTATTATGCCCAATGATGTTTATGAGGGTCTTAATTATGGTTCTGAAACTCATGATCATGGAGAGTTGGATAAAGTACTTGCAGGGTATATGAATGGAATTATAGGAGCACGAGGTCTTTCTCCTGTTTGGTTTGATGGTTTTTCGGCTATATTGGATACTTATCTGGGAGAGGTCCCGGAAACATTTACATATAATGGGACTGAATATACTCCACATACATTTAAACAATATCTTGGTCTAAATCAGGAAGATTACATCTCTTTGACTTCATTCAGTCATCAGCCGTTTTATACAGCCTTTCCTGTTGAAGTCCCGGATAACTGGCGTTGGGCCGATTCCTATAACTTACCAATTGATGAGTTAATCGAGGTTATGGACAATGCAATAATGCAGGGTTTTACAATCGCTTGGGCTTCGGATGTTAGTGAGGCGGGCTTCTCTCGTTCAGGAATTGCCATCATACCGGATGAAAATGCACCTGAGAATGCTGGAAGTGATCAGGAGAAATGGCTGGGACAATCCAGTCGTGAACGGGATGTAAGTATTAGATCCCGCGTTGGTATGGAGGTGCTGGCTGAAAAAGGAATAACTCAGGAAATGCGACAGGAAGCGTTTGATAATTACCAAACTACTGATGATCACGGGATGCAAATATATGGAATTGCTACTGATCAGAATGGTAATAAATATTATATGGTAAAAAATTCATGGGGAGAAACCGGACCTTATAATGGATTATGGTATGCTTCAGTACCATTTGTTAAGTATAAGACCCTTAGTATAGTACTGCACAAAGACGCAATACCTGAAGATATTGCTAAGAAAATTGGTCTTTAATTATTTACGGTAAACATGGATATAAAAGAACTATACTCCATTTTTTGTAAATACCCAACCATTACTACTGATTCAAGGATCTGTAGCCGAGGATCTATATTTTTTGCCTTAAAAGGTGACCGGTTTAACGGTAACCTTTTTGCCGAAAAATCACTCGAAGCAGGCTGCTCTTACGCAGTAGTTGATGAATGGGATGATGATAACAAGGATGATAGAGTTATTAAAGTTGATAATGTATTAAGAACATTACAGCAGCTGGCAAATTATCACAGAAAAAAACTCAAAATAGCTATTATCGCTGTTACAGGGACAAATGGAAAGACTACAACCAAAGAGTTGATCGCAATTTCATTGTCAAGGAAGTTTAAGGTTGCTTTCACTCAAGGAAATTTCAACAATCATATCGGAGTTCCGCTAACTCTACTGTCAATGGACAAATCTCACGAAATTGGAGTAGTGGAAATGGGTGCAAGTCATCCCGGTGATATTAAAGAATTATGCGAAATAGCAGAACCTGACTATGGTATCATTACAAATGTAGGCAGAGCTCATCTTGAGGGTTTTGGTACTTTTGAGAATGTCATTAGTACCAAAGGGGAACTATTTGATTTTATCCGTGAACATGAAGGGAAAGTTTTTGTAAATAGAGACAATAAAATACTCTTTGATCTGTCTGATGGAATGGATCGTATTTTATACGGAAAGAATGACCCAACACTTTTTGCTTCAGGTTCTATTGCTGATGCAACACCTTTCCTGGAATTCGATTGGAGCTTTTTTGACAGCTCATACAGGGTTAAAACCCGTCTTGTAGGTGAATACAATTTTGATAATGCCATTGCAGCTGTGGCAATTTCAAAATTCTTCGGTATAAATGCAGAAAGGATTAGCTCAGCACTTGAGGAGTATCAACCTACTAATTACCGGTCACAGTTCATGCGAACTGATAAAAATGATCTGATTATTGATACTTATAATGCTAATCCCACAAGTATGAAAACATCACTCGACTTCTTCACTTCTATTACAACGACATTGCCAAAAATGGTAATTCTAGGTGAGATGAAAGAGTTGGGGGCTGTCAGTAAAGAAGAGCACATAAAGATGATTGATTATCTAAGGAAACAACCATACGATTTAATATACCTCGTTGGTTCTGTTTTTAAGGATCTGGTAAATTCTGAAGATGATTTCAGGTGTTTTGAAAATGTGGAAGAATTAATTGATGATTTAAAAAGAGAACCAGTAAATAAACACTATATCTTTTTAAAGGGATCTCACTCAATCCAGTTAGAGAAAGCTATAGGGCACCTTTAATCAGAAGTGAATATAACGATGTTCATTTAAGTGAACATGGTTTATTTACTTACGGAAGGTGACAGTAAGCAAAGCAATTTCAGAAACAGATCCAATACGGTATTGAGGTCCTACCAGACCAATACCCGAAGTCACATATACGTGTGTGTTCTCTTTTTTCTTGTAACCGTGTGCTACCTCAAAAACTGCTTCAGTTGCTAAATTCCCAGGGAAGGACTGACCATGGTGTGTATGTCCGTAAAGGGCTATGTCTACGCCAGCATCTGACTCTTCGCTCAGGTCATCCGGTGTATGATTGAGGACGATAACCGGTTTAGACATATCGACACCTTGTTGTTTGAGAAGATTTTCTGTTGATTTTCTGTTAAGTATGATTACATCCTCACGTCCGATAACATAAAAAGCACTGTCAATTAAAACAGCAGAATCACGTAGCATAGTTATTCCGGCATTGTTTAAAAGCTGAATCTTTTCTTCAGAGTCATATCTATATTCGTGATTGCCGGTGCACGAGAAAACACCTAAAGGTGCTGAAAGCCGTGCAAGTTCATCATGCATATTCTGTTCTAAAACTGGATCAATATGTGAATCTAATATATCTCCAACAAAAAGTATCAAATCGGCTTTCTGTGCCATAATGAGGTCTACAAAACGTTTCGTGTGGTAACGGTTTATCATCCATCCCAAATGTAAATCGCCAACAACAGCTATACGTACCGAATCGAATTCTTCAACCGGCTTGTTTACAGTTATATTGATTTCTTGCACAACCGGGTTTAAAAATTTATGGTGTCCATTAGTCATTATACCCGATACAATTATTATTGGTACTGTGAATGATATAATTTTGAATTTCTGAGTTTGTTTTTTAAAATTCCACGATTTTTTTTGAGACTTTCTTATCAATATATAAATCAGGTCGATAATTAACCATAAACCCCCTGTATATAACAAAAATAACATCCAGCTTGTACCCATCACTCGAATAAGCTGAATGATATTTTCTGGAATACTTCTGTAAAAAATAAATCCTATAGTATAGATGATAAATTCAATACCGAAGATAAATAACAGAATAATCCGAGCCCACCTTTTTTTGTCAAAAGTATGCCAGCCTTTTAAGAACACTAAGACGTTAAGTGTAATATGAACAATGAAAGCACTGATAAGTGCGCGCATATACTATTTTTAATTTATTGTGTAAATTATGATTGAATCAAGTCTAAAACAAGATATTCAGATTTGGTTCCTATCCTGAATTTGCCTCCCCATATTCCTATACCGGTTGTAACAAAGAAGTGTGTATTCTCCTTTTTCATATAACCATTGGACAGTTCAAAAATTTTATCTGTTATCAATGAAATAGGGAATATTTGTCCCCTGTGAGTGTGACCGGACAACTGGAAGTCAATGTTTTGTTGACTTGCTTCTTCAAGTTTTAAAGGCTTATGTTCCAGTAGAATTGTGAATGTTGACTTATTTACATTCTCCATGATGCTGTTCAGGCTTTTCCTTTTTATGTTAGAGTGGTCATCGCGACCTATAACTGTAATTTCATTAATACTGTGTGTGCTATCCCTGAGAAGTGTAATTCCTGCTCGTTCGTAAAAACCCGCATCTTCACCAACAGCGAACATAAGATCATGATTACCGGTAGAAGCAAAAACCCCCATTCGCGTATTTATTTTTCTTAAAACATTCTCAGTAGAATCACGCA
Organism: Bacteroidales bacterium UBA4912; assembly: GCA_002398875.1. Taxonomy (GTDB): domain Bacteria; phylum Bacteroidota; class Bacteroidia; order Bacteroidales; family Dysgonomonadaceae; genus Proteiniphilum. The sequence goes on along the minus strand of DHCC01000003.1, from coordinate 19,870 downwards.
TCAGCGGACGCAGGTGATTATCAATTATATCCCCCGCAATTATTACAATATCAGGTTTCTCATAATTTATCATTTTAACCCATTTGTCAACCTCCCTTGCCGAAATTGTATAGCCAATATGAAGATCACTTATACCCACAATTCTAACAGGATATGGAATCTTTTCTGTCTCAATTTTTATATGATGTCTTTTTTTATTGTGATATTGGATATTTCCATAAATCAAAATCAGAGCTACAGTCCCAAAAATAATCATAGATGTTGCAGCATTATTTGTGAAAAGCCGGTATACAATATTTTTATCAATAATATGAAAAATACCGTTAGACAGACGAAATAAATCAATTAAAAATACTGCAATAAAAAAATACAGAAATGCAATAAGCCATCCGGTACTAAATATGTAAAGCGACCCTGCTAATGAAATATTCATCTTTTCGCCTAAAGAAAAAAACAATAAAATTGCTATTATGCCCACAATAAATAAAATGGGTACTAGTATACGCAACTGAGATGTTTCAGGTACCAGCTTATATAGCCTGACAGCCGTGTAAATATAAGCTGCAATGAAAATTACTGGAAGTATTATCAGAATGGTTTTTTGTGGCAAAATTTCACAATTAGAAAGTGTAACATATTCCATTTAACGTTTAAAACTTCAAAATGTTTTCTGGAAAGTTTATTGATTAAAAAGTAAAAACAGAAAGTAAAAATAAATGTAAATAAAACTGATAAATATTTTGTAGTTATAACAAAGCATGATATATTTGCAATATCAAAATAATATCATTTTAAATAACCTATTTATGGAAACAAAAGAATTCAATTTTAAAGGTTTAAAGGTTAATGGTTTCGTTATGCTTTTAATCCAGTTTGTATTGTTGTTTGTAATCGCTTGGCTGTTTTTTCAAGGAACATGGGGTGTAATAATCGGAAGTATTTTACCCTTGTTTTGGATAGTTTCTTTATTCGGATTTACTAAGTTAGAGCCTAACGAGGCGGTCGTTATGATATTCTTCGGAAAGTACAAAGGAGTACTAAAAGATACAGGATTCTTTTGGATTAATCCTTTTATGACAAAGAAAAGACTTTCGCTTCGTGCAAGAAATCTTAACCCTAGTCCAATTAAAGTGAACGACAAAGTAGGTAGTCCTGTTCTTATAGGAATGGTACTCGTATGGAGGCTTAAAGATACTTATAAGGCTATGTTTGAGATTGATTCACAGACAATTGCCGCTTCAGCGCCCGGTGCAGTTGGTACAGGTACATTTACTGTAAGTAAGCAGATGGATGCATTCGAAAACTTTGTTGATGTTCAGAGTGATGCCGCACTCAGACTTATTGCCGGTAAATACGCATACGATAGTAGTCTTGTTTCAGATGAGGAAATTACATTAAGATCAGGAGGAAACGTAGTTAATGATGATCTTGAGGTTGAATTGAATAACAGACTCGAAATGGCTGGTATTGAGATTGTAGAGGCTCGTATAAATTATCTGGCTTATGCACCTGAAATAGCTGCAGTAATGCTGCGCCGTCAACAGGCAGAGGCGATAATTGCAGCACGCGAGAAGATTGTTGAAGGTGCAGTCACAATGGTTAAGATGGCTTTGGATAAGATTAAAGATGAGGATATTGTAGAGCTAGATGCAGATAAAAAAGCAGCAATGGTAAGCAATTTACTTGTTGTCCTTTGTGCCGACGAATCTGCACAGCCCGTTCTAAATACTGGATCACTTTATCAATAATAGATAATTGATGAGAATTTTAAAAGATTAAAACCAGAAAAATTATATCCACAAGGAAAATGAGGATTAAAAGAAAGTTCTTTCAGGAAGATCAACACCAAGGCTGGCTTGTTTGGATAATACTGTTGATTGTTAATCTGTTATTTATTTTCGGAACTGTCAAACAGATTGGATTTAATGAGCCGTTCGGTGATAAGCCTATGAGTGACATCGGTCTAATAATTCTTGCTGTTTTGATTCTTTTATTCTCGATTCTCTTATCATTGTTCAGTAAACTTCAAACCTTTATAAACAGTGATGGCATTTATTTAAGATACTTCCCTTTTCAATGGAGATATAAATTTATTGATTGGAAAACTGTTGATAAACTTTATATCGTCAGATATAAGCCAATATTTGAATATGGTGGTTGGGGTTTCAGGAAAAAAAGAAAAGGAACCGTAGCTTACACTGTGAAAGGTCGGATGGGATTGAAAATAGATTTAATAGACGGGAAAAGTATTTTAATAGGGTCACAAAATCCTGAATACTTAAAAGATATACTTATAGAATTAGGTAAGTATGGAGATGAAATAGGATGACAAAAAAAGATAAGACAACCAAAAATTTTGCCTTGCGATTGGATTCTGAAACAATGGAAGCTATTGAGAAATGGGCTGTTGATGAATTCAGAAGTGTTAACGGTCAGATCCAGTGGATGCTTGACCAGCAGCTTCGAAAAAACGGTCGCCTTAAATCAAAGTGATTGTCTCACTTGAGTTTATGGTTAAAAATGATTAATGAATAAGTTTTCAACATATTGAAAGCAAATTTATTTTACTTTTACAATTAATATCCACATAACCACTGTATTCAACCAAAACAACCACATTAAAAAAATGAAACATTCATTTGTTCTTTTTATGAGCTTTTTGTTTACAACAACAATTATTGCTCAAAGTATTACAGTTAATGGAAGATTGGTAACCTCCACTGACAACAAACCACTGCCTTATGCAACAATTTCAGTTGCAAAAAAAGAATCACCTGAAAAAAGTATTAGGAAATTTGCTACAAAAGAAAATGGCAGCTTTTCTACTGAGCTCGAGAAAGGTCAATACATCTTCACATTTAATTTTGTTGGCATGGATCATGTTGAAGAAACAGTAAATCTTACTTCATCTGCCGCAACTTATAATATGGGTGATATCGCTATGTCAGAATCCTCTACACAGCTTGATGAAATAAGTGTCACTGCACAGACTCCGTTGGTAAAAGTGGAAATTGATAAACTAACATACAGCGCAAAAGACGATCCAGAATCAACTACATCAAATGTTCTTGACTTATTACGAAAGGTGCCATTGGTTACTGTAGACGGCGAAGATCAGATTCAATTGAAAGGCTCTTCAAACTTTAAGATATATGTAAATGGGAAACCCTCAAATATGGTATCTTCAAATCCTTCACAGGTGCTTAAAAGTATGCCTGCTAACAGCATTAAGGATATTGAAGTTATTACTGATCCGGGGGCACGCTACGATGCAGAAGGAGTGGGAGGTATTATAAATATTGTAACAGACAAAAGAGTTGATGATGGTTATTCAGGTTCCGTGGGTGCAAATGCAAATACATTTGGAGGTTATGGAGCAAATATGTATTTGGCAACAAAATATGGGAAGTTTGGTTTCACAGGAAATGCAAGCTACTTTAATCATGCACAGCCCGCATCCGAGTCGACTTTCACAAGAGAAGAAGTAGAGCCATTCCCAATAAATACACTGACTCAGGAGGGTACTTCAGAAAGCAGCGGCAAGGGACTGTTTTTTACAGGATCAATGAGTTATGAACCAGACACTTTGAATTTATTTAACCTCTCGGTCTCGCGATTTGGAGGAGATTTTAATTCACTGTCAAAACAGCAAGCAGTTTCAGGTGAAGCCCGTCCTTATTCATACACTACTGAAAGTAATAGCAAAAACCATTTTGGAGGCATGAACCTTTCAGCAGATTATCAGCGCAGTTTCAAAAAAAAAGGAGAAATGCTTACGGGATCTTATAGATATGAACGAAATCCAAATGACAGTGAATATGAGAGTGTATATGATGTTGAGCCGGGAGGTGTATTTTATTATCCCGACGGTTATCGCTTGAAAAGTATTAATGATGCGGGAGGCGATGAGCATACAATACAGGTTGACTATGTGAATCCATTGGATAACAAACATGGCATTGAAACAGGATTAAAGTATATTTTCAGAGATAATTCAAGTCGTGCTGATCATACTTTTTTTGATGTTACAGACAATACCTGGAAACCAGATTTACTTAGGAAAAATGATCTGGATCACTCTCAAAATATATCATCAGGCTATGCAGGGTACAGTTATAAATCCGGTAAATTTGGAATGAAACTCGGGATAAGAGCTGAACATACAATGCAGGACATACATTTTATGAGTGCTGATGTAGATACGGTTGTAGGCACTAATTTTTTTGATCTGGTTCCCTCTGCTACAGTATCCTACCAAATAGGAATGACGCAAACACTGAGGGGCGGTTACAATATGCGAATATCCCGTCCGGGTATCTGGTATTTAAACCCGTATGTTAATGACGTAGATCCAAATAATATTAGTTATGGTAATCCCAGATTGGATTCTGAACAACAGCACAACTTCAATATAAACTATGGCTCATTCTCGCAGAAATTGAATTTTAATGCAACTTTAAGCTATTCTTTTGCTAAGAATGCGGTCACACCCTATAGTTTTATTGATCAGAAAACAGTTGATGGAATTGAGAAATCAGTTACACATAACACTTATGCAAATATTGGGCGTAATCATAATGTTGGTACAAATATTTATCTGAGCTGGACTCCAAGTGAAATGATACGCACTTATTTAAACGGAGGATTGAACTATACTGATATTAAAAGTACCGAAGAGAATATCGCATTGCAAAACAGTGGGTTCTCCGGTCGGGCTTATGGCGGTTTGACTTTCACATTTCCAAAAGATTTAAGGATTGGGGTAAATGGAGGTACTTTTCTAAACCGAATTCAATTACAGACAGAGCAGTCTCCGTTCTATTTTTATTCATTAAGCCTTCAAAAAAGTTTCATAGAGAAAAAACTTGATCTCTCTTTAAATATTCAAAATCTTTTTTCAGAGTACAGAGAGTTCTCCTCTACAACAAGAGGCGAAAGTTTTACTCAAAAGGTAATAGCTCTAAATCCAATGAGAAATTTAACCCTTAGTGTAACTTATCGTTTTGGCGATCTGAAAACTTCAGTAAAGCGAGTACAAAGAAGTATCACCAACGAAGACGTAATGCAGGGTGAGAGCGGTACACAACAGGGAGGTACAACAACACAGGAAGTCAATTAAATTTTTTATTGAGTTTAATTTCTAGTATTTTTGATAAATGAGGATTGATATTATAACTGTGCTACCCGAGATGATCGAAGGTGCTCTTCATACTAGCATATTAAAGAGGGCTCAGGATAAGGGTCTTACGACGTTTGGCTTGCACAATCTGCGTGATTACACATTGGATAAACATAAAAGAGTAGATGATTATCCTTATGGTGGTGAGGCAGGCATGGTCTTACAAATAGAACCAATCGACAGGGTAATTTCTCACCTTAAATCTCAGCGAGAATATGATGAGGTTATTTTCACTACACCTGACGGAGAGGTTTTTACTCAATCTGTTGCAAATGAACTTTCGCTACTGAAAAATATTATAATACTGTGTGGTCATTATAAAGGTATAGATTTTAGGGTGAGAGAACATCTTATTACCCGCGAAATATCTATAGGTGATTTTGTACTTACAGGAGGTGAACTTGCAGCAGCAATGATTGCTGATGCTGTTGTAAGACTAATACCCGGGGTTATTGGTGATGAGCAGTCGGCACTATCAGATTCATTTCAGGATGGTTTGCTGGCACCTCCCGTTTATACCAGGCCATCTGAATATAAAGGTTGGAAAGTGCCTGAAGTTCTTCTTTCAGGTCATGAAAAGAAAATTCAGGAGTGGAGACATGAGCAAGCGGTGGTGCGTACAAAAAAACTAAGACCTGATTTGTTATAACTTTTTATATCTTTGTAAAAACTGAAAAATATTTAAATAAAAATGAAAGGCATTGTATTAGCCGGAGGTTCTGGCTCCAGATTATACCCTATCACCAAAGGTGTTTCCAAACAAATGCTGCCTATTTTTGATAAACCAATGGTTTATTATCCTATCTCCACATTGATGTTGGCCGGGATAAGAGATATACTTATTATTTCGACACCCTCTGATCTCCCGGGATTCAAACGCCTTTTGGGCGATGGATCAGATTACGGAGTGAATTTTGAATATGCAGAACAGCCAAGTCCTGATGGTCTGGCACAAGCATTCATAATAGGTGAAAAGTTTATTGGGAACGACTCTGTGTGTCTTATTCTTGGTGATAATATCTTTTACGGACAGAGTTTCAGACTTATGCTGCAAGAAGCGGTAGCACAAACCGAAAACAGTCACCAAGCAACAATATTTGGTTATTATGTTAATGATCCTGAGCGATATGGGGTTGTTGATTTTGATAAAGACAATAAAGTCAAATCGATAGAAGAGAAACCAAAAAAACCAAAGTCTAATTATGCTGTGGTAGGTTTATACTTTTATCCTAACAGTGTTATCGAAATTGCAAAGAAAATAAAACCTTCGGCACGTGGAGAACTAGAGATAACCACTGTAAACGGGATATATCTTAAAGAGCATAAATTGAATCTGCAACTACTAGGACGAGGTTTTGCATGGCTGGATACCGGTACACATGATTCACTATCAGAAGCTTCAACATTTATTGAGGTGTTAGAGAAACGACAAGGATTAAAAATTGCTTGTCTGGAAGAGATTGCATGGTACAACAAGTGGATTTCAAAAGAGGATATAATACGTATTGCAGAACCAATGAAAAAGAATCAATACGGTCAGTATCTTTTGAAACTTATAGATATGGATTGATTTTTATGGATGTAAAAAAGACAGATATAGAAGGGCTTGTAATAATTAAGCCGAAAGTATATAAAGATAACAGGGGATATTTTTTCGAATCGTTTTCTCAAAAAGAATTTGAGAATAAAGTGTGTAAGACTGTTTTTGTTCAAGATAATGAAAGCAGCTCTAAATATGGTGTTCTAAGAGGTTTGCATTATCAGAAACCACCTTTTGCTCAGGCAAAACTTATTAGAGTAATAAGAGGAAAGGTGCTTGATATTGCAGTAGATCTCAGACATAAATCTCCAACATTTGGTAAGTGCGTATCAGTTGAATTGTCGGACGACAACAAATTACAAACTTTCATTCCGCGTGGCTTCGCACACGGTTTTATTGTTCTGAGTGATTACGCTGTATGTCAGTATAAATGTGATAACTTTTATGCTCCCGAACATGCAGAAGGAATAAAGTGGGATGATAAGCAGCTCAATATAGATTGGTTACTGCCGAAAGAAGATATAATATTGTCGGAGAAAGATAAGAATAATCAGCTTATGGATTTTAATTCTATCTATTTCGATGAGTAAAGCTATAAATTTAAATTATAAATAAATATTTTGAGTGATATGGTAAGGAAAAATATTTTGATAACAGGAGGAGCCGGTTTTATAGGTTCGCACGTAGTAAGACAGTTTCTTAACAATTATCCGGAGTATCAAATAATCAACGTCGATTCACTCACTTATGCCGGGAACTTATTGAATCTTGAAGATGTAGAAGATAAGCCTAATTATTCTTTTGTAAAGGCTGATATCTGTGATTTTGATGAAATGCAAAACCTTTTCGGCAAGTATAATATTGATGGCGTCATTCATCTTGCTGCAGAGAGCCATGTCGACCGTTCAATTACAGACCCGTTTTCTTTTGCACGTACAAACATAATGGGCACTCTCAATCTTTTGCAAGCTGCTAGAGAACTTTGGAAAAATGATTTCAACGACAAATTGTTTTATCATGTTTCGACTGATGAGGTATATGGGTCACTTGAATTTGGAGAACATCCGTTTACAGAAGAAACTTCTTATGATCCTCATTCACCTTATTCAGCTTCAAAAGCTTCTTCCGATCATTTTGTGAGGGCCTACAGGGATACGTATGGATTACCGGTTGTAATTTCAAACTGTTCAAACAACTATGGACCCTATCAGTTTCCTGAAAAACTAATTCCCCTTTTTATTAATAATATACGTCACAACAAACCTTTACCTGTTTACGGAAAAGGGGAGAATGTAAGAGACTGGCTTTATGTAGAAGATCATGCCAAAGCTATAGATTTAATATTCCATAAAGGACGTAAGGGTGAAACCTACAATATTGGTGGATTAAATGAATGGAAGAATATCGACCTTATTCATCTCATAGTAAAAGTTGCTGACAAACTGCTTGGAAGAGCAGATGGAGAATCAGCAAGACTGATCACGTACGTAACAGACAGGGCAGGGCACGACCTCCGTTATGCTATTGATGCTTCCAAACTGAAAAATGAACTTGGATGGGAGCCCTCACTACAATTTGAGGAAGGACTGGAAAAAACTGTGAGCTGGTATCTTGAAAACCAAGAATGGCTGGATCATGTAACGAGCGGTGAATACATGAACTACTATAAAAAGATGTATGGTGAATAGTTATTTTAAAATCCGAAGCTATAGGCAATACTTAACCCCGGTGTAAAAAAACTCTTTTTCTGTATAGCACTGATTTCAGAGCCGAAGCCCATATCACAATAAATGGAAAAATCCAGGTTATTGAATGAATATCCTGCTAATGGTGAAATAGCAAATGCTGTATAACTTGCGCCAAATGCTGCACCTATTCTCGGTTCGATAAAAAAGCCTTCTTCAACCCCTTTTTGAGTAAACCTGTAACCAAGTAATGGCATAATATAATTAAAACCATCATCCTCGTCATTCATTATACTTGAAAAGAGTTTACCTTCACCATAAGGATTGTTGAATCCTTTTATACCCAGTGATATATAATTGTATTCGTTGCCCGAAATCAGATTGTCAACAGTAAGCCAGGATACTGTTCCGCCAACTCCGAACTTTTTGTCCTTCTCACTGTTTGAAACTATGCCGATGTCTCCTGACAACCTGATATAGCTAGTGAACTGGGCATTTGCACTCATAAGTATTCCAATAGAAAACAACAGAGTAAAAATAGTTTTTTTCATTTTATTACAATTATAAATTTATAATAGCGAAAATAGAGCTTTATTTTATTTCTAGCAATAGATAACAGATATTAAAAACAAATTATATGATTGATAAATCGACCAAGATATATGTAGCCGGTCATCGAGGTTTAGTAGGTTCGGCTATTTGGAATAACCTTACAGATAAAGGTTACACAAATCTGATTGGCAGAACTCACAAAGAGCTGGATCTGATGAATAGTGCAGAAGTGTCCCGGTTTTTTGAAGAAGAAAAACCGGAATATGTATTTCTTGCAGCAGCACATGTGGGGGGTATAATAGCCAACAATAACTACAGAGCTGATTTTATATACAAAAATCTGCAGATTCAAAACAATGTTATCGGTGAGAGCTTTCGCAACAACGTAAAGAAGCTCCTGTTCCTGGGCAGTACATGTATTTATCCAAAGGAAGCGAGTCAGCCTATGACTGAGGATTCATTACTTACAGGACCTCTTGAATATACAAATGAGCCGTATGCCATTGCAAAAATTGCAGGATTAAAGATGTGTGAGAGCTTTAATATTCAGTATGGCACAAACTATATCGCTGTTATGCCTACAAATTTATACGGACCGAATGATAATTTTGATCTGGAAAAGAGCCATGTCCTGCCTGCTATGATTAGAAAAATACATCTTTCTAAAGCGTTGATGGATGGTGACCAGGAAACTTTAAAAAGAGATCTGAATGCTCGTCCCGTAGAACAGGTTACCGGTGAAAGCAGTAACAAGGAAATTATTGATATTTTGGGCAAATATGGAATTACAGATAAGTATGTAAAACTGTGGGGAACAGGTCATCCTTTGCGTGAATTCCTTTGGAGCGAAGAGATGGCTGACGCTTGTGTCTTTATAATGGAGAATGTTGATTTTGCAGATTTAATTGAAAACAAGAAAGAGATCAGAAATTGTCATATAAATATAGGAACCGGAAAGGAGATTTCAATATATGACCTGGCATTTCTAATTAAAAATACAATTGGGTATAAAGGTGAGATACTTTTTGATGATTCAAAACCTGACGGCACCATGAGAAAACTTACTGATGTTACCAAGCTTAATAGTCTTGGATGGAAGCATAAGATTGAAGTTGAAGAGGGTGTAGAGATTTTATATAAGTGGTATTATAATAATATCTGAAAATTGAATCATTAATAACTTCCGTTTGTTGTTAAACTTCACTATTTTTGCACGTCATTTTTAAATATAAGCAGATGAATAGAGATAAGCACATCTTTGAAATTATCGAGAAAGAACGCGAGCGTCAACTAAAAGGTCTGGAGCTGATAGCTTCTGAAAATTTTGTCAGTGAGCAGGTAATGGAAGCTGCTGGCTCTGTACTTACAAACAAATATGCTGAGGGATATCCCGGAAGAAGATATTATGGCGGCTGTGAGGTTGTTGACATGAGTGAGCAACTTGCAATAGACAGACTAAAGCAGTTGTTTAATGCAGAGTGGGCAAACGTACAACCGCATTCAGGTGCTCAGGCAAATGCTGCAGTATTTCTGGCTTGCTTAAAAGCAGGTGATAAATTCCTTGGTTTAAACCTATCACATGGAGGGCATCTGACACACGGGTCTCCTGTAAATTTCTCAGGACTAATGTTTCATCCGCTTGAATATAATGTCAGGGAAGATGACCAGCATGTTGATTATGATCAGTTGGAAATGGTTGCACGCAACGAGAAACCTAAATTGATTATTGCAGGTGCGTCTGCTTATTCGCGTGAATGGGATTATGCCCGAATCCGTAAAGTAGCAGATGAGATAGGTGCAATCTTCATGGTTGATATGGCACATCCAGCAGGATTAATTGCTGCCGGTTTACTTGATAATCCTCTGAAATATGCGCATATAGTAACATCCACAACTCACAAAACCCTTCGCGGACCGCGTGGCGGGGTTATCTTGATGGGTAAGGATTTTGAGAATCCATGGGGTGTGAAAACTCCTAAAGGTGAGGTTAAAATGATGTCTGCGATGCTTGATTCTGCTGTTTTCCCGGGAATGCAGGGAGGTCCTCTGGAGCATATTATTGCAGCTAAGGCAGTGGCTTTCCATGAAGCGCTTCAACCTGAATACAAAGAATATCAACTTCAGGTAAAGAAAAATGCTGCTACAATGGCACAGGCATTCGTAGATTTGGGATATAATGTAGTATCAGGTGGTACCGACAATCATATCATACTGGTGGATTTACGATCAAAATTCCCACATTTAACCGGTAAAAAGGGAGAAAATATGTTGGTGAAAGCTGATATTACCGTAAATAAGAATATGGTTCCTTTCGATGACAGATCACCGTTCCAGACTTCAGGTCTGCGTTTTGGTACGCCTGCAATCACAACTCGTGGTGCTAAAGAAAGTCTCATGGGTGAGATTGTTGAGATGATTGATACAGTACTTGCTAATCCTGATGACAGCAAAACAATATCATCAGTCAGAGAGAAGGTGAATACGACAATGAAAAAGTATCCTATTTTTGCCTGGTAATCCATGTCTAATTAACAGACTTATCAGATAATTATAACAAACGAGGGGTGGTTGAACTATTCCTCGTTTTTGTTTATATTTGCATATCGTAGGTAAATCAAAGAAACCGTATCAGATAATTTATGAGTATTCTTCAGAGTGAAATTCAGTTTGTTCCCGGTGTTGGTCCCAAAAGGGCTGCAATACTAAATAAAGAGATTGAAATTTTCACTGTTGGAGATCTTTTGCGATGGTATCCTTATAGATATATCGACAGAACCCGAATATATTATATCCATGAAATAGACAATATACTGGCATATATTCAATTAAAGGGAAAAATTACTGCATTCGAAACTTTTGGAGAGGGACGTAAAAGGCGTTTGGTTGCACACTTTACCGACGGCACAGGCTTTGTAGATCTTATCTGGTTTCAGGGAATCCGTTTTATAGAGGGAAAATATAAACTCAATCAGGAATATATCGTTTTTGGTAAACCGAATCTTTTCAACGGTAAATGGAATATTGCTCACCCTGAAATAGACCCTTTTTTAAATGACTCAGATTTACCTCAGGGATTGATGGCGATGTACAACACAACAGAGAAAATGAAAAATCATTATCTCAATTCAAAAGCAATGCAGAAAATCATTGAAAATGCGTTTAGCTTAATCAACGGTAACATGCCTGAATCGCTTTCTTCTGATGTAATCAAAGAGGCTAAGTTAACTTCTATTCATGATGCTATTGAGAATATACATTTCCCTAAATCACCGGCTAAGCTCAAAGATGCTCAATATAGGCTTAAATTTGAAGAACTATTTTATATTCAACTAAGTATAGTCAGGTATGCTGCTGACAGAAAAGGGAAACTTAACGGTTTTATATTTCATAGAGTAGGTGATAACCTCAACTCCTTTTACAAAAAAAATCTGCCTTTCCCGTTAACAAATGCTCAGAAAAGGGTAATAAAAGAGATTCGTAAGGATACGGCATCAGGTAAACAGATGAACAGGTTGTTACAGGGTGATGTGGGCAGTGGTAAAACTCTGGTGGCAATTATGTGTATGCTGATTGCTCTTGATAATGGCTTTCAGGCATGTATGATGGCACCCACTGAGATACTTGCAAGTCAGCATTTCGAGACATTCACTAAAATGTTGTCAGGAATGAAACTTCGTATAGAATTACTTACAGGATCCACTAAAAAGAAAGATCGTGAGAAACTTCATGCCGAACTGCAATCGGGAGAAATTAATATATTAATCGGAACGCATGCTCTTATAGAGGATGTTGTGCAGTTCAAAAACCTTGGTTTTGTTGTAATCGATGAACAGCACCGCTTTGGAGTAGCACAAAGAGCAAAGCTGTGGTCCAAGAATAACAGACCGCCGCATGTACTTGTAATGACCGCTACACCAATACCCCGTACCTTGGCAATGACTGTTTACGGTGATCTGGATGTTTCAGTTATTGATGAGTTGCCACCCGGAAGAAAGCCGGTGCAGACACTTCATAGATTTGACAAAAAAAGAGGTGAACTGTATAATTTTATTCGTAAAGAGATTAATTCGGGTCGCCAGGCTTATATTGTGTATCCATTGATTGAAGAGAGCGAGACACTTGATCTGAAGAATCTGGAAGAGGGGTATGAGCATATTAAAGAAGCATTTCCAGAGTTTACCGTTTGTAAGATGCACGGACGCATGAAACCTGCTGAAAAAGATGAAGTTATGCAGCAGTTTGTATCAGGTAAAGCAAATATTATGGTCTCCACAACGGTAATAGAAGTAGGTGTGAATGTCCCGAATGCAAGTGTGATGGTAATAGAGAGTGCCCAAAGATTCGGCCTTTCACAACTTCACCAGCTCCGTGGCAGAGTGGGCAGGGGGGCTGATCAGTCATACTGCATTTTGCTGACCCCCTATGAGCTCTCTGCCGATACCCGCAAAAGGATAGGGATCATGACTGAAAGCAATGATGGATTTGTTATTGCTGAAGCTGATCTAAAGCTACGCGGCCCGGGAGATCTGGAAGGCACACAACAGAGCGGTATTCCTTTTGACCTAAGGATTGCTGATCTTGTAAAAGATAATGATATACTGTTTCGTGCACGTGAGGTAGCAGAGGAGTTGATAGAAAATGACCCTTCTCTTGAGCTGCCTGAACATGAGGTGCTGAAGCAACAGCTTAGTCGCCTTGGTGGCAACAGATACGACTGGAGCAGAATAAGTTAAATAATATATTTAACAAAGTAATTGAATTATTCAATTTTTATGACCAGTTCTTTTCCCTGTTCGAGCATGTCGTGAGTTATAAACCAACCATCTATTTCTTCGCCCCCATAGGTTATCTTATTAATCTTTTTTCCCAGACCCTCTTTTTTTATAGTAAATTTTGTTCCGGATCCTAATCTGAATTCCACTTCATCAAAAAGTGGAACAGTTACAATGTATTCCGGATCTGCAGGTGAGTAGGTATATATTCCGATAGCATTTAAAACATACCATGCTGACATTTCCCCTGCATCATCCATACCTGCATAAGCAAGCCCCTCAGCTCCCATATCATAGAACCTGTCCATAATACTGTCAAGTACACATTGTGCTTTCTCCTGTCGGTCTATAAAGTAATATGTATATGGAATGCTATGTCCCGGCTGATTACCATGACAATAGTTCCCGATGAATCCGGTCATATTGTGTAGTTCAACTCCATTCCAGGGCTCAGTAAAGAGTGAATCAAGCTTTTGTTCAATTGATTCGTGACTTGGATAAAGACTCAGCATTCCTTCTACGTCATGGGGCGCAAAAAACAGTGAATTCCAGGCGTTTGCCTCACGATACATATATGCAAAATATGCATAATACGGATCAAAATCTTCTATCCACTTACCTTCTTTGGTCCCATCGTCCACTTTACCGCGCCAGAAGCCTGTTGAAGGGTCAAACAGATTTTTATAATTTTTGGAGCGACTCATTAGCAGTTCATAGTTTTCTGTATCTCCAAGTTCCCTGGCAACAAGCGCTGTTGCATAATCGTCATAAGCATACTCAACAGTTTTGGTAACAGCTGCTTTATACTCATCCCAGAAAGGTACATTAGTAGTGTCTTTCTCAGCAATCCAACCTCTTTCAAGGTACTCATCTAGATAGGGCCTGCCACCGCGACCCGGAACAGTAGCATTTTTAAGTATAAGTGCGTAAGCTCTATCATGGTCAAAATCTTTTATTCCCCTTAGCCAACTACCTGAAATAAAAACGGAAGCATGATCGCCATGAAAAAATGTAGGCATATAACCACCCCTTTTTTCACCTTTATCAGTTATAGATTTAATTATGTCTGTTGTCACGTCAGGAGATATCATTGCCAGAAGTACAAGCTTATTTCTGTAATCATCCCAGAATGAGGGGTTTGTGTAGTATCTGAAACCTTCATTCACAACATTACCATTCTCATCGGTAAAATCACCGTTTACATCACTTCTGAGGGCAGGCCATAAGAATGAACGGTAGAGCGTTGAGTAAAAAATGCCTTTTTGGCGTTCAGTTCCACCGGTTACTTTTATGTTCGACAGCAGCTTATTCCAAGTATCATCTGCTTCTTTCCGTACTTGAGCAAAACTCTTGTCAGCTATCTCCTCCTCAAGATTCATCTTAGCATTTTCAATGCTGACAAAAGAAAAGCCTATCTTAATCTCTAAAGGTTTTTTGTTGTCACTATTACCGAAGTTGACAACTGACACCTCATGCTTATCATTTTTCACCTGTCCAATTTCACTGATAGGATAATTAGAAACAGCATAAAAATATATCTTACCCTCTGCATCCTGAAAACCTGTAAATGTATTATCGTCAATTTTTTGTATGCCCCATTCCTTTACTCGGTTATTTGTACGTGTCATGTCAGCAATAAGCTTTTTATCAGAACTGTCAATGAAAGTATATCTGTGAAAACCTGATCTTAAAGTGGATGTTAGTTCCGCGTTAATGCCATATCTTTCAAGAAAGACCTGATAGTAACCGGGACTAGCCGATTCATTATCATGACTGTATTCTGATGCGTAATCCGTAGGGACAACCTCGCCGGTTGCAGGAAGCAAAGGAAAATGAAGTAAGTTCCAATGCCCTTTGTTGGTGTGAGCAAAGCCATAAATCACAGTATCTTCGTACTGATAACCTGCACCGCTTCTGAACTGTGTAACCGGACTAATTTGTACCATTGCGTTGGGCAGGGACGATCCCGGAAATACTTCAGCTCCCCAGGTACGTTCTTCCCAGGTGCGCACATAGCCCAGATCCTCCGGTTCCCACAATGTGGCGGTACCCAGAAAAGGATTTACATAATCGGTTAGTTTCTTTTCTGATATATCTGCACAGCTTGATAAAATGATAGTAAGAATAATAATCGGTGATAATAGTTTCATTTAAAATAGGTATTAATTCTGCAAAATAAGCAAAATAAACAGAAGGTGCAAAACTATAGTTCGGTATAAATAGGGTTTTACATTATTCGTATCTTATCCTTACTTAAAACTTTTATAAAAGGACTTTATAAGGACGAGGTATGAGCAAAGTAAGACTCAAGTAAGACTGAAATACGCATTATTCCCTGTCCGCTTTTAGTATTTTATTAGCATTTATCCACAAAAATCCGGGTCGATAGGTAGATAAATTAACAGCATATTATTTATAAAAAAATTCCCCTTATAAACTGTTTTGCTTATAAAGGGAATTAGGTCTCTATTCTAATTCAAAACCTTACACTTGCACCACCCGATAACCAGAATCCGGGCTGTGGTATATTGCCTAAATCTACATGTACACTGTTGAAAATATTGTTTGCATTTACAAAGAAATCAGTATTCCTTATTTTGTAATTTGCCTTAACATCTAATATGGAGAAAGGGGCATAATCTACTCTTTCGCCGGGGAGCAAGTCGGAATATTTTACATAAGAACCATTTCTTTCCTGCCAGCGGAAGTTCCATGACAGGGTTAGATTTTTAATCAGATCATGATGTAATCCGGCAGTGAATTTATGCCGCAAATGGTTAAGTGTATAATTTGAAATCAGTTCATCTTCAACCCTTTCCTGATCAATATACATGTATCCGACATTAAATGAGTTTATTGGTTGATTATCACCCAGCCACTCTTTAAAATCAAAAGAGATGTTTGTTTCCACTCCTTTTTTATTTATTTGGGTGTGATTGGTCGATTCCCACAACGCTTCGGGAGAAGGCTTTACCCAGTCGATCATGTTTTTACCTGCCATATTAAAGACTGCAATCGCCCCTTTTACTATGTGATGGTTGTATTTGGCACCCACTTCAAACGCTTCTGAAAGCTCAGCTTCCAGATTACTGTTGCCTGTATGGGTCGCAGTTGTATAGTAGAGATCGGTGAAAGTTGGCATACGCGTCGCCTTATTCCATGATGCGTACAGACTCAACTTGTTAGTTGCTCTGAAAGTTCCGTTTATTGCGGGATAGAAATCAAACTTATCAGTTACGGCAGTATTATAGTTTATCAGTCCGCCTAATGATAGAGTTATACGGTTGAGTATAAAATTATGTTCAGCGTAGTAGCTGATATTGGTTCTGTTGTCCGATTTTGTGTATTTCCCGATTGGTTCTTCCATAGCATTACCAAGAACATTACTCAAAATTCCTTCATTTCTGAATTCACCCCCAAAGCTTGTAATGCCAAATCTTGAAGCATATTGCATATTTAGATTCATCCCGAAAACATCGCTACGGTGATAATTATGATCTGTATACCATGAAGGTTTATCAGGTGTTCCCTCCCTGATTAATTGGAATTCATCATAATGTCTGCTCCAGTAGATATGAGGTGTTAGTTTGAGTTTGCCGTTTGTTTCGCCCTTTAAAGAGAAAAACAAACCTTGTGTATCATCAAACTGGTTAGGGTAGGCTGCTGTATAAAATGTGTTGGCTCCATAAGCCTTATCGTTTAATCCTGCTTGAAAATCGATGTTGGAACCATTTATATCAAACCTGCTTTGCCACAAAAGATTGTATATGTCATAATCACTGTTAGGAATATACCCGTCTGATCGCTTGTATCCTGTAGAAAGTGAGTGAGTGTATGATTCACCTGCAATGGCACCGCGGGTGTCTGCTCCGAATAGTCCGTGCATTCCGCCTTCCACTTTTGCATAAACATTCGATTTGGTATCTTTTTTAGTGATTATATTAACGCCACCCGAGAAAGCGCCGGCACCATAAACCAGAGATGATGGTCCCTGAACGATTTCAATACGTTCAATATCAGAAATGTTAATAGGAATGTCGAAACTGTAATGGCCTGTGTGAGGATTTGTAAGGTTAATTCCATTAAGGAGTATGGCTGTTTGATCGAATGATCCGCCTCTGAGAGTTATGTCCGCCTGTACGCCGTGCGGTCCGCGCTGCAGGATATCTACTCCTGCTACATAGTTCAAAAGATCTTCAATACTTCGGACAGGCGCCCGCTCAATCTCTTGTCTTGATATAACTGTCACCTGCTTAGCTGCCAAGTTAAGAGGCATTGCTACTTTTGAAGCGGTGACCACTACCTCGTCCAGCTCTGTTGGAGGAATGGAATCTGAAGCAGTTTGAATAAACATTTGTTCAACCGGCTCTACCGAAGTTGCATGTGCACTCACCAGCGTACAACCTGTCAATACACCAATTGTGACTGACTTGTGCAGACTGTTGAATACACTGTACGACTTGCGTGCGAATCGTTTGAAACGAAATGCTTTGGTCGCTTTAATTTGTTTTTTATTCATATTTTGTATTTTTTATAATGCGGTACAAAAATACAAAAAAATAATTATAACAGACCTGGATTGTTTGCTGCAAAGTTATAATTGAGCGGTATGAGATTTAAAAGATGAGTAATCAGTATATGAATTATGAGAATATGGAAAAGTGAACACTGCCATATTTAAGCTCCCTGCTGAATTGAGGCAGCATTGTGAAATTGTGAGTCCTGGAATGTTCAAGAATTAACAATCCGTCAGGTTTAAGCAGTTTCTTTTCGAATATTAAATCGGGGATAGTATCAACCTCTTTCATGTCATAAGGAGGATCGGCAAATATAAGGTCAAACTGTTCCCTGCATGTTTCTATAAATTTGAAAGAATCAGCTTTCAGCGGATAGAGTTCTTTTGCTTCAAGTTTCTCTTTTGTCATAGATATAAAACGCCAATGCAGGTGTTCAGATTCAACTGAAACAACTCTTGGGCAGCCTCTCGAAACCAGTTCCAGGGCAATGCTACCTGTGCCGGAGAACAAGTCAAGTGCAGACGTTTCTTCCCAATCAATAAAATTGCTGAGAACATTAAACAGTCCCTCTCTTGCAAAGTCGGTAGTTGGCCTTGCTTTGAGGTTAGGTGGCACCTGTATCCTTCTGGATTTATATTTTCCGCTGATTATACGCATAAGGCAGCAATTACATCTGTTGGTAGTGAATTCAATTGTTCTTTTGTGAGAGTTGTCTTAGGTTCCATATTAATTCTCTCAACATTTTTAATCAGTATTTTCAGATCATTCACCACAGTTAAATATGAATCAATATCTCCACTTAAATACAGAGTGTCTTTTGTTTGATCCAGTGACAACTTCTCCCAGATACTTGCTAAATAGTACGTGGTGTCGGGTTTGTTATCACAGTGGAATGTATTTGCTGACAGTAGCTTATCTTCAAAGTAACAAAATACTGATACAAAGCCATCATGAAAACAGACAAAACACTGTTTTCGGCATTCATGATGTGTGTATGTGTTAAAAACATTTAGTAGAGGAGCAGAGTGATGTTTAAATTCAGGATTAATCAAATGCCTTGACAGAAATGAATGTACTTCTTCATCCATATTAAAAACAACCGAGTAATCTTTATTTACAGAAGAATCATGTAATTTTATACCACTCATATCATGGAAATTAAAATCCATGATCTCTTTACTTTTTTTAGCTTCGAAGAGTTGTCGAGGAACAAGTGTATAATTGGGCGAAACAATTATAACAGTAGTTTTTTTAAAAGAATGTGTGAAAAACCCTAAATCAAAAATCAACTTCTTGATATTATCAGAATATGATAACTTGTTGCTTAGGTCTGTTTTCTGAAAATGGAATACATTTGGGTCATCCGAGGATTGAAAATAAAAAGAAAATCCATTCGGAGTTAACCGAATGGATAAACTATATTTTTCTGAATGTGCTAAATCTATATTTTCCGGTAGAAACATAAATCAGGTTGAGATAATAAATTATTCCCAGTTACCTGCGTTATTATTAGCAACTTCAAGAGAACCTACCTGCATACCAGGGAATCTGTCTCCCGGACGGTCAAGTACTTCCTGAATCTTCTGAGCAAGTAATTTTTTGTCAAGATCACTTAAATAGTCAGT
>DHCC01000048.1 GCA_002398875.1 Bacteroidales bacterium UBA4912 | reverse complement strand
TGCTGTTTTTGTTGAAAGTTTAACGTTTAGGGCTTGTAGTGAATTTTATGTATTATTCAAAAGACAAAAAAATGAGACTGTCCCAAAATAAACCTCTTGAGAAGTAAATATTTGGATTTGTTCTCATAGGTATTTTAACAAATAGAGGGTGAATCATATTGTGATTCACCCTCTATTAATCTTTATACTGAAAATATTTTATTTCATTTTGGGTAAAGCTGTACTCCAACCATCGTTTTGAGCAATGCCTGATGCATTAATTTCTCTTATTGGTATTGGATAGACAAATTTAGATACATCCCAGTCTTCGTAAACAGAGATGCCTCCTTTTCTTGTGAGTAACTCCCCTGTTCTTCGTGCATCAAACCATCTATGACCTTCCTGAAAAAGCTCTTTCCGACGTTCTATAGAAATGAATTTCAATAATTCCGTTTTAGTAGTAGGAATATCGCTCTTCTTTAAATCAGGATTTCGTTTGGCTATTTCATATATAAAATCTACTGCGTCAGCTTGTCCCAACTGAGCTTTTGCTTCTGCTATTATTAAATACATCTCTGGTAAGCGAATCACAGGAATATTGCTTGTTGCTTTTGAATCAGGAATTCCTTGGAATTTCAAACCAGTTGGCTGATCAGCAGTTCCAGCTATCAAACTTTTTCTCATGTCCTTAGCTGCAAATAATTCTACTAGTCCAGGTAGCAATTTTCCGTTATATGAGCCATATAATGTATTTAAAGAATTTGCAGACAAATTATCATCGGGAGATTTAGCTATTGTAAATATATCTTCACTTGTTACATTCAATGAGGCCCACATTGATGCATATTCTGCGGCGTCAGTCACGATGGCTCCTTTTCTTAAATCAATTGCCTTTTGAGCTGCTGTAATTGCACCTTGCCAGTCACCCATATACAATTTAACTCGTGCTTCAAAAGCAGTTAAAGAAGTTTCGTTAATTGTAAAAGCCTCAAAAGTATTTAAGGCAATAGTTTCCTTTGCTTTAGAAATATCAGACAGAATTTGTGCGTATACTTCTTCTACAGTACCTCTAGTAACTTCCTGAAACGCTACAATTGGTTCATCTTTTATGATAATTATACCTGGTTTAGATTTGTTTGCATCATTATAAGGCAAACCAAAGATGTTTACCAAATAGAAATGAGACATTGCTTTTAATGCATATGCTTGAGCTAAATTTTTATTAACAATGTTTTTATTCTCAGTTCCTACAGTATTAGCTAAAACATCGGGCGCATTTTTTATCACCTTGGCAGCACCATTAGCCACTATATAGCCTCCTGACCAAGTATCAAGTAAATCTGGAGAATCATCAGCAATATTGTAACGATAAATTTGATCAAAATGTCCAGAAGAGCCTGTCATCCAGGAATTATCGGCTGCAATATCACCCAATGCAATTACATTTCTACCCATAAAGCGCCAAAATCCAAATCTATTATATAGACCATTTATTGCATTCTGAACGTCTTCTGCAGTTTTAAAAGACTCAGTATCCGACATTTGATCACTTGGTGCAAATGTCAGGAAGTCGTCGCAAGAAGGCGTTAAACAAAATACGATTAATAAAACAGTGAAATATTTTAAAATTTTCATAAAATTCTTTGTATTAATTGTTAAACATTAAAAACCAATATTTAAACCGAATAACACTTTTCTAGGTACCGGGTAGTTCCACCAAATAATACCGCTGCTTTCAGCTTCGGGATCCATTCCTCTGAAATCATCTCCTAAAGCCCACGCAGCTAAATTGTCTCCAGTCACAAACAAGCGTATGTTTTCAACTTTCCAATTAGAAATAAGTTTTTTGGGGAAATTATAGCCAACTTGAAGTGATTTCAGCTTAATATAAGAACCATCCATTAAATAATAAGAAGAGTGAGAGTTTAATGTTCTTGTATCGGGTGCAGGTACATTAGTTACATCACCTTTTTGTCTCCACATATTTTCATAAACATATTGAGTGGTATTACCGTAAAGGTTTCGTGTGTTTTCATCATATCTAGCTGCAGAATTATAAACCTTACCTCCAAAAGAGTAATTCAACAATACTGATAAGTCGAAATCATATATCCTAAACATATTAGAGAAACCACCATATATTTTTGGGTCAGCGGTACCTAAATAACGTTTCCCTGCAGCATTGTAATCTGTAGTTGTTTCCGTACCCTCTTCTCCTTTGTACCAAAGTTGCTTACCAGTTTCAGGATCAACTCCAGCATATTCTTTCATTTTAAATTGATGATATGGATAGCCAACTTCTCTAATGGTGTATGTCCCTTCGATAGGTTTATCTGTACTCAGCTTAACAATTTTGTTTTTATTGTGCGTCATATTTAATGAAACATCCCATCTAAATTTATCCAAATTTAAAGCATTTACGTTGAGGATGGCTTCAATACCTCTATTTTCCATTGAACCCACGTTTTGCATTATGTTCTCAAAACCAGTAGATCTCGAAAGTGGAACTTCAAAAAGCATATCTACAGTTTTATTAACATAATAGTCAAGGTCTAATGTAATTTTTCTTAATAATCCCAATTCAAATCCTATATTAAGCTTATTAGTTTGCTCCCATCTTAATTCAGGGTTTGCAATGCGATAGGGAATCATACCAGGACGATTGGCATAATTATATCCAAAGCGGTATGTACCTAATGCTTGATACCAACCGATATCCTGATTTCCTGTGGTTCCATAACTAGCCCTCAACACTAAGTTACTTAACCAATCAGTTGTTGGCTCCATGAATGACTCTTCAATAATTCTGTATTTTCCACCAAGAGACCAAAATGTTCCCCATCTATAGTCGGCTCCAAATCTTGAAGAAGCATCGCGTCTAACACTTGCCGATAAATAATATCTGTTGTCAAAATCATATTCTCCATTGACAAAATATGATAATAAAGAATAGTTCGCAATACTAGTTGAGGCGTCTCCTGGTTTTGATCCATTCTCAAGAGTGAAAACAATTTCACTGGGGAAGTTTGAGTTTGACATATAGGCACTTTCATCGGTGGCCTTTTGTGCCTCCTGTCCTAACAATACGTTTAAATTATGAACATCATTATATTGTTTTAAATAATTTAATGTATTTGTAAATGTCCATAACGTTCGGTATGTGTTTCCTTCTTCTCCAAGCATTTTCATATCCTTTCCCTGGGGTTGTAACATCGACCAACGACCAAATTCTTTAACATTATAGAAGTCTAGTCCATATTTGGAAGTGAATACAAAGTCAGAGAATTTCCAACTTAACCATGGAGAAATAATAGCTTTTATCTGCTTTGTTTCACTTTTATCTCCATACTTACTTCTTTGTGCTACTGGATTATACCCATTATCAGTGTCCATATTCCAAGACCCATCTTCTTTTGTTACAGGTTGAACGGGAAGTTGCATGTATGCTTGAGTAATTGGATCGGAAAAATATCCTCCACCGGCACCCATATTGATGTTGGCATAAGATCCTGTTAAATTCAATCCAATTCTAACAGCATTGGATATTTTATTTTCAATATTTAACCTGCCAGAATAGCGTTTCAAATCTTTTCCAATAACAGTTCCGAGCTCGTCGTACAAACCTCCTGATAAGAAAAATTTTAGATTATCGTTTCCACCTGAAATATCTAAGTTGTATTCTTGAGTAAAACCTTTTCTCGTTACTTCATTGAACCAGTTTGTATCTACATTGCCGGCTGGATCATAATTGAGCTCCATGTCATCTTTGATAAAATTTTGCACATCTGTTGTTGTAGCATCAGCTTCTAAATAACCTCTGTTTTTCGCCATGACCCCTATAAAATCAACCCATTCAGCCGCATTTAGTTGTTTATACTTTCCGATAGACGGCATGGAGGCTTGTCCTAATTTAGTTGAAAGATTAATTTTAGTTTTTCCTTCTTTCCCTTGCTTGGTTGTTATAACAATAACTCCATTTGCAGCACGTGCCCCGTAGATAGAAGTAGCAGAAGCATCTTTTAATACTGAAATTGATTGAATGTCATTAGGATTTATGGCAGAAAGAGGATTAATATTCTGTCCTTCGCTGTATCTCATACCGAACTCTCCAGTAGTCATGGGAACTCCGTCTATTACATAAAGTGGCTGTGTTCCTGAATTGAAAGAGCCGAGTCCCCTTATCAAAACCTCATTATATCCACCGGGTTGTCCTGTATAAGCTGAAATTTGGAAACCTGCAATTTGTCCTTGCAGTGCTTGCATAGGGTCAGCGTTGGTGATTTTAGTCACTTCTTTACTATCAATGGCTTGTGCTGCACCAGTAAATGCTTTCTTGGTCGTCACACCGTAACCTGTTACAACTAGTTCTTCCAATAATTCAGTATCTGTAACTAAAACCACTCGTACATTTCCACTAACAGGTATTTCCTGAGTTGCGTATCCCACATACGAAACAACTAGCGTTCCACCTGTCGGTGCCGATAAATTGAAAATGCCATTAAAGTCAGTCACTGTCCCTTGTGAAGTCCCTTTTACTTGAATGGTCGCACCGATAACGGGTTCGCCTGCTTCATCCACCACTGTCCCTCTCACTTGAGTTTGAGCAGCGACAATCCCTATTCCAAGAAAGAACAGGGTTAAAAACACAGTTAGTTTTCTTTTCATAAACTCTACTTTTAAATTAAACAATTATTGTATAAATCATTTTTTCATTCTGAGACAATCGCTGTAGTAATTAAAAAACATACGTTTTTTGGAGTGGAAATAAAAGATATCAAAGCAAATCTTTGATGGGCTTCCTGTCGTAAGCGATTAACATAAAATAAGTTTCCTTATTTGTTTGCAAATATAAATTA
>DHCC01000071.1 GCA_002398875.1 Bacteroidales bacterium UBA4912 | reverse complement strand
AAGCTCAAGAATATTTTAATTTATGCTTAGAAATCAACTCTAATTTTGGAATGGCTATTGGTAATCGTGGTTTTGGACTTTTCCACTACGCTAAAGTGATTTATGAGCCAACTCATCAATTCATTTTCATGCAATACGCCCGAAAGGATTTACTCAAATCTTGCGAATTGAAAGATGTCTATAGTGAGGCTAAAAATGCTTTTTATTCATTAGCCAAACATATTGAAACAGCATATCCTGTAGAGATATTGGATGATTTTAAAAAGTACAATGATTACTTTAAAGGATTGAAGAAGGATGAAATAGAATATAGAGAATGGTGTGTTGAAAATCGGTTATTTATAAATCCACTTAATGATGTTTTGAAACAGAGTGTTGTAGCTAATGATTATCTATTTACTCCTTCTATGGTTTTGAAAGTTGATGAGAAACCTATTTACCAATTAATGTTTAATCAAATAAAACAAGAATATGTAAGTGCAAGATTTTTGTTTTATGAATCCTTGTTTAATAATGGTATCCATTTTTCAGATAAGGAGGTTACATTAATGGATACTCTTGATTATGCTGTCTATTCCTTGTCCTTAGAAAAAACGAAGATTACATTTAAAATTTGCTACTCAATTTTGGATAAAATTGCTTACTTTATATACATATATCTGAAATTAGGGAAAATCAACAATAGAATAAATTTTAAAACAATTTGGTTTAAAAATTTAGATAAAAATCAAGGATTACATGAAACGATTACAAAAACTGACAATTGGGCTTTGAGAGGATTATATTGGTTGAGTAAAGATTTATATGAAAAAGAGTTTGATACATACATCGAGCCTCAAGCAAAAGAAATTGCCAATATTAGAAATTACATCGAACACAAGTCATTCAAAATAGTTGAATCATTTAATCCTTTGTGGTCAGAAGAAACAGAAACATTTGAAATAGATAGGGACTTGTTTGTAGAAAAGACTCTAAAAATGATAAAGCTAAGTCGTTCGGCTTTAATGTACTTATTGTTTATGATTTATGAAGAAGAAAGTTATAGAGAAAAAAGTAGAGGAGAAGGATTAATAATGCCAGTTGAATTTAGAAATTTGAATGATGAATACAAAATATAAAAATGCCAGTGCCTAACATGCGGTCATAAAACATAGCGGTTTCAGTGCAATTTGCAAGCTCAATTCCCGCTGGCAAGGTCAGTAACGGGGGATAGGTTCGCAGCCACGCAATCCGCTACGTTTCATACCGCCACCGTTGTGTGCAAGCTAATAAACCAAGACAAATAAAAGAAATGAAATGAATAAAGGAATTTATATTAAACTGACATTGATTTTTTTATTGTTAACCACCTGTTGGAATGGCTTCGGACAAAACAATGAAAATGATATTTTTTCTAATAAAGAAAAATTTGACCATTATATTTATACCAACATTCATTATCCTTTGATAGATTTTGTTAATAATGTTGAAGGACCAACGGTTTACAAATTCGAATTAGACAGTGTTTATAAGATTTATCAATTAAATATCGTTCATTCAAGTGGAAGCAACACTCTTGATATGGAAGGTAAAAGACTAATTTATTCAATTCCGAGACAGGATGATCAATATCCAAAAAACGAAATTTCAGTTGAATTTAAAATCGCAGATAATAAAATATATAGAATAAGTGAAGTTTTAGAAAATCCGCCAGAATTTCCAGGGGGTGAAGCTGAAATGTTTAAATTCATATCGAGAAATTTACAATTTCCACCCGAAGCTACTGAAAGTTCTATTCAAGGAACAATTTTGTGTGGTTTTATTATAGAAAAAGACGGCTCAATAGAAATAGTTGAAATTATTAGACCACTTGAAAGATATGTTGATGCGGAAGCTATGAGAGTTATAAAAAGAATGCCAAAATGGAAAACGGGAGAAATCAATGGAAAACCCGTTCGTGTATATTGTATTTTTCCAATAAAAATAAAACTATTATAAAAACGAACTGAAAGCCAGCACACAACACGGCTTTGGCGTTAGGCGGGCGTAACGTGGTTTTCGGAGTTTCGTGCCCCGCGCAGGCGTTCATCTCGGGTTGACAGGACTTCGTCCCGCCAACCCGCCCGAACGCAAAGCCCCGAGACGTTATGGGCAAGCGCGCGTGAACTTCAACAAATGTAGATTATGAAACAAAAAGAATTGATTCTAAATCATTATTTCATTATAGGTTTAGTAGTATTGTTACTAAATGATTTTTACTTGAAATATGAATTTGGAAATTTGACAACAGGAAAACTATCCGATTTTGCAGGATTATTAATTTTTCCAATGTTTGTGGCTTCAATTATACCTCGATTTAGAAAGTCTATTTCATTGATTACGGGAATCGGATTTATTATTTGGAAACTTCCTCTGTTTACACCCATAATTGATTTTGTTAATCAAACATCTTTCATATCGATACATAGAGTAATTGATTATTCAGATTATATAGCGTTATTAATTCTTCCATTGAGTCATTATTTGATAAATCGCAAAGAGAGTCACGTTTTGATAACAAAAGAAAAAATTAAATCTGTTTCAAGATTTGCATTGCTAGGAATTGCATTTTTTGCATTTTGCTCAACTTCTGTCATTTGGAAAGAAACCCCTCAGGGAACTATTCTTATTGATAAATCTTACAACATTAAACTTCCCAAAGATTCAGTTATTAGCTCAATAAAACAACTAGGTTATAACTGTGACTTCTACCAAAGAGATTCATTAAATTATGGCTTTATTAGTTATTACCAAACAGATAATATAGTTCGTGAAAGTGAAAATTCAATTGTAATTGATACTATTGCAAATGTAAAATATCAATTAGAAGATATTAATCCTAAGAAGACAAAACTAACTATTATCAATGTTACTTTGTCCAAAGAAGGAAATATACAAAATTGGAAAACTTTGAAATCATTAAGAAATCAATATTCTTTGTGGCTGAAGAATAATTTGATTGAGAAGATTGATTGAAAAATGCCAGCTCATAACATTAGGCTTTGGCGTCAGGCGGGTGTGACGTGGGTGTGCGAAGTGTCGTCGCCCGCGCGCGCCTCGTTTTGCAAGGACTTCGTCCCACCAACCCGCCCGAACGCAAAGCCCGAAACCGTTGTAGCCAATTATACAGACTGAGCACACAAAGATTAAATATTGACATGAAACCTAAAGAAGTACATATAGAAGCTATAAATAAATTTCTGAAAGAAAAGCTCAAAGAGAAGGGATTTGTTTTCTCTGACTCACAATTGAAATTTACGAGCGCAAACCTTTGTGCTATTTTCTGAATCAGAACTGATAAAGCATAAGCCTTTTTTTGTTTATCTTCCCGAAAAAATAAAAAAGTAATCGAGCATGAAAAAAATAGTTGGTTTATTTATCATTCTGGCAAGTTTTACAATCTCAGCACAGCAATCGAAATTTGCGAACGTTTATGATTTCATCGAAAATACAGCGGTATTTGAAACCAACCAGACTGAAGGTCATACGGTTTGTATTCCTTTGAAATCGGTTGATGAAGCATTAAATCTTCAGCAATCAAAGTCAGAAAATGTGCTTTCGCTGAATGGAAAGTGGAAATTCCATTTTGCCAATACTCCGGAAGGTACACCCAAGGACTTTTTTACATTAAACTTTAATGATCAGAAATGGTCTGAAATTACTGTTCCCTCCAACTGGGAAATGCAGGGGTTTGGCGATCCTTTTTTTCGAAATGTTGCACAACCGTTTCGCGCCAATCCGCCATTTGTTCCCCGCGAATACAACCCGACTGGCTCGTATCGCAAATCGTTTACTTTGCCAGCGAACTGGAAAGGCAAACGCATTTTTTTGCGCATGGAGAAAACCGCTTCGGCATCGTTTGTCTGGATCAACGGACAGGAAGTTGGATACAACGAAGGCGCGCAGGAGCCTGCCGAATATGATGTTACCAGTTTCCTGAAACCAGGAAAAAATACCCTAGCCGTAAACGTAATTAAATATTCAGATGGTGTATATCTCGAAAGTCAGGACTATTGGCGCCTGGCTGGTATATTCGACGATGTTTGGCTGTATGCAAAATCGGATGTACATATCTTCGACTGGCATGCCACTACCGACCTGGACGAAAACTATGAGAACGCAAAACTGAATTTGCAGATTACGGTAAATAACCAATCGAAAACCGACAAACAGAACTACAAAGTTCGCACTTCGCTGTTTAATGCGCAGCATGTATTGGTTCAGAATTTTACTTCCGATGCAATTCAAATGAGTGCTGATAATAAGCAAATCATCAATGTTTCTTCATTGGTAAAAAATCCCCTAAAGTGGACCGCCGAAACACCCAATCTTTACCAGTTAACGCTGGAATTAATCAACAGCGAAGGTAAAACCGAAGAGGTAATTGCCGGTCGCATTGGTTTTAAAGAGACCGAAATTCGCCATCAGGTTTTTTATCTGAACGGAAAAGCCATCAAACTAAATGGCATTAACTCGCACATGCAACATCCCGATTTGGGGCATACGATGGACGAAGCTACCATCCGGAAAGACTTTGAAATACTAAAGCAATTCAATATCAATTGTGTGCGAACTTCACATTATCCGCCAGTTTCAAGGTATCTGGAGTTGGCCGACGAATATGGATTGTATATTATTGACGAAGCGGGAGATGAAGCTCATGCCACTGAATATTTAAGTGATAAACCCGAATGGGAGCCCATGTACCGTGAGCGGGTTCGCAAAATGGTGTTGCGAGACCGAAATCATGCCAGTATTCTGTTTTGGAGCGCCGGAAACGAAAGTGGCGAAGGGAAGAATATTTGTGCCGTGATTGATGAAGGAAAGAAATACGATACTACCCGTAATTGGATGTATGGCGGAAATGCTTTTTCACACCCTTGCGAAGAGATTATCGGGCCCCGTTACCCAACACCTTTTGACCTCAAAACACGGGTGGGAATGGTTCCTGAAAGTGTTGATCCGCGACCCTCGTTTATGGACGAATACCTTTCCGTTGCCGGAAATGCCGGTGGCGGACTGGACGAATATTGGGATGTGATTTATCAGTATCCACGCATCATGGGCGGAGCAATCTGGGATTTCGTGAGTCCGGGCTTGCGCGAGCCAGTTCGCAAATTGACCGATTCCTCACCCAACAAGGTAGCAACGCACATCATGGGACGCGCCAAACTGGTTGCCGGACACGATGGAAAAGGTATTGATCTGAATGGTCACGATCAGTGGGTAGAAGTTTATCAGGATAGAAATATTGAAATCTCAGGAAATAAATTAACGGTTTCGTTTTGGATTTTCCCACGCGATTTAATGAAAACGGGTGGAGTACTGCTCTCCAAAGGAAACAATCAATTTGGCTTGCAGCAAATGGGTGACAACTCGCTCAATTTCTACATCTACACTTCGAAAAAAACAGTTGTTAGTGGTGCATTACCCAAAGATTGGTTACAAAACTGGCATCATGTGGCAGGCGTTTATGACGGGAAATCGATTTCACTATTTATCGACAACCAAAAGGTGGCTGAAACACCAGTCACCGGGAAAATTACCAATTTCCCTTTTCCACTTAATGTGGGCAAGAATGCCGAGACACAGGGTCAGCATTTATCCAATTATTTATGCGATGCCATTATCGATCAGGTGGGTATTTTCCCCAAAGCGATTGAAATCAATGATTTATTTGTAGCAAAACCCGACTTAAAAAATCGTGCAGCTTTGTGGCTCGATTTTGAACAGGAGCAAAAAGAAGGCGAGTTTTTCAGCTATGGAATTGGAGCACGTACCTATGGTAGCATCTGGCCCGACCGCCGCGTAGAGCCTGAAATGTGGCAAATGAAAAAGTCGGCTCAACCCATTTCTGTAAAGTGGAGCAATGCCGAAAAAATGGAAATTGAAGTGCAGAACCGAAACTTTTTTACCAATACGAATGCCTTTGAAGTACGTTGGAATTTGGAAGAAAACGGAATATCAATAGCTTCCGGAAAATTGGAGGTGGATATAGAACCGGAAGCAAAAAAAGTCTACGTTCTTCCGATCCAAAAGCCTCAACTGAAAGATGGTGCAACCTATTTGGTAACAGTTAGTTTTCATTCGAAAGAAGCTGCACGATGGGCGCCCAAGGGTTTTGAACTGTGTTGGGATCAATTGGAATTGCCATGGATTGTTCCAGCCAATGAAAAATTGGCACAGCACCAGAACAATCCGTTAAAAGTGACAGATAATGAGCAACAGTTAATTGTATCCGGCGTAAATTTCGATTATACCTTTAACAAAGCCAATGGACAATTGTACTCCATGAAATACATGGGTACAGAATTGCTGAAACAGGGAGCGCAACTCAATGTTTGGCGTGCCCCTCTGGCAAACGAACAGGACGACTGGACCAATCCTGCAGTTAGTATATCTCCCAGAACCGAGGGCTACGGAAGGATGGTTGCTAACGCATGGTACTCCATCGGTCTGGATAAAATGAAGTCGAAACTTGAATCATTTCACGTTGAAAAGAAGGCTGAAAATGTAATTGTCAGTATTCTTGAAACTGCTCTTTTTGGAAATTCAGGCAGGGATGGCTTCGAAAACGAGATGATTTATACGATTTCGCCCAACGGTGAAATTAGTTTACAGCACACGATTAATCCGAAAGGAAAAATGCCCATGTCGTTGCCACGCATCGGAACAAAATGGGTTTTCGATAACCAAATGCAAAATGTAGCATGGTTTGGACGTGGGCCGCAGGAGAATTATCCCGACCGCAAAACCGGCTACCGTATTGGGAACTATCAGTCGACAGTTGATGCGATGTTTGAACCCTATTTAATACCTCAGGATTGTGGCTTGCGCACCGACAACAAGTGGGTAACACTATCAAACAAGGATGGCATTGGCATAGAATTTTCGGCAACTAAACCATTCAATTTCAATTGCTATCATTACAGCACCGAAAATTTGTCAAAGGCAAAATACACTTATGATCTAATCAAATCGGATGGTGTAACATTCAATTTCGACTACCAAACTACCGGGGTAGGATGCACGGCAATAGGGGTGCTTGATAAATATCAAACCATTCCTCAATACATACAGTTTACAAGTTCGATAAAACCATTTAAAACCAACAAGTAAATTAGCTGAAAATATTTACAATCGATATATAAATGATTATGGTTCGGAGAAAAATATTGATGTAAGATTGAAACAGCATTTTCAGATGACAAAATCAAGAATGGAATATTTGAAAAAAAATAACTGGCTACAACACGGAGGATTACATCCTGCATTCTACTCCTCACCTTACGGCGACATCGTAGAACACAGGATTTGCGAGATTACGAGGGATAGTGGATATCCCCCCCGCGCAACCTTGCAAATCCTCCGTCCGTTAGCGGTTAGGCTGGAAGACGACAACACAAAATAATATAGACAAGAAGAAACAAAACGACAATGCGAAAATTATCACTTTTTATAGCGATAAGTTTAGACGGCTACATTGCAAAACCAAATGACGACCTGAGTTTTCTGAAAGTAGTTGAAAAAGAAGGGGAAGATTACGGCTATGCAGAATTTACGGCAAACATTGACACGTTAATTATTGGCAGAAAAACTTATGATTATGTGCTGAAAGAAATTGGTTCTTCTCACTACGACAACGGACAACGAGACGTGTATGTAATAACCAGAACTGAAAGACCAAGTGTTGGCAGAACTACATTCTATTCAGGTAACTTGACAGAATTAGTGCAACGGCTAAAATCTGAAAAAGGAAAAAACATTTATTGTGACGGTGGAGCAGAAATAATCAATGAACTTCTACAGCACGACTTGATAGATGAATTTATAATTTCCATTATACCTATTTTGGTGGGTAACGGAACACGACTATTTAAAGACAACAGACCTGAACAACAACTTGAATTTGTAAGTGCAAAATCATTTGAAACAGGGCTGACACAACTTCATTACAAACGAAAAAGACAGATTGAATAATAACGACAAAGACTAATAAAAGCCCGAACCGCTAGCAGCCGCTTGCCGCAATGGGGGCTGACGTGGTTAAATCAAGTGCATTGCTTCTATCGAAGTTTCTGTTGGTTGACAGGGAAGTACTTCGAAATCCCCCACTGCGGCAAGCGGTAACACGTTATGTCTAATATTATGAAGACGACAACACATGCAATAATTGCTCTGACATTTTTGACATCTTGTGGACAACAAGCAAGGCAAAATGAACAGCAAACAAATTATTCTGAAAAAAATCAGACCGAATTAGTATTGCCCCAAAAAAATAAAGAACAAGAAATTGAGAAGAAATTCGGACAAGAATTATTTAAGTTAATATTAGACACAATCACAATAAAAACAATCTCGACTGACTTTTTAATAAACAATCAATGGGTTTACAGACCATTTGACAACTGTGAATCGTATTTAAAATTTCAAATAAACGGAAAAGGAATAAGTTACAATTGCGAAATGGATGAAGACTATGAAATGACACAAAAGCGGGCAATCAGTTTCATATTGATTGTCTGCTTTTATTATATTGAACAGTCATATACCTACCCCCTATTAAAAATACTCATTCCACACCGCAACAGGTGTTCCAAGTCCTAATGAACCAGCTCGAGAAAAGTGAAACCTGATTTATTACTCATATTCGGACATTTTTTACCAGAAAAAATGTCCGAATATATAAAGAATCAGGTACTTTTGTCAAAAGATACCCGCGTATGCGGGCTTAGTTCAACACGGACTTTGCGTCAGTCTGGCTGACGTACTGCTATGAAGTCCATTAGTCCGCCTCAACGGGTGCATCAGGTTGACATGACTACGTCCTGCTAACCCAACCGAGAGCAAAGCTCCAAACCGTTAATGGCAAGCCAAAACAGACGTATGATAGTTTAAACATGATTTTTAAATACAATATGATGAAAACTTTAAACTTTGTTTTACTGGTTCTGATT
The DNA here is from genome assembly GCA_002398875.1 of Bacteroidales bacterium UBA4912. Classification (GTDB taxonomy): domain Bacteria; phylum Bacteroidota; class Bacteroidia; order Bacteroidales; family Dysgonomonadaceae; genus Proteiniphilum. Next base: position 16,288 of record DHCC01000071.1, on the reverse strand, counting down.
TCACTGGTTAATTTTTCATGTGAAAAAAATGAAGTAGATGATGCAACTTCTCTAAAATGGACAATGTACACTACCAAAGATGGACTAGCAAATAATAATATACACGCTATTGCAATTGATGCTTCAGATGATATTTGGATAGGTACTGATTACGGAGTATCTAAATTTGATGGCGCAAATTGGACAAATTATACTGCCTTCGGGGGCTCGCAAGTTCTGGCTATCACAATTGATAAAGAGGGAGTTAAATGGTTTGGAACAAATGGAGAAGGTATTGTTAGTTTAAATGGAACAAACTGGAATTATTACAAAAATGATGAAGGTTTTTTAAATTGTAATGTAAGCAATATTATCACCTCGATAGCGATAGATCCAATAGGAAATAAATGGTTTGGTACAATTAGTGGTGTGGCTAAATATGATGGAGTCAATTGGACGTCTTACAGTACGAACGATGGGTTAATAGACAATTTGGTTGCTTCGATTGAGATTGACAAACAGGGAAACAAGTGGTTTGGAACCAATGGAGGTGTTTCAAAATTTGCGGATAATAACTGGAGTAACTATAGTTATCACGCAGATAATACAAATGGAATCGCTGGTAATGGAGTAATGTCAATAGTTACAGATAAAAAGGGGAACATGTGGTTTGGAACTTGGGGAGGTTTATCTGAATTTGATGGCGTAAACTGGACAAGACATGGCACGGAAACAGAATGGTTGGTAGCAAATTCTCCTATTCTTTCGGCAAATATGGACACTAAAGGAAACCTTTGGTTTGGTTCAAATGGATGGGGTATCTCTGTTTTTGATGGAGTAAAATGGACTACTTATACAAAAGTTAATGGATTAGACATTGACCCTGTTCGTGCAATTGCGATAGATTCAAAAGGAAATAAATGGTTCGGAACTTCTACTGGCTTACTTAAATTGACAGATGATAATTAGTAAAATAAAAAAAGTGGTTGTGTAAATTAAACTGTGTCAGGTTTTATTTACAAAACTGAACGTAAAAAGTAATACGAAGTAACCAAGAATCATTTAAAAATAATAAACAATGAGAAAAACAGTTATCCTCTTTATCCTTTTAGCTTCTTTTTTTGCGCTCAATGCACAATCAGTCGATGATGCCCGTAAGTTAAAAAATGCGCCAACTCCCAGTGCCGGTTACGGCAAAGACCTGGGAGATTTTAAGAGCGGAACGTATACCATCACAAGTGCAGGACTTTCCCGACAATACACCATTGACATCCCCAAAGACTACGATAAAAACAAAACGTATCGTTTGATTTTCGCCATGCACATGATGGGGGGGCATATGCAAACAATGGTTGATCAGAACTTTTATGGTCTTAAAACGTATGCCGAAAGAGATGGTGTTCCTGTTATTTTTGTAGCACCCGAGGGATACACCGACCGCTCTCCCTGGCGTGGAAGAGATGACAAGGATCATATCTTCTTTGCCGATATGCTTAATTTGTTTAAGGATAAATTGAGTATTGACACTTCTCGCGTATTTTGTTGCGGCTTTAGTTTTGGCGCAATGATTACATACGCGTTATCGTTAAATTTTCAGAAAGATCTTCGTGCTGTCGCTTGTTATGCTCCCGCCAACTGGAACATTTATCTTCCCGAGAACAAACACGAACCTCTTGCCTTCTATAGCACAACAGGTACGGAAGACGGACTTTGCAAGTATGTTAACTCAGATGAACTCAAACAAGGTGGCAAGTATTGCGTGTTGACACACATCGAAGATAATGGATTAAAAGAATTGCCGGAAATACCGATAGCCACAACGCCAACTCATGTCACGACAGAGTTTAAAGGACTTCCAGAAGAATATCCGGTATTGTTTGGTTCCTTTGTGGGTGGTCATACCGATAACGTAAAAGATCCCGGCTCTGATGTGAATTGGATAGCAAAAGAAACATGGGATTTCTTTATGCGCTTCTAGTATCACGTCACATTTGATCTGATTTGACTCGCTATAATTTGTAGTTGAACTAAAGGAACTGATTAAAAGAAAAGCCCTCCTGCAATCCTTGGTTTGCAGGAGGGCTTTGTACAAATTGCATTTGTGCACAGTAGCGGTATGTTACAATTTCCAATAACGACAACACACATTGCTTGAATGAATCTCACATAAAGATTATTTCCAGTATAGAAGATTTTAGTCATGAAATGTCACAATAAACAAGATACTTTATCCTTTACATAACATTTTTGTATCTTTGTGACCGTTCAATTCAATTTCAATGTATCATATTTATATTTCAGATAAATATTACTCTTTTGAAAATATTTTTAAAGAGTATTATACTTCTCAGCTTTTCTTTGCAATGAAGTTGCTGAATAGTAAACCTGATGCTGAGGACATTGTGCAAGATGTTTTTTTAAGTATTTGGAAGGGTAAGCCTGTTTTTAAGAATGAAATAGCATTTAAATCATTCCTATACCTTTGTACCAGAAACAAGTGTATTGATTTTCTTCGAAAAAATAAAACAATTTACGAGGAAATTGAAATAGCAGGTGAAATACCCAATGAAATAGATTATTTAATAAAAGAAGAGGCATTCAGGATTTTGGATCAGGCAATTGCAACATTATCTCCACAAGCTCAAAAAGTCCTAAATCTTTCCATGAGGGGCCTTTCAGTAACCGAAGTCGCTAATGAGCTCAGAATTTCAGTGAATACCGTAAAGACTACTAAGCAAAGAGCTTACAAAATACTAAGAGATAACTTTGGAAATTCATTTGTAGTTATAATGCTGTCCTACATATCATTTTAAACTTACCCAACACGTAACTCGCGCACACATCGAAAACATTTTTTTGATGTGTGTGATGTTTATTGTCACCCTTTTTAAAATTTACACGTTTTAATCAAATAGAATTATGACTCCGATAAACGAAAAATATAGACAAGCAATTGAAGAAGCAGAAAGGATAAGCAAGTCAATACTTGACGAGTCTGACACAACAGGCATTTCTGAAGATGATTCCATCATTAAAGAATATGCTGAACATGCTTCTAAACTAAATGAAGTTAATTTAAATACAGCGTGGATAAAACTGAAGTTCCGCTATTACAGCAGATACATCTATGCGGCAGCATCGGTGGCAGCTGTACTGATTATTACTTCCCTTTTAATTTTTATACCCAAAAACAATAACGATCGTTACGACACTTTAGCGCTTCAAAAAGAGATAAAACCGGCTACCGGTGTTGTGAGCCTTAGGCTTGCAAGTGGGAAGCTGGTTTCAATAGACTCTTTGTCTTCCGACAGTGCAAGTCTACTGGGTGTGGACATAGATAATAATAAACAGGAAATTTCGTACACCAAAGAATCTGGTAGCTCAAAGAAGACTTCAATAGATTTTATAAAACCTTCAAAAAAAGAGTTGGTTGAATATAACGAATTAATTATACCGAAGGGGCGTTCGTACTCTTTAGTCTTAAGTGATGGCACACGGGTATGGTTAAATGCAGAAAGCTCGATACATTATCCGGTAAGCTTCAGCAAAGGAGAGCGAAGAGTGAAGATTTCAGGGGAGGCTTTTTTTGATGTCGTGCTTGATGCAAATAGAGTTTTTATTGCAGAAACAGAAAATTACAACATCAAAGTGCTTGGGACTAAATTTAACATCTCTTCTTATCAGGACGAAGATATTGCAGCAACAACGCTGGTTTCAGGGTCAATATCAATCTTCACAGACAACAATTCAAATAAAGTGGAGCCCGCTGTAGTTTCACCGGGTGAGCAGTTTCGCTACAATAAAAGTGATGAAACTATAGAAATTACAAAAGTTGATACCGAATTATACACCTCTTGGGTAAATAATAATCTGAGATTAAACCAGATGCCCTTAAAGGATATATTCAAAATTCTTAGCAGGCGTTATGATATTGATGTTGTGTTCTGCGATGAGCGAGCTAAGCATGAAAAATTCAGTGGTCTGATCCCTCTTAACGATAACCTCAATACTATTTTAGACCAACTGTCTAAAGTTTCTAAAGTTGAATTTAAAGTAGAAAATAGAATTATTGAAATCGGATATAAAGATTAAGTATTACAAATAATTATACACGTATTTTATGAGAAAGAGAGTACCATCTCAATTACTTTTGGTTTTTTTATTTTTATTGGCTTTTTCGAATAATGTAAAGGCCCAGGATCATAAGATAAAAAGCTTTAAAGTAGAAAACGCAACACTGGAAGAGTGTCTTAAACAAATCAATAAGTTGACCGGGATTGGTTATCTTACGACAGGAGACGGATTTAGCAATATCAAAAGCATCACCTATTCTGCTACCAATACAGATGTTGATACAGTACTAAAAGCAATATTGAGTAAGTCTGGTTATACTTATGAGATTAACGACAATGTCATTTTAATCATTAAAGAAAAAAAACCTGCAGTTGATAAACCTCAAAAAGATCAAAAATGGTCACTGAAGGTGAAAATTTCGGATGAGGCAGACAAACAACCGGTTGTTGCTGCTTTAGTACTCATCAAAGACTATGGTGTATATGGAATGGCAAATTCTGACGGAGTTGCTGTCCTGAATAACCTTCCATCCGGGACAGCTGTTGTTGAAGTTCAGATGATGGGGTATGAGAACTATTCATCAGAGGTTAATATTGATAGCGATAAAGAATTGGTTGTAATCCTACGGGAAACTTCGCTGGAACTAGACGAAGTAACTGTAGTCGCAAGAGCTAGCGCCGCAGGAAGCTCTACTAGCTCCACAATTGGAAGGCAAGCAATGGACCATCTCCAGGCAACCAGCTTAAAGGATATTATGCAGCTAATCCCGGGACAGTTGATGTCGGGAGTAAGCGATCTTACCTCTCCCGAAAAATTAACCATTAGAACCTTGAATACAAGCAGCGCAAACAACTCATTTGGAACATCTATTTTAGTAGATGGAATTCCCATCTCAGATAATACTTCCCTTGGCGATAAAACAGGTGTTTCAACTACGGCCGGAACCGGAATAGACCTTAGGCAAATTGGAGCAGATAACATTGAGTCGGTAGAAGTTATACGAGGAATTCCAAGCGCTGAATATGGGGACCTGGCATCGGGCGCTGTTATTGTTAACACAAAAGCCGGATATACCCCCTATGAGATAAGAACCAAAGTGAATCCTATAACATTCAACACCTCATTGGGCAAAGGATGGAACTTTGGTAAAAAGCGTGGAAGTATGAATGCAAATATTGATTACGCTCAGGCTTGGGGTGACCCTAGAAAGAAAAGCGAATCATTTGATAGAATTTCGGGAGGATTAACTTATAGTAGAACAGTTAAAAATATTTGGTACACAAATACGAAACTCTCTTTCAGTAATCTTCTCGACTTTAGAGGTGACGATCCCGACGTATTGATAGAGGGATCCGAGACAACTCAAAAATCCAATTCCCTTAGAGTTAGCCATAATGGCAAAATAAGCGTAAACGCAAAGCTTATGCGAACGTTATCTTATTCACTTGGGTATAGCCAGACGAAAAATGAATCGAGAAACACCACAATCGTTGCTGCCGGAGGTGGCATGCCGGTCATTACTTCTATGACAAACGGATATTCTGCTGTACCATATATAACTAATTCATACAGAGCTTCCGGAGGAACAGAGGGAAGACCAAAAAACTTTTATTCTAAATTATCCAACACCTTTTTTATAAATCTCAAAGAAATAAAACTTCATCAGCGGTTTAATATGGGTGTGGAGTATCGATATGAAGAGAATAAGGCAAGAGGATTTTATAACGACGATCCATATATGCCTCTCAGGCCCAATAGCGATGGAAGACCGCGCCCATATTATGATATTCCATCTTTAAATCAAGTATCGGGCTATTTTGAAGATAACATAAACTGGACGTTTGCAGATGATAAATCACTTAAGATTCAGACAGGTTTACGTTTCGACATGCTTCAACCGGGGCTTGAAGAGCAAGTATCTTCCTTGTCACCAAGGCTTAACGCTTCTTTGAAGATGACCGACTGGCTTGAACTTAGAGGAGGATGGGGCAAAAACTCCAAGACTCCGGGACTAACACATCTCTATCCTGAAGCAAAGTATATGGACAGAGAAACAGCAAAGTATCTTCCAAACGAGGTTCAGAATCAGCTTGTAATGTATCAAACATATATTACAAAGGTTGAGCGGAACAATATGCTCAAAAATGCCACTAATACTAAGTCTGAGATTGGTGCAGATATTACGTTGCCCAACGAAATGAGTTTTTCTGTTGTTGCCTACATCGATTACATGAAAAATGGATTTGGAAACTATACAGATTACCAGGTTTATAACTCCAATTATTACGCTGCCAATAATGGCTTAATTATCCTACCCGGGCAGCAACCAATAGTAGACTGGAAAAATCCGGCAAGGGTAGATACCGTTTTTACTCCTAAAGGCAGGATAGGTAACACTCAGGCAAGTTTAGACAGAGGTATTGAGTTTGACTTTTACTTTGGACAGATTAAATCAATAAGAACATCAATATACTTAAGCGGTGCTTATATGGAAACCAAGAGTTGGCAAAATGGGCCAAATTATTCCAGCCCTGTAGGCATTTTACCATCGTCTGTTTATGGTCAGGGCGGTACAAATACCCCACCCTTTAAATTAGAGTATCCCACGGGACTTCAAAAAAGCATTCAAAGACGTTTTAGTACAGTCTTAAGAGGTGTTTGCAATATCCCCCAGTTGAAAATGGTAGCATCTATGAATGGCCAGGTTATATGGTATACATACAGCAAAACTACCAATCAGTATCAAAAGCCAATAGGCTGGTTAGATACAGATTTATCATATCATGAAATTACGGATCAAATGTTTAACGATCCAAATTACGAAATTAAAGGCATCCTTCTGGCAGATCAGATAAAAAACCCTAAGGATACAGAAGCTACAATATTAAAACCCTTATGGTTAATTAATGCAAGGCTGACAAAAGAGATTTCCAAATCACTTGGATTTTCATTTTTCGTAAACAACTTATTCTATTATACACCATACCAGTCAAGCAACGTTTCCGGAACATTAGTAGAAAGAAATTCGGGAACCTTTTCATTCGGTATGGAACTATTTATTAAAATATAATTATAACTCATGAAGACAATTATTATCGCAATAATAGCATGTGTGTCATTATTTTCATGCTCCAGAGAAGAGCCTGTTCAGGTAAAAGATATGATTGTTGAATTCAAACTTCCTGACAATTTTACCCTGGGGGTTAAATATTCAAACAAGGAGGTGGTTTTTACAAGTCCATATAACATCTACAAGTTTACAACAGATGAGAACGGAGTAATTAGAATACCCGAAATTATTCCTGATGAATACACGATCAATACAACGTGGGAAATGAGTGGAGCTCAATACAACGAGTTAATTAACGACAATCAGATTGTTGAGGATAAGGCTAAGGTATTATTGAAAGCCACCCTGGCCAACTATCCAGTGTTTTCAAACAAAAGCATCAAGATCGATCTTGAAAAGATAATTATGAGGAGTCTCCTTATTTCGAAGGTTTACTTTTCTGGAACGAAAGACGACTCCAATAGAAATTACAGAACAGATTCATTTGTCGAAATTTTCAATAATTCAGACGAAGTGGTCTATCTGGATGGCAAGTATCTAGCTCTAACGGAGTCTATGTCTCCTGCAGCATACCTTGCAAAGGATAATCCCGATTATATTTATACACGTCAGATTTGTCGTTTTCCGGGTGAGGGAAATGAATACCCTTTGGAACCGGGAAAAAGTATAGTTATTGCTACCCGGAGTGCGCGCGACCATACGACAAGTGCCTCCAACTCTGTGGATCTCTCTGATGCTGAGTTTGAAGTGAAGGAGATTGATGGTACGGGTAATCCGGAGATAAAAGCATTACCGGTTATTTCCAGTTCCGCTCCCATCAAATATCTGAATCTCTTATCAAACGGGTCTAACGCAGTTTTTATTTTCGAGACTGAAGAGAACATTCTCGATTGGCCGGAATTTTTTGCTCCCGGTAAAACATCTGGCGAACGTTTCAGAAGAGTTCCTGTAAATACAGTTTTAGATGGCGTTGAATCTTTGATGAATAATGCATCAACAGGACCGGATGTTAACTTAAAGAGATTTCCCAATATAATTGATGCTGGATTTGGCTATATAAACTCGATAAGTGGATATACAAACGAAGTGCTTGAAAGAAAAGTAAGCGGAATGGATGGGGACAGATTAGTTTTACAAGATACGAATAATAGTACGGACGACTTTGTCACAACTACTGGATCTACCCCTAAAAAATACGATCACCTACAACTTCTTAACAAATAATTTATGAAGAATGTTATTTTAACAATTGTTTTTCTTCTGGCATTAAACGCGTCTTTACCATCTCAGAATAAAGAGAAGTTACCTATCGAGAAAGATTCAACTGCATCTTATCCGGAATATCAAAAACGAGAAATTCAGAAGATTTTACAACAGTGGTCAAATACTTCAAATGCAGCAGGAATGGTCTTTGCTAAAACAGACAAAGGAAGCTTTGCCACTTTGGAGACATATAGTAATGGCGGGGACTATCATCGACTACAAGAAGGTTCTGCTAACAACGGCCTAAAGTTCTCCACGGAGCGTTATGATAAATTGAACGACTACGTGTTTGTAAAAGGCTCTTTCTCATTTAATTTGAATAAAGAGAAAGACAGGGCCTGGTCTGATGTATTTAACACCTATAACGCCAATCCCTATATTTATGGCAGCAGCATAAAAGGAGATTATGAGACTCAGCTGTATAAACTTAACTTGAGAGTATATACAGTACCATATAAGAGATTAAATTTTGGCCTTTTAGTAGATTATCAAGTGGCCGATATGGCACGACAGAAAGACCCACGTTCCCGAAGTTATCTGCTAAACTATTCATTAATTCCATCAATAGTCTATAATATTGATAATAATAACAAACTTGGAATTAATCTTTTATACAGATACAATAAAGAGAAGATGCCTGGTTTAACTACAGTGCAGACAGATCCTAACTTACAGTATTATACTTTCACAGGTTTAGAAAATGCAGTCGGCAGAATAGGAGGCTACAAAGGATTTAGCAGACAATTTACTGGTGATGCTCTTGGAGCAGACATTCAATACGGTTTTTCTAACGAACAATTAAACTGGTTGATTTCCGGAGGTGTAGAGTATTATCAAGAAGAGACCTTGGGCGACAAAAAACAGAGCCCGGGCTCCTATAATGCTTATAAATACAACATCTATTCCAATCTGTTATTAAAAGGATCAAAATATTTACACAACTTTCAGGCAAAGGCTGCTTCAGTAGACGGAGGAGCCGATGAGTTCAGACAAATCCTTATAGCTGAAAGAGATACTCTGACGGGGATAAGTACTCAGATATGGGAAACCATATACACATATAAGAATAGATATGTTGTTAAAACTGCCGAAGTCGATGCTTCCTGGAAATTATATTCCATGGATAAAAGTGGCGATGGATACAAATGGAGCGCAGGCCTATCGGCCAATTATTCCTCTTTTGAAAATATTTACTATTTGCAAAAATCGGAATATGGAGCCGATAAATTGTCGTTTGGAATGGATGCCTCGTACCGTCTCTGGAATAACAAATACAACAAATTAATTCTTGAAACACAAGTTGTTGCTGGTTTGAGTTTAGACAGCAAACTGAATGTTAACAGAGAAACAGAGGTTTATAAAAGTATTCTACGCTCTGATCTGGAATATCACAATCTAAACACCTTTTATGTGAGTGGGAGCTTGCTATATACATTTCCACTGCAATTCGTTAAAAACAGCAAGCTTACAGGTTACTCCAAATTGTATGGTGGAAACGTTTTTGCAACAGACAATATTGGATGGTATAATATTGGTATCGCTATTGGATTATTAACTTTATAATTATAAAATAATGAGGGATTTTAGGAAATTAATTTTAGGAAAGTTTGTTATCTTACTGGTACTTTCCTTGGGCGCTTTTTCTTGCGAAGTTGACGACCACGGCAAAACATCAATACCGTCAGTTTCTTTTCAGTCTGAAACTATCAGCGTAAATACCGATGCAGGACATTATGATGTTGTGGTAACTCTCTCTGAGCCTGCGCAACAGGAGTTAACTGTAAAATTGCAGTTGTCGGGGAATGCTATTGAAAACGAGCATTATACCATGTCTGAAAAACAGATTGTAATAGCCAGGGGGCAAACATCGGGTGAATTAAGAATTACAATTTTAAATGAAAATATTTGGGACGAAAATTTAGAGTTGAAAATAAATCTTGCTCCATCAATAGATTATGTGATTAATCCTGATCTGATATCTGCTACCACAATAAAGTTCACGAAAGAAATTGTCCTTCCGGTTATTTCTTTTGATGTAGCTGATACGCCGGAAACAACAAATCCATTTTATGGTGAAGACATAACATTTAAACTTGCGATTGATCAACCTCTTACTGCAGACAGAGAAGTCGTTTTGAATTTTGAAGGGGGGATGACTATAGGAGAAGATTTCCTGGTAAATGAGGGTAGCTCTAACAAACTTATAATCCCAAAAAATGCTTCTACACATACATTCAACATCAAAATAAATAAAAAAGATGAGGCAGGATTCGATAAAGATTTAAAGATTACATTGACTCCTTCAGACCCTAAGTTTATTGCAGTTAATAATGAAACAGGTACGTTTACATTAAAAGTAGCCGATCCTATTGTTGATATATCTCCTATTCTTCTGAAAGAAGCAGTAAGTGGCAACCCGGGTTTCCAAATATATCAGGCTATAAAAGGGACAGATGGTTCCTGGGTAGGGAAAATAGTAATTAACTCAAGTAAGAATAACGAAAAGAAAAACTATCTCAAAACTCATAAAAACCAAATTTTTATTGCCGCTTTTGACTGCATGTCAAATAGCGCCGGAGGTGACGCTCTTTGTTTGGCGAATATGCTACACTTCGCAACTACGGATACTGTCATTGCAGATTACGGGTCGGCGAGCACTGCTCGTTACTTCTCTCCTTCCGATTCACTTATTAGGTTTGTTGCAGGGAAAGAGACAACTCAAAAAGGAACACTTGCCACTGCCAATCAAAAGTTTTCGGCTAAACTTATTGTAAGAGCCGACTGGGAAACAGGTGTCAATGGCCAAAAGCCCTGGCACATAGATTCAAAAGCAACAGGAGGTGATATCACCAAAAGTACATATCCTACTTTTGCAACTGTAGTAATTGAATTGGTGAAGATTGAAGGAACTTATGACTTCACTTTAGATGAGCCTGAATTAATTTTCACTGCCTGGTATAAAAGCTCTTCACCTTATTTTATGAAAAACATGCCAGAGACGTTGGCCATCGAAAAGGATGGGGATATGTATAAGGTTCAGTACAGATTGTATCCAAGAAGATAGTGAGATCATAATTTATTCAGATTCTATGTTGAAGAAAACAATTCTCATTTCTTTTCTGGTTTTAGCTCCTTTCTTTCTTAAAGGGCAGCAAGACTCCTTTATAAAGGTTGTTAAAAGTTCAGATAAGTATACGTTTGAAATACCAGACTCTCTTCTTGGTAAGGATATATTATTTGGTTCCAGAGTAGTAGACATAAGCTCTCCAAAAGCTAAAGTTTACTCGGCGGGACAAATGAGGACTCCCCCTGTAGTTATCCGCTTTAAAAAAGAAGGAAAATACATGTTAATACAAGAGTTAACACAATTTTCGGAGGTGGATGCTACAAATCCAATATACGGGGCTCTTAAAAGAAATGAGATTGTTGGGAGTTCGATGATTTTTGATATCGAAAAACGAAATGAATCTGATAATGCTTCAATTGTAGATGTTACAAAATATTTTTCGGAAGAGGTTCAGCTAGCCTGGCCTCTTCCGGATAATGTTAAAAAAGGGAAGCTGGAAAGTAAGCTTAGCAAGATCCTTTTTATGCGAGAGTATAATGATCATGTAAATATTCGTAGCTATTATGAATTTAATGGGGGAAGGGAGACTTTAGCATTAACTGTTCAGTACTTTTTATTGAGACTTTCCGACTATCCATTAATGACTCGCCTTAACGATGACAGAATTGGTTACCAACCTATTAGTAAAAAACATTACGCATCCGGAAAAGGTATTGAGACAAAGAGTTATATTTCAAGATGGAAAATTGAACCCGCTAAACAAGATATTGAGGCACATGCATCCGGTAAGTTGGTGAAACCTCTTCATCCCATCGTTGTATATATTGAGCCCTATTTCCCTTCCGAGTGGATTCCCTTTATTAAGTCGGGTATAGAAGATTGGAATAAAGCATTTGAAAAAATAGGTTTTAGGGATGTTTTAACAGCCAAAGAGTTTCCAAGTGATCCCGACTTTGATCCATACGATATTAAAACCAACGTAGTCAGATATTTTCCTTTGAACGAAGCCAATGCTGCAGGCCAAATTTGGACCGATCCAAGAAGTGGAGAAATTATCAATGGAGAAGTTCTGTGGTGGAATGATGTGGTGAATTTAGTCAATATGTGGCGCTTTACGCAAACAGCGGCTGCAGATCCTCGTGCCCGTGCTCTTGATTTCGATCCCGAAGTTGCCGGAGAGATCATAAGATATTCGATTGCTCATGAGGTTGGACACATGTTGGGCTTGCAGCACAACATGAGGGGCTCTTATGCGTACCCGGTCGACTCGTTACGATCTCCAACGTTTACTCAAACTTATGGTACCACAGCATCTGTAATGGATTATGCAAGATTTAATCACGTTGCTGAACCGGGGGACTTAGAGAGAGGGGTGAAAATGACTCCACCACATCTAGGGCCCTTCGATTTTCTGTCGATAGAGTACGGATACAAGTATATACACGGTGCAGAAACACCGGAAGATGAGAAACAGATGTTAGACTCGCTGTTTGCATCGAAAGGTAACAACCCTTTCTATCTTTTCTCTCCCTTCATCACATCGCCAATTTCTCCCGACCCTTCATCCCAACCTGAGTCGCTTGGAAATGACATCATAGCTTCTTCACAGAGTGGAATAAACAACACACGAATAATATTGGATAGTCTTGTCGATTGGACAATTCAGGAGGGAGGCGGTTTGGATGTGATAGAGTCTCGCTATCAAGCTCTGAACAAGCAATATTGCAGATATATAACATTGCCAATCTCTTATATTGGAGGTGTGTATAATTATCAGGGACCTTTACATTTTGTTACCGACAAATATGTACCGGTGTCTCTCAATAAACAGAAAGAAGCACTGGAGTTTGTAGTAAGACATTTGCATGAGTATCCATTATACATGGAAAGAGATGATATCAATCAGATACTTGGATTTCAAAAAGAGTTGATTTTAAAATCACAAGGAGAAACGTTGTCCTCTTTGATGGCTCACTATTTACTCCCGCGGATTGTGAATGGCAGTGAAGATAAACAGGCCGGCAAAAATCTCGAGAGATATTTTGAAGATTTGGATAAGCTAATATGGAAAATGACAAGGGAAGGATCTCTTTATGATAAAAATATGCAAATTTCGTATTTACAAACATTAAAGAGCGTAAGTGCGGTTTCAAGCCAAAAAAATGATCCGAAATTTGGCATAGAATTAATAATTAAAGAAGCTGCTTTTGCACAATTAGAAAAAACCAGGAGAAATTTGAAAAGGGCTTCAAAGAGGGAGCGTGCAAATCGACCCAATTATAATTTTTTACTAAACATTATTGAAAAGGAATAGAACATGAGGAGATTATTATTGTCATGCGTTTTGACAACTATTTTATTGCCGACACAACTCATTGCCGATGAAGGCATGTGGTTACCGTTACTACTTAAAAATCAGAAATTTTCTCAAATGAGAAAAATGGGGTTAAAACTGAGCGCTGAAGAGATATACAGCATAAACCAGGCTTGCCTCAAAGATGCCGTTATAGGATTGATGGGTGAGGGAGCAAATTTAAGGAGCTATGGAACCGCAAGCTTTGTCTCCGACAGTGGCTTGATTATCACGAACTATCACGTAGTGATGTCATATATTGAACGATTTTCCACTCCGGAAAATGACTTTCTAAAGTATGGTTATTGGGCTAATAATAGATCGGAGGAGTCTCTTTGCAGAGGTCTGCAGGTGAAGCAGCTTATACGCATGGTGGATGTTACGGAAGAGATTTTGGAAGGTACTGACGGGCTTACAGGACGCACGAAAAAAGATAAAATAGACGAAAATGGGAAAAAAATTGCAGATAGAGAGACAAAAGGCACCAAATATGAGGTGAGAATGCAGTCTCTCTTTGGCAATAGTCAATATATCATGAATGTGTATGCCGTTTACAGAGATGTTAGAATGGTTGCAGCTCCTCCAATGGCCATTGCAAAATTTGGAGGTAATTCAGATAATTATAAATGGCCACGTCATACAGGGGATTTCGCTCTTTTAAGAGTTTATGCCAACAATAAGAATATGCCTGCATCTTACTCTAAGAATAACAGGCCCTATAAGCCTGTTCATTTTTTACCGGTTTCTTCCAAAGGTGTAAAAGATCAGGATTTTGTAATGATTATGGGGTTTCCCGGTTCTACTCGTGAATATGTTCCATCTTTTGCCCTTGATAAGATTATTTATAACCAAAATGCCCACAAAGTTGCCATTAGAAAAGAGAAGTTGGACATTATTAATAATGCAATCGAAGAGAATCCATCCCTGAAATTTAGATATACAACAAGATTATCTTCCATTGGCAATAGCTACCTAAGATGGAAGGGAGAAATTATGGGAGTATCCAGAATGGATCTCGTGAATGTAAAAAAGAAAGAAGAAGAACTCTTTAATAAATGGGCTAATAGTACCCCTGAAAGAGCTGCAAAGTATGGCTCTGTTCTTAAAGAGATGGAAGAGCATTATCAAAAAGTTGCCGAATATAATTTAGCCTATGACTATTTTAACGAAGCCGGACTAAATGGTTCTGAAATAGTGCCCTTTATTGGGAAGTTTGAAAAAATGGCTGCCATTTATTCAAGACAAAAAATTGACGACAAAAAAGCAAGCGCTGAGGCTAAGAGACTTATGGGGCTTACACACCAATTTTTCAACAATTGGGATTACGAGATAGATAGAAAAATATTTCGTAACATGATGGTGAAATATTACGAAAATATGCCCAATAAGTTCAAACCCGAAGCTATGGTTCGTTATTTGACCATCTACAATGGAGACGTAGAAAAGTTGTCTCAGGAGATATTTGCAAATTCACTTTTTACGAACAAGGAAAGGGTAATTTCATTTTTAGAAGATTCTAACAGGAATGTTCAGAAAGAGATAAAGGAAGATCCGTTATATGCTATATCAATAGGCTACTATATGATTAATGTAGACAGGATTGTACGCCAAAGAGGCGATTTGCAGGCCCGTCTCCAAGAGTTGAACGATATCTATCTGGAAGGTTATATGCAGATGAATAATGCCTCAACACTATATCCTGATGCCAACAACTCACTAAGAATTAGTTATGGAAGAGTTTCAGGTGCTAATGCACAGGATGGCCTTTGGTATGATCCGTTTACTACACTGGATGGGGTTTTATCTAAATATCTGAATAACATGGAAGATCCAAATTTTTATATACCCAAGAAAATCAGAGACCTGCACAGCAATGCCGATTATGGGAAGTACTCCGATAAAAACAATCAGCTGCCAGTCAATTTCTTGACGAATGCCCATACAACAAGCGGAAGTTCTGGATCGCCGATCATAAACGGAAAAGGAGAGTTGGTAGGTCTTAATTTTGATAGAATTTGGGAAGGAGTAGCGTCTGATTATCGATACGATAAAGAAATTTCAAGAGCTATTGCGGTAGATATAAGATATGTATTGTTTATTTTGGATAAATACTCTCCTTCTCGCTATGTTTTTGATGAATTGTCCATAATATAGTTTTCAATAACTTGCAGGTTTAAAAACAATGAGTGATAAATTTATGTCTAAACTTAGAAAATGGTCACGTGTGATTCATCGTGATCTTTCGTATTTTTTTTCCGGTATAATAATAATATATGCCATCTCAGGATTTATGCTGAATCATAAGAGAGACTTCAAGCCCAATTATACCATTAATACGTATGATTTTAATATTGAAGGACCCTACCCTCTTTTACAAGAACAGTTTACAAAAGAAAAAGTGTTGACTATTCTTGAACCATATAAAGAGGTGGATAACTACAACAGACATTCTTTCTCTGACGATGAGATCATGACCATATTC